>NZ_AP019650.1:335332-670665 GCF_009938165.1 Vibrio taketomensis
CCTGCGACACTTTCTTGAGGCGTGAAGGTGGCACTGTCTCCACCCATGTCGGTTTGTACCCAACCCGGATGTATTGCGAGCGTTTTCACGGCTTGCTCGCGTAAGTTTTGTGCTGCGGAAACCAAAATCTGGTTAAGGGCGGCTTTAGATGTTCTGTAACTGTACATGTTGCCCGAACTGTTATCACCCAGGCTCGCCACTCGTGTTGAAATACCTATGATAGTTTTGTGCTCACTGGCTGCGACATTATCTTGTAACGCTTGAATTAATAATGCGGGAGCGACCGTATTAATAGTCAAGACTTCAAGCCATTTCGCTTGAGTCATTTCACCGAGTTTTGCGCAATCTTCACCCAGAACACCTGCATTTAAGATGAGATGATCGATCGCTTGACCTTTCAGTTGTGTTGCTAATAAATTGATCTCGTCTTCATTTGTAACGTCGAGTTTAATTAGCTTTACTTGCGGATATTCCATTGCCAATTGGCCAAGCAATTCCGCTTTTTCTGGAGTGCGGCAAGTCGCAAGCACTTGCCAGCCCATTGCGGCATACTGACGCACAAACTCTAAACCAAGACCGCGATTAGCTCCGGTAATTAAAACTGTCGACATAACTTCTCCAATGTATTACTTAGGTAAATGATCGAACATACTCGTGGCGCAAGAGTGCAGTGAAGTGAGAATGTGAGTTGGGGGTATTTCTCACCTCACTGCCACTGTGGAGCAGTTTAAAGGGTATCGTCTTGATTAGGTTGGAAAGTGGTAACTAAGTCGGCAAGATTTGATAATGTCGAATCTTGTCGAAACAATGAAGGAAAAATGCAAGGCAATCTAGCTATTCGCGTTGGGCATTTTGAGGAACACCTCTGCGAAATGGATCAATCGTTGATGGGTGAGCTCGGTCGCTGCACCACTTATCCCGGCTACCGCAACCAACTCGCCTGCCATATAAAGTGGGAAGGCCAAACAATTTAGGTTGGGCTCTGCCTGCTCTAGGTCTAAGGAATATCCTTTGATAAGCACCTGAGAAAGCTCTTTTTCTAGCTCAGGGGAAAGCGGAGTTTGTAAGCGGAATTGGCGCAATAATTCTTTATCAAAAGCCAGAAATACTTTCCCGATGGCTGATGTCGCGAGTCCTTCTCTTCGGCCACGAGGGCTGCGAATGGTTAATGGATTTTGTCTTTCAATGGCATCGAGATAAAGATACTCCTGCTCACCACTTTTGACGGCAAGATAAGCTGTGTTGTTGGTGAGTTGCGCCATTTGATTGAGTAGGCCATTAAAATGGCGGCGAATCGCTTCGTCTTTTTGCTCCAATGGTCTAGAAAGTTCTCTGAATCTTAGCCCCAAGCTGTAGCCTTGTTTGGTTCTATTAACGTATCCCAGCGCACACATGGTCGCGAGTAAACCATGAACCGTGGTTTTGTTGAGCGCGACGATTTCACTGATGTTTTGTAGCGAGAGCGACTGCTCACTGAGTGAAAGCGCTTCAAGAATTGAAAAACTTCTCTCAACAGACTGAATTCTTTTTGTTTCCTTACTCACACTAATGCCTTACATGAATGATGTTTATGAACATCGATTGAGGGTTAAAAATTGAACCGAGAATGCCTGATATTCGTAAACTGTATCTATACTTTTATCTTCTCTAGCGAAATGAATCCAGTCAACATGAAAGGGAGGTTCTCATGCACGTTACTTCTTCATTTGCTGCTTTTAACAGTAGTGACGAATTAAAGCCTTATCAGTTTGATCGCCGCGATGTTGGTGCGAAAGATGTTCAAATCGACATACTCTATTGTGGGGTCTGCCATAGTGATATTCACATGGCCCACAATGATTGGGGATTCACCCACTATCCGATCGTTCCTGGACATGAAATCATTGGTCGCGTATTGAGTGTTGGTACAGACGTAACCCAATTCAAAGCCGGTGACCTAGTTGGAGTAGGTTGCATGGTGGATTCTTGTCGTACTTGTTCGCCGTGTCAAAATCATTTGGAGCAACACTGTGAACAAGGCATGGTGATGACCTATGGCAGCCCTGATCCACATGGTGCTGATGCAATTACTCAAGGGGGCTATTCTACCCAAATCGTTGTCGATCAGCATTTTGTACTCAGTGTGTCTGAATCATTAGATATTAAGGCGGTGGCACCGCTTCTCTGCGCTGGTATCACTGTTTATTCACCACTACGCCAATGGGGAGTCAAACCCGGAGATAAAGTCGGGGTCATTGGTCTGGGTGGATTGGGGCACATGGGGTGAAACTTGCCGTTGCAATGGGTGCAGAAGTCACCATGATCACGACCTCACCTGAAAAGGGGCAAGATGCCAAAAGGCTGGGTGCAACCGATATTCTTGTCTCTAAAGATGAGGCTCAGATGTCTGCGGCAGCGGGGCGGTTTGATTTTTTACTTAATACGATTCCGGTCGCGCACAACATGGATCCTTATATCCCACTCTTGGCGTTAGGTAAAACGATGGCTGTAGTCGGGGTTGCTGTCACCGAAGTCAATACGATGGCCTTGTCGTTTGGTCGCAAAATTATCTCGGGGTCTTTGATTGGGGGGATACAAGAAACCCAAGAAATGCTCGATTTCTGCGCCAAGCATAATATTGTTTCTGACGTTGAAATGATTGATATGCAGGAGATCAATCACGCTTATGAACGCGTTATGAAGTCGGATGTGAAATACCGCTTTGTGATAGACATGCAGTCATTAAAAGGATAATCCTTGTTTGCGTTATACCTTGGCGGGAGTGTCGTTATGTCATCCCGCCATTTCAGCCGCCAAATAGTGTTCTATCTGAGATTTGATGGAGGCTAATTCAGCCAACGCTTTCTTCACGTCATTCAGTTCAGGAGCCTCTCCTTCTCGGCTTTGATGCTCGATTTTCTCTAAAACAGGGCTTACATCCGTTTCTTCAAGCACTCTCAGTGTTCCTTTTAGGCTATGGCTGAGTATAAACAGCGCCTGCCAATCCTCTGCTTGATATAACGCTTCTAGCTTTTGTTCTACATCACCAAAATCTTCAATGTAAGTCGACAAAAGAGCAAAAAGCACGTCGTTATCATCATCAAGAATGGTTTTTATTGTGGTGAAATTCAGCATATCAACTCAACGTCGTTATAAGGGATATCTAAACTTTAGAATTGGTTCTCGATAAGTGCAATATTGCATAATGCTAAATAAATTTTGCTATACACGAAGTCATCTTTTCTGCGATAAGAGCGATATACTCAAATAACCTCAGGTGCGTGGTTCAGCTCGCCCTTTGGGAGCAAGTTACTGCCTCGATTTTTGCGTCAAACTACTCGAAAATAGATGGCTATTTTCGAGTAGTTTTCCTTAAACTCAAAGCAGTAACAATGTTCTGAATCCTGCATTTTGAAGTCACTTGAGTATATGTAGCCAAGTATAATTAGCTGTTAAATTTATATATTGAAAATGTTATTGCCACTGCGCTTTCTTGGTGATATCTATCTTTGAAAATAGAACAACAACGGATTAATAAGAATGGAAGCTGAGCAGTTAGAAGTCCTTAATTTCATTAGCCAGTACCCGCCTTTTGATGAATTACCAGAAGAAAGGTTAAGAGAAATCGCCCTCAATGTTGAGGTGGCGTATTACCGAGAGGGTACAGACATACTAAAATCTGGAGACTCAATCCACGATCTTTATGTCGTTCGCAGTGGTGTTGTTGAAGTCTTTCGTCGCAAGGGTGAGCTATACAACCGTATCGATGCGGGCGGTATGTTTGGTCAGATGGGGTTGTTGATGAACAACCGTGTTCGTATGCCAGTTAAAGCCATCTCAGATACCTTGGTCTATTGCATTCCCGAGCGATTGTTTGTCGAGCTTTGTGATGAATCAGAGCATTTTGCGGATTTCATGGAGCTAGAAGATAGCGCGCGCTTACGCACTGCGGTTTCAAACTCTTCTCAGGATAATGATTTCACCACGGCAAAAGCTCGCAAGATATTGAATCGTGCGCCAATTCTATTGGAAAGCACAGCAACGATCCAAGAAGCTGCGAATTTGATGGCGGAAGAAAACGTCACCGCGCTATTAATTGTGCGCCCCGCAGAAGAAATTACTGAAGAAGATGACGACCAACTACTTGGTATTTTGACTGACCGTGACCTTTGTATTCGCGTGATTGCTCAAGGTATTGAAACGAACTTAACGGTCGGCGAAGTAATGAGTACGGACGTGGTATCGTTGGACTACAACGCTTATGTGTTTGAAGCCATGCTAACCATGTTGCGTTATAACATCCACCATCTGCCAATACTCAAAGATAAAAAACCTGTGGGTGTGATTGGTATGACGGATATCGTTCGTTACGAGTCGCAAA
Source organism: Vibrio taketomensis (assembly GCF_009938165.1). Lineage (NCBI taxonomy): Bacteria > Pseudomonadati > Pseudomonadota > Gammaproteobacteria > Vibrionales > Vibrionaceae > Vibrio > Vibrio taketomensis. The sequence goes on from NZ_AP019650.1 coordinate 339,693, forward strand.
GCAGTTTGTTGTTAGTCAGCTCTATCTTTACTCAAACCACGGTCGATGACCTCAAGCAGGTTGCAGCGCAGGTGAAAGACTGTTTTGTACGTATGGTGAGTGAAGATGCTAACGCCCATATGGTCGGCCGCGCAATGTCAGTTATCGGCAGTAGCTTTAAACAGCGCTTAGCTGAATTGGCTGAGATTGAATTTGGTCCAGCACCTATCCCTTATTGCTTGGTAGCGATGGGTTCAATGGCCCGTGATGAGCAATTAATTGTCACTGACCAAGATAACGCTTTGATCCTTGATAACACCTATGACGAAAAGCTGCATGGTGAATATTTTGAGCAATTTGCTAAATTTGTGTGTGATGGTTTAGCGGCTTGCGGCTACTCATATTGCACTGGTGGCATCATGGCAACCAACCCAGAATGGCGCAAAACTCGCGCTGAATGGGAAGAATGTTTTGGCAACTGGATTGACAATCCAAACCCGGAACGTTTACTCAATAGCTCGATTTTCTTTGATTTATTGGGCGTTTATGGCCGTGTTAAATGGGCAGAGCATTTGAGCAGTTTTATTGTCCGCCGAGCGAAACGTAACAATCGTTTCTTAGCTGCGATGGCCTATAACGCTATTCGTCGTACACCGCCATTAGGCTTCTTTAAAGACTTCGTAATGGAAAAAGATGGTGGTCATAAAAACTCCATCAACCTTAAACGTCGCGGCACCGCACCAATGGCAGACTTAATTCGTGTGCATGCCTTGGCGATTGGTTCACGTGCGCAAAACTCTTTCGAACGTTTAGATGACATTAATGACGCCGGCATTCTACCTAAAGGTCGTGGTATAGATTTAAAAGATGCGATGGAGCTGATCTATATGGTGCGAATTCGCCACCAGGCGTTAGATATTGAAAATGGCGATGAGCCTGACAATAACATCGAACCAGAGCATATGTCTGACTTTGAGCGTCGTAATTTAAAAGCGGCATTCCAAATTCTAAGCAATGCTCAGAGCTTTATTAAGTTCCGTTATCAACGAAGCAGCACTAAGTGAGGCTGATAATGGCTAATAAGGAGCTAGTATGCTGATTGATACATCTATGGTGCCGAATTGGACCGCTCGTTTCGAGCATTTAGCGGAAACAGCGAAAGATCAACGCCTCAAGGATTTTTATGCCAAGGGGGCAGCCCTGAGCAGCACCCCTCTTAATGAAGTAGAGTTTGTTTCGGTAGATTTTGAAACGACCGGCTTAGATGCGCAAAATGATGCCATTTTGACTATTGGACTAGTGCCATTCACGTTAAATCGTATCTATTGCCGTGGTTCTGCTCATTGGGTGGTCAACCCGAATCGAGAACTCAACGAAGAGTCGGTCGTGATTCATGGTATTACCGATTCTGAAGTTAAAAATGCCCCCCAACTTGAGCAGATATTGGAGTCCGTGTTGCAAGCACTGGCTGGCAAAATTGTGGTAGTGCATTACAAAAATATTGAGCGCAATTTCTTTAATCAAGCGCTGCTCAATTGTATCGGGGAGGGGATTGAATTTCCTGTTGTGGATACGCTAGATATTGAGTATGCGATTGAGAGAGAGAAGTGTAAGGGATTGATAAATTGGATTAAACGTAAAAAGCCAGGCTCGGTGCGTTTGGGTAAAGCTCGTGAACGTTATGGTTTGCCAGCATATCAGCCTCATCATGCATTAACTGATGCGTTAGCAACGGCAGAACTTTTGCAAGCGCAAATAAAACATCACTTTGCGGATGACGCGACACTTTCGGTAGTTTTGCAGTAAATCTGTTATTTACAGGTAAAAAATAAGTGCATTATTTTGTGTTTGCACTTATCATTTTTGCGTGTCACAGCGATGTGATATGTAAGTAGTTTCATTATTTTCGGGTGATGGGATCATTAAGAACCCATTGCTCTAATAACAAGAATAATAAAACTTTATAAATGGTCACGTTTTTGAAGGAGATATTACGTGAGCACTGAAAATGAAAATAATGGTGGTATCCAACGTCCTGATGGCAAGGTAAACGCAATCGACACTGATTACCAAATCGGTCAAGATAACGTAGCACTAAAAGTTGGTCCATTCGGTTTAGATATTCACAACCGTGTATTTGCCATCTCTGGCATGGCGATAATCCTCTTTGTCGTATTTACACTTCTTTTTAGACAGCAAGTAGAACCGTTTTTTGCGGGGCTGCGTAACTGGCTAACCTCCAACTTAGACTGGTTCTTTATTGGCTCTGGCAACATTTTTGTATTTATCTGTTTGATCCTAATTTTTACCCCTTTAGGTCGTGTAAGAATTGGTGGTACAGAGGCACAACCAGACTACAGTTATGCGGGATGGCTAGCGATGCTTTTCGCTGCTGGTATGGGTATCGGTTTGGTGTTCTTTGGCGTATCAGAGCCAATGACGCACTTTAGTACAGCATTAGGCGGTGTTACTGTCGAAAATGGCATGCGTACTGACTGGGCTCCGTTAGGTGGTGCTGCTGGTGATACTGATGCTGCTTCAGCACTGGGTATGGCGGCGACTATTTATCACTGGGCATTACACCCTTGGTCAATTTACGCTTTGTTAGCGCTAGGTTTAGCAATTTTCACCTTTAACAAGGGCTTACCTCTAACGATGCGTTCAATCTTCTACCCGCTATTTGGTGAGCGAGTATGGGGTTGGACTGGTCATATCATCGATATTCTTGCGATTGTTGCGACGGTATTTGGTCTAGCAACATCACTTGGCTACGGTGCATCGCAAGCGGCAACAGGTCTAAACTACTTGTTTGGCGTACCGATGACAGATACCACACAAATTGTGCTGATTGTTATCATTACGGCGCTTGCTCTGATTTCAGTTGTCGCAGGCTTAGATAGCGGTGTTAAACGTCTATCTGAGATCAACATGGGCGTGGCAGCATTACTGCTATTGTTCGTTGTAGTGGTTGGTCCGACATTGGCGATCTTCACTGGTTTCTTCGAGAATATTGGTGCGTACTTAGCAAATATTCCAGCATTGTCGATGCCGTTTGCGCGTGAAGACGTCAATTACTCACAAGGTTGGACTGCATTCTACTGGGCTTGGTGGATCTCATGGTCACCATTTGTCGGTATGTTTATTGCGCGCGTATCTCGTGGCCGTTCAGTTCGTGAGTTTGTAATTTGTGTCATTCTTATTCCATCAACGGTTTGTATCTTCTGGATGACAGCATTCGGTGGTACAGCGATCAGCCAATACGTCAATGATGGCTATCAAGCTGTGTTTAATGCTGATCTACCATTAAAGCTGTTTATGATGTTAGACGTGATGCCGATGGCTGAAATTACTTCGATTGTGGGTATTGTCCTCATCGTCGTGTTCTTCATTACATCTGCTGACTCAGGTTCTTTGGTTATCGATACTATCGCTGCTGGCGGTAAAGTTGATGCACCAACACCACAACGTGTGTTCTGGTGTACATTTGAAGGTCTAGTCGCGATTGCACTATTGCTAGGTGGCGGTTTGGCGGCAGCTCAGGCAATGGCCGTAACAACTGGTCTACCATTTACCATCGTATTGCTGGTGGCTTCAGTATCACTATTGAAGGGCTTGATGGATGAACCAAGACCGAAAGTGAAGAAAGACAAAAAAGCAGCTGCGTAATAGAAACGAATATGTAGATGTCAAAAGAGCCGCTAAAAGCGGCTCTTTTTTATCCGTAGGTCAAGCAAAACTACGGAATTCCAGATGACAAGCAAAGGTGTATCTAATAATTTTGTGTTGAGTTTGTGTTAACTCTGTATCTTTAAATTACTACCTTATAGCCACGTTGTAAAACATCAATCATGAATTAGTATTAATTCGGCATCTAAAAATATTGAAAAGCGATTGCCATCTCGTTAAGTGTTAATTGATAAGCATCACATTTACATATTGGCGTGCTACATGTTAAGTGTGTGGTGGTTTTATTTTGCTTTAGTGTAGCACTAAATGTCTAGATGCAGTATTCAGCTAGTTTTTAGATGTACTTTTCTAAGATCGAATAAAGTTTATCTTTTTTAAGTGGCTTCGCTAGGTAGTCATCCATACCAACTTCAAGGCAGCGTTTTATGTCTTGATCCAACACACTTGCAGTTAACGCGACAATTGGCGTGGACGGGAGGTTATTCTGACGCTCGTGATTGCGAATTTCTTGGGTCGCGGTAAATCCATCCATTTCCGGCATCATGCAATCCATAAGTAGCATCTGATATCTCTCACCTTGCTTGATTCTATTGAGAGCCTCTAGTCCATTGTTTGCTATTTCATATTCATAGTGCGCCTTTTTGAGAAATAGCGAGACAACTTGCTGGTTGACACTATTGTCCTCAACGATAAGCACACGTCCGTTTCTGTTTGGTTCAACATTCGGATTTTGAACTTTTGCGCTGTAATGAAGCATACGTTCCCGTAGCGCTTCTTTAGATTGCGTTATGGTTTCAATCAAGCGCGACCCTAGAATTGGATATTTAATTATACCGTCCACTTTATCTTCATCATTGAAACCAACGCAGAAGAAGGTCTGGATGATGATAATAGGTGTTGATGGAGACAGAGCATGCAGTTTGTTGATGTGAGCGAGCGTAGTTTGATCATTACTATGAAACAGGAAGAAAATATCGGCGTCGACGCTATGGGCGATGTCACTAACGTGTGTGACCTTTTTAATGCCATAAAATAGCAGAGATTGCTCAACGTCATCACGGATTTGTTGATGCTCACAGATAACACAGACATGTTCGGCAACGGTTGCTTGCTTGCGAGGAATTCGGTCTAGGACTTCAACAGGAAGTGTAAAATAGAAACGGCTACCGACACCTTTTTGAGACTCAACTTTAAGTTGGCCGCCCATCAAATCGACGAGCTGGGTACTAATACTCAAGCCAAGCCCAGTTCCTCCAAAATTACGAGTCGTCGAGCTATCTTCTTGCTTAAATGGTTTGAATATATCTTCGAGTTTACTTTGCTCGATACCTATACCCGTATCACGCACAGAGAATGTCAATTCACAATCTCTCCCCACCATACGCGTTTCAATGGAGAGTGTGACTTTACCTTCACTGGTGAACTTGACTGCATTTGACACTAAGTTCATAAGAATTTGTCTCAAACGATGCTCATCAAGTTTGACCTGGAACGGGACATCAGGCGCGATGTCCACATTGAGCTGCACGTTATTTTCAGTCGCTTTTGCTGCGATCATCGCTGCTGTGTCGTACACGACATCACGAACATCGGATGGATAAGGGGTGATTTCAATGTGACCAGATTCGATCTTGGAAAGATCGAGTATGTCATTAATCAGCATCAGAAGAGTTTGTGACGAAGTGTCGATTGCGTGTAGGTAGTCACGCTGATTTGGCGTCAAGGTGGTGTCAGATATAATCTGCGCCATACCAATAATGCCATTTAGTGGGGTGCGAATTTCATGTGACATATTCGCAAGGAAAGTACTTTTTGCTTTATTGGTTATGTTAGCTTGCTCTTCAGATTCAACGAGCTTTTTCTCTAACCGAGCAATCGACCAAGTGGCGTAACCTAAGATAAGGGCTAAAGTGGCAACCAATGCGATGATGAGTGTATGTAGATTGCTATCGATGGCTTCAAGTTTAGATTTGATTGCGATAGGAATTTGCTGATGAAGTTTGGCAAGATCATTCTCGACATCATGTATTTCTGAACGTAATGCGCCATGTAAACCGGAATTATGGTCGTAGCCAATGGTTTGATAGGCTAATTGCAGCTGGTTGAACTTTTGCTGAAAAGCGAGCACACGTGCTTTTACTTGAGCATTGTCATTGGCGGATAAAAAGGTGAGTTCAAACAGTTGGTTTTGTGCTTTTACTAAGTACTCGGGATTGAACGTGCGGAAAAAGTAATAGCTACTCTCTTGAATATCCAAAATGACCTGTTTGTATGCAGGATTTGAATTATTGAGCATCACTTTTTCTAAGTCAAACCAAGTATTTTTAAAATCTTCAATCAATCCAGATTTGTTCGTACCTTCAATGAGAATGGTTTGCTCGGCAAGTCGATTGAATGTTTCACTGTATTTATTAAGAGAGCGAATAATATCTTGCGACGAGTATAGGTAGTCAAGTTGATGCTTTTGCGCTAACTGATTAATAGCAACAAAGCTTTGTTTAAGTTGCTGTATTTGATCAGATGTTTTCGAAATATATTTGTTATCAACTCGGCTAAGGAAGTCTTTTTCACTGCGACGGATCTGCAGCATTTTGATTTTCGAATCGGAAATCTCACTCTGAAGTTGCCTCAGCTCAGATTCAAGCGTCTTATAGTGATGGTTGAGCGCGGCAAAGCTAATCACTAGCCCTAAAATTAAGGTACTTGCCAGAATAATTTGAAAGCGAATGGATTGTTTCAGTTTTGCCATGACGTTGATTCTTATATTTTGTTTATTAATCAAAGCCTAGCTTAAGTTTGCCGAAGTGCTAACTTTCGGTCGTTGTTAATGTTCAAATTGATGCATCAGTGAAGACTAGCAGTCATCGTCAACCAAGCGATATTGTATATTGCCAGAAGTGTTATCAGGGTAATAAACTTCGAAGTAGCATTTGTTACGGTCGTTCAGTGTCGCGTTTTTGTAACCGATCAAAAAGTAAGGTTCGCTTGGACTATCGACGCCGTACCATTTTCTTACGATGAAGTCTTCTCCCATCCCTGCGAGTGCATTGGCGTCTGTGACGAATTTGATTAAGCCATAATGACCCGCTAAATCATCAATGCCATCGTTGTTAATATCGATATTCTTGATGTTACTGCTTTGGCTTTCCTCGTTCTGTAATAGCGCTTTCGTGTAAACCTCCATATTAATAGTCGCTAGTGCGTCTTTTGCTCCTCTTAATGCCGCTACTTTCGCGTCTTTTTTAAAAGAGAAATAGGTATAGGAAGCGCTGGCAGCAAGTATGGCAATGATCAAAATGGCACATAGCATCTCAATAAGTGTGAATCCACTACCTTTGAAAGGAAATGGAAGATGCTGAGAAGGGCGAATGTAGCGAAGTGAAGACATCGTAGTCTGTTTTATTGGATATATGTACGGCAATTAGAGTGGAATGCTCATAGAGAGTCTACGTCACATGGATGACTACACGATCAAATACACACTTATTTGCGTATGGCATTGCATTGCGACTTGGAGAAGAATGAGATTTTTTATTTTGGAATAGACGAGTTTTTGTTTACGAAAGTTCACTACAAAATTTGACGATTAGTAGGTGCACCATTTACTCACTGTTTGAATAAAGTTAAGCGTTATAAATGGTTTAAATGCAGATCACAATATTAACAAAATCTCTATATGTGACATTTGTCACACTATATCGTACGTCGTATATTTCACAAATAAAACCAAATAAAACAATGATTTATTTTTGTTAAATTGTTAGTAGTTGTTGTTTATTGCTAAATAATTGAAATTTTATTTCATTTTCAATTTGAAAGTTACGTTTCTATTACTAGCTTTAATTTGGGAACAAAGGAAGGACATATTTCCTAACCCAATTAACCAGTAACTAGAATATGGATATATAAAGATGAAAATGAAAAATCTAGCCATGGCAGTGGCAACCACTTTTATTGCTTCCGGTAGTGCATACGCAGCGCAAGTATATAGTGGTGATGGTACTTCTCTAGCAATTGGCGGTTATGTAGATGTTGGTGTGGGTGAATATGGTTCTACGGAAGTAGAGGTTCATCAAATTTCTCCTCGTTTGAATATTGAAGGTAAAAGAAATCGGTAACGGTGTTACAGTTGATGCCAAAGGTGAATGGGCATTAGATTACTTAGATGGTGGTGATACATCATTTACTACTCGTCTTGGTTATATTGGCGCAACGCATGAACAGGCTGGACGTTTGGTTGTCGGGACACAATGGTCTCCTTATTACGACGTTGCAGGTGTAGCTGATAAACCGATTGCGTTTGGTAATGATTTCTTATACGCAAACCAAGGAAATCTTGGCTCAGCGCGTGCAGATAGAATGGTAAGTTACCGTAATACACTGCAAGTATCTGACGACGTAGCATTCAACATTGGTGTTGGTTGGCAAGGACAACAGGAATCGACCTATGACACGTGGTCAAATAGCGATTAGCACTGAATTTGCTGGTTTTGGCTTAGGTTATGTGTATAGCGGTGGTGATGTAACCATTAGCGGTAAAGATGAAAATGCGCAATCCCACATGTTTGCTGCAAACTTTGGTAATTATGGTAAAGGTTTGTTCGCTGCTTTGGTGTACGGCAGTAACGAATACTTCTACAACTCGCTAAAGGATACAAGTCAGTATGAAGCGATTGTTGCTTTTGGTTTAGATAATGGCTTGAATATTATCGGTACTTACGAAGCAGTAGAAGACGATAAGGCGAATGAGACACAGTTTAGCCAAACCGCGCTTCAGTTTGAATACACGGTAGCTCCGGGATTCGTCACTTTTGCTGCTTATCAATTTGACTTGGGCAACGATATTGGAGCAGAAGAGAACGACCAATACTCAATTGGTGCTCGTTACTTCTTCTAATCGCTTGTTGACAACGTCTTCCTGAATAAACTCAGAGTTTGCTTTTGAGCGCAAGCTCTGAGTTTTTTACATTACTTGGTAAATTATGTTTGATTGGGCAAATCTTTGGCTAGAATGTGCCTTCTGTTATTTGCCAGGGATGACATATGCAATCAATAACTGTTGAAAACCAATCGGTATTTCCGACCAAAGTACTTTGTGTGGGGCGCAATTATCTCGACCATATCAAAGAACTTGAAAATGCAATTCCTGAACAAATGGTGGTATTCAACAAACCCTCGACGGCTATCTCTAGCCATTTGCATGCATTTCAGCAAGAACCCATTCACTACGAAGGTGAAATCTGTTTTGTCGTTAACAAGGGGCAGTTTTCAGCTGTAGGTATTGGTCTTGATCTAACAAAACGTCAGTTGCAATCACAGCTTAAAGAGCAGGGTTTACCATGGGAGCGTGCAAAAGCCTTCGATGGCTCTGCGGTATTCAGCCGTTTTGTTTCGCTGCAAGGTTTAAACATCGACGATCTCGAAATCGAGTTGTTTATTAATTGTGTGCGAGTGCAACGTGGTGGTGTGAGACAGATGATGTATTCACCGCAAACGATTCTTGGCGAATTGCAAAGCTACACCACACTATGTGATGGTGATGTAATTATGACTGGCACACCGAAAGGTGTGGGTGAGGTTCAACAAGGGGATGTGTTCCTTGGGCGTCTAATTCATGCCGGTAAGATTTTAATTGAAATTGAGTGGCTAGCGCATTAATACAACCGAATCTTAGTTTAAACGCCAGCTTATTGCTGGCGTTTTGCGTTTAAGGTGGCGTTAAAATACTAAGTTATTGAGAATCAAAAAAACCACCATGCTCAGAACGGTCGTGAACAATACATTATGGGTTTTATAGATAATTAACCCGGCCAGAATGGCAGAGAGCAAATATGGATTGATAGGAGAAATCCAAAGTTCGCCTTCTGGTGCAAATACGATAGGCGCGAGAATCGCCGTTAAAACCGCAGGCCCTGAATAACTCAGAATAGCTTGCAGTTGAGGTGCTAACCGCAGGGGTAATTTGGGTTCTAAAAACGTAGCGACTGAAAAAGACCAGTGCCGCCATCGCTAAAATTGCAAGCATCGTCATTGGCTGCTCCTTGTCATTCGCTCAGTTAGGTAGCCGGCCAGCATTCCGCCGATGCTGGCAACCATTAACGCACCTTCAAATTGAATCAGATTGAGTGCGACGGAAGTGATCAGCGCTACCACGACAGCCACGAGGGTAGGTGAGTTCTTAATATTCGGAATTACTAATGCGATGAACGTTGCGGCTACCGCAAATTCGAGGCCGAGTTCATTCAAGGCAGGTATATAGCTGCCAGCAACAATTCCAACCAAAGTTGCTAGGTTCCAACATAAATAGAAACTTAAACCAGCTCCGAGGGCATACCATGGTTCAAACCTTTGTTCCGATTGGTTACCACAAATTGCGAAGAGCTCATCGGTGAGCAAATACCCTAAAGCGAGTCGCCACTTCAGTGGTAGCTTACCAATGCGATCACGCATCGACACACTGTATAAAAAATGGCGTGAAGTGATAAAGAGTGTGGTGAGTAACATGGTAGTTAATCCCACGCCCGCTTTTATCATTCCTGTTGCAACCAATTGAGCAGAGCCTGCGAATAGAATTGCCGAGAGCGCTTGACTCTCAAAGGCAGTAAGGCCTGATTCGATAGCATAGGATCCAGCGAGCAATCCCCACGGGATGACAGCGATACTGAGCGGAATCATGGCAACAGTGCCTTGCATAAATAAATGATAACGACTTGGCATAACCTGTACTTCTGAACTTAGCATTAGAGCTTCCATGTTAGAGACACCCAATGGGTATCGATTGTACAAAATTGCGGATCTATTGATTGCTACTCACAGAGAAGACATGTACTGCTTTGGCGTCACACCCATCGCACGTTTAAAATGACGATTTAGATGGCTTTGATCGTGAAATCCAGATTCTTGGGCAATATCAGATAGAGAATGGCCTCGCTTCATAAGTCGTTTGGCATATCGCAATCTTGATTGCACTTGATAAGCATGCGGTGGAAAGCCAAATTCTTTTTGAAATGAGCGTGAAAAATGATAAGCACTCAAGTTTGCTAATTTCGCTAGTTCTTCTAAAGAAACATCGGCTTGCGGGAAATCATCTAAAAATTCTTTAGCGATCAATAGTTGCTGCTTTGTGCGTTTGGGCTGTTCGACATGCGGGTGTTTTTTACCATGTCGACTCATCAGTTTTACTAAGGTCCCATAAACGAGCGTCTCCCTGAGTAGACGATTGTCTGATGACTCTAAGGTGTTAAATACTAGCCTTAGTTGTTGCGCCATTTCCGGGTCATAGACCACAGGTTCAGGGAAATAGGGAATAGAATTAGTCGTCGTTATTCCTTCAGTTAAATGGGCAAATTGTTCGGGTAGTGGATACATGGCCTTGTACTCCAACCATCGTCCGTGGCGCTTTGTCCGTTATGGACTTGATCGGCGTTTACAAGAATGATGCTATCTTGGGGAGCGACATGATTGCCACCATTTCGAAAGAAACGTTGCGCCCCTTTTTCGATGACCCCGATGGTAAATCCTTCATGGCTATGACGAGAGAAGTTCTGATTTTTGTACTTTGCGTCAATAAACTCCAAGCCACCCAATTCATTGGCAACTTGAAAAGTGACTTTTCTTTAAATGTTTTCTCGTCGTTCACTTCCGCACCCCTTGCGAATATTGCTTCCACTAGACTAACGCATATTTGCGATGTTTTTTTGTACGAAATTGCTGTTTTAGCATGTTGATTTACCGAGCTCAAGATGCTGAGAGGGGAGTATTATTTTTACTGCTTATATTATTACCTAGACATCGATATTTGCGTGGTTTCATATGTTAATTTATTGGCTTGTTATGGCGCTATACTCTGGTGATATTGTTCGAACAGATATAAAATGCGCGGCTTTCAGTTCTAACCAAGTTTTTATTATGATCGATATGTCTGTTCTGCCGCTGTACTTAACGGCAGTCGTGGCGCTGTTGTTGATTCCCGGCCCAGATATGTTACTTATCGCAAGCTCTAGCATGAGCTACGGCCGACGAGTAGGCTTGTTCGCAAGTTTAGGTAATGCTACATCAGGTATCATTCTTACGTTTTTGGCCGCGTTAGGTGTTTCCGCTCTGATTGCAATGAGCCCGTTGGCTTTAAAAGCGTTACATCTGCTTGGCGGAATGTATTTGCTTAAAATGGGATGGGATTGTGTCCGTACTCCAGCTGCCGATGCTCCTCATCTAGAGCAGCAAAATAAAATGGCAGTGACGTTTTATCAGCGAGCTTTGGTTAGTAACTTGCTAAATCCGAAGGCACTCGTGTTCTTTGTGATGTTTTTGCCGCAGTTTGTCTCAACCAATATTGCTGCATCATCGGGTGAACAGATGATGGCATTGGGATTGCTGTTAAATGTACTTGGTTTGATCTTCAATCTGTTATTGGTTGTGTTAGCGGGAACCTTGGGTAAAGGGCTGCTTGAGAATGCCAAGGTTAGGAATTATCAGCATAAATTTATGGGTGGGATCTTCCTCATCCTTGCAATCTGGATGTTAAGCGCATTTTTTACCGCTTAGTTTGATATAATTTAAAAGCCAGCCAAGTGCTGGTTTTTGCCTATAAAAATCAAACACTCGATGTGATGCATACAAGGAGCCGTTTATGCAGATCGAATTTATTCTGGACCCAGAAGACGCAATTAGAGAGCAGATCCTAACAGGTCTACGACAATACAATTTTCAGTTTTTTCCTCATGATAATAGTCAGAACATCGCTTGTATTGCACGTAACGAGCATGGTGAATTTTGCGGTGGTCTGTTTGGCGAAATTTATATCAACACCTTGTTTGTTGAGTATTTGTGGGTTGATGAAAGCAAAAGAGAGGCCGGATTAGGTTCTAGTTTGTTTAAGCGAGTGGAACAAGAAGTCAAAGCGCTAGGTGTGGAAACCGTTTGTTTAGATACGTTTAGCTTTCAAGCGAGAGAGTTTTATATTAAGCAAGGATTTAAAGAAGTCGGTCGGTTTACGAATTTCCCTATGCCTGGTGTTGATAAAATCTTCCTACAAAAGCAGTTTGATTGAGCGTCACTACTTCAAAGATTGCGGCTTAGCTAGCTGCTAAGCCGCATTGTTGCTCATCTCAGTGATAATTTACAAGGTATGTTGATGCTCTGCGATCAACATATCCATCGCCAGTTCAGCTTGTTCTTGAACCGCTGCGAAGTCTTGTGAATCATCAAAAGCTTCACGAAGTTCATAATAACATTTGAGTTTTGGCTCAGTACCTGATGGACGAACGATAACCCGCGCGTCACCTGCTAAGTGATAAATCAACACATCACTTGAAGGCAAATCAATCGGTTGGCTACTGCCATCGGCGAAGCTATGTATTTGAGTTTTCAAGTCTTCAATGCTTTCGATTTGTCGTCCGGCAATGGAGGTTGGTGGGTTAGCACGTAGTTTTTCTCCAATAGGAGGGGTATCCGGTGCAAGTGCAATGCTACGTTGAGCGTTTACATACACGCCATGTTGACGGTAAATCGCTTCCAATTGATCCCAAATCGTTTTGCCTTGCGCGCGCAAGGCTGCAGTTAACTGTGCAAATGCCACTAATGCCGACAAACCATCTTTATCCCACACATTGCTCCCAATGGTGTACCCAAGTGCTTCTTCATAGGCGAACAAGAATTGATGTTGTGCATCCTGCTTTTGCATTGCGACATTCGTTAACCATTTGAAACCTGTTAAGGTTTGAAAGTAGCTAGCTGAATATGACTCAGCAATTCGTTTGAGTAGGCTTGAAGAAACAATTGTATTACCAACTAACTGTTTACTCGCATCGCTATTCGCGAGTAGATAGTCACCAAAAAGCGCTCCAACTTGATCGCCTGACAACATTTGGTATTCACCGTCTGCTTTTCTCACTGCGGCGGCAAAGCGGTCGGCATCAGGATCGTTAGCACAAGCGATATCTGCGTTGTGCTGCTTTGCTAATGCAATAACCTTGTCCATCGCCCCTGCTTCTTCAGGGTTTGGAAAGGCGACGGTAGGGAAAGTCCCATCGGGTTCTCTTTGATCTTTTACACTGTAAACTTGATCAAATCCGGCGTCGGCGAGTAGCGTTTCTGCCATACGCGCTCCCACGCCATGCATTGCCGTGTATGAGATAGTAATACCGTTCGGTTGCGTGTGATTAGACAGCAAAGGACTGTTATTGATTGAATCTCTATATGATTGATAATAATCATCTTTCAGCCAAATTAGTCGACCGAGCGCGACGGCTTCTTCAACACAAATGAGCTCAAGAGGCGACTCCGCTGCAACATCAATCTGATGAGCAATGCCGGCATCGTGCGGAGGAATGATCTGAGCTCCGTTCTCCCAGTACACTTTAAAGCCATTATATTCTGGAGGGTTATGGCTAGCGGTGACGACGACACCTGCTACCGTATTTAACGTTTTAATCCCAAACGCAACAATCGGTGTTGCTGCAACATCGTGAGTTAGATAGACGGTGAAGCCTTGTGCAGCTAATACTGCAGCTGTATCGTGGGCAAACTGTTTCGAATCCAGTCTTCCATCGTAACCGATCACTACTCCTCGTTCTTTCGCGTCATCGAATTGGTGCAATAAATATTGCCCTAAACCGGTAGCAGTTTGTTGAATGACAAGTCGATTCATTCGATTGGGTCCACAACCGACTTTACCGCGCAAGCCAGCGGTACCAAATTCAAGTCGACTGCGAAAACGGTCCTCAAGCTCAGTAGTGTTATTTTCCGCCATTAAGCGTTGTAGCTCCTCGCGAGTTCGAGGATCGGGATCTTTGGCTAACCATTGGGTAATTTTTTCGTTCATTTTGATTCCCTTTGTCTTGAGTCATGCATCATGCTAAGTGATAGTAATTATCAATAGCGAGAACGCAATCGCTAAACTGATTTGTTTTTCCATTACTTGCACATTTTCATATCGCTAACTAGCCTTAATTAACATAAATATAACATTTATCATGGATTTTAGATTAGTTCATCCAAACGGAGTTTTTAGTACGTCTTTTAATATTGGTCGGCTGGAAGACTTCTGCAAGGCGCGCAAGGATTGCACGGTGTGCACAACGGAAGTGATGTGATATCGAGTGTTCTGCGTAAAAACGATAAACCCCTAGTTTTTCGCTCTGTAAAAGGAGCAGAGGCAAAAGGAGTAATCTTTTGAAGAGAATACCAACCCTGCTGCTGCGAACAATGGAAGTGATTGCTGCAACTTGGGCAACAAGCTCACCAGCTCAAGAAAATGCTCTCAACATGACGCAAGGTGTCACTCAAATCAGCCAAGAAGTCTACGATTTGCACATGCTCATCTTTTACATCTGTTGTGCCATTGCTTTTGTTGTGTTTGGCGCGATGTTTTATTCAATTTACAAGCATCGAAAATCCAAAGGGGCGGTCGCTGCGCACTTTCACGAGAGCACCAAAGTAGAAATCATTTGGACGGTCATACCGATCATCATTCTCGTCGCCATGGCAATCCCTGCAACCAAAACCCTGATTGCCATGGAAGATACCTCCCAATCGGACTTGACCATTAAAGTGACAGGCTCTCAGTGGAAGTGGCACTACAGCTATTTTGACCAAGAGATTGAGTTTTACAGCCTACTCGCGACATCACAAAACCAAATCGACGGGGTTGAAGCGAAGGGGGCGCACTACTTATTGGAAGTCGATAATCCTCTCGTATTGCCAATCAACCGAAAAGTTCGCTTCCTACTGACGTCTGATGACGTGATTCACTCTTGGTGGGTGCCAGACTTTGCCGTTAAGAAAGACACGATTCCCGGTTTTATCAACGAAGCTTGGACGAAAATTGATGAGCCGGGCATCTATCGTGGGCAATGTGCGGAGCTTTGTGGCCGAGCACACGGCTTCATGCCTATCGTGGTACATGCCATGACTGAAAGTGATTATGAAAGTTGGGTATCAGAGAAACAAGCGGAGTTAGCCTTGGCAAAAGAGCAAGCTCAAGCGGCTTTGAGTAGTGTATTGAACCTTGAAGAGTCGATGCAAATTGGGGAGCAAATCTACACTGATCGCTGTGCAGTCTGCCATCAAGCGAATGGCCAAGGTATTCCAGGGGCATTCCCTGCCATCGCAGGGAGTGCGGTTGCTACTGGTAATGTGGATGAGCACATTGACATCATTGTTAATGGTCGCGCAGGTACGGCAATGCAAGCTTTTGCTAACCAGTTAACAGAACAGGAGATCGCTGCCGTCATTACTTACCAACGAAACGGTTTCGGCAATGACACTGGCGATGTTGTTCAAGCATCTGATATTAACCAATACACTTCGCAAGATCAGACTACGGAGGAAGAACTATGAAGCCTTCAACTCCCGAGAACCAAAAATCCGCTCCGTTAGCTGATGCTGAAATGACGCGCGCAAACACCACTATGGCCTTAGAGGATGATCATCATGCCCCTCAAGGCTGGACTCGCTGGCTCTACTCTACTAATCATAAAGATATTGGGACGCTATACCTGTGGTTCAGCTTTATCATGTTTTTGACCGGCGGTGCGATGGCGATGATTATTCGCGCTGAGTTGTTCCAGCCTGGTTTGCAATTGGTCGATCCTCAGTTCTTTAACCAAATGACAACGGTACATGGGTTGATCATGGTGTTTGGCGCGGTAATGCCTGCCTTTACTGGCTTGGCCAACTGGATGATACCAATGATGATTGGTGCGCCGGATATGGCTCTGCCGAGGATGAACAATCTGAGTTTCTGGATCTTGCCTTTTGCTTTCGCGATTTTAATTGCATCGCTATTTACTGAAGGAGGGGGGCCAGATTTTGGCTGGACATTCTATGCGCCTTTATCGACGACTTATGGCCCTGACAGCACAGCTTTATTTGTGTTCTCAGTGCATATTATGGGGATCAGTTCGATCATGGGCGCGATCAACGTTATCGTTACGATTGTGAATATGCGCGCGCCGGGCATGACGTGGTTCAAACTGCCAATGTTTGTCTGGACTTGGCTGATCACCGCATTCCTACTGATAGCCGTAATGCCAGTATTGGCTGGTGCGGTAACGATGGTATTAACCGATAAATACTTTGGTACCTCTTTCTTCGACGCCGCTGGTGGTGGTGATCCTGTGATGTTTCAGCACATTTTCTGGTTCTTCGGTCATCCAGAGGTGTACATCATGATCCTGCCATCTTTTGGTATCGTTTCAGCAATCATCCCGGCATTTAGCGGCAAGAAACTCTTTGGTTATCACTCCATGGTTTATGCGACTTGTAGTATTGCACTGCTGTCATTCCTTGTGTGGGCTCACCATATGTTCACTACAGGTATGCCGGTTTTCGCTGAGTTGTTCTTTATGTACTGTACCATGCTCATTGCGGTGCCAACGGGTGTGAAGGTGTTCAACTGGGTGGCGACAATGTGGCGTGGGGCAATGACTTTTGAAACCCCAATGCTGTTTGCGATTGCGTTTATTGTGCTTTTCACTATCGGTGGATTCTCAGGGTTAATGTTGGCTATTGTTCCCGCTGATTTCCAATATCACGATACCTATTTTGTGGTCGCCCATTTCCACTATGTTTTAGTCTCTGGTGCGGTTTTCTCAATAATGGCCGCTGCCTATTATTGGTTACCGAAATGGACAGGGCATATGTATGACCAGAGACTCAGCTTATGGCACTTCTGGTGCTCAATCATTTCGGTCAACGTTCTGTTTTTCCCAATGCACTTTCTCGGTTTGGCGGGAATGCCACGTCGTATCCCAGATTATGCGATTCAATTTGCTGACATCAACCAGATAGTGTCAATCGGCGGCTTTGCCTTTGGTTTGTCGCAATTGATTTTCCTTTGGTTAGTGATCAAATGCATTCGCGGTGGAGAAAAAGCTGTGGCGAAACCTTGGGAGAGAGCCGAAGGGTTAGAGTGGACGGTACCGAGCCCCGCACCGCATCATACGTTTGAAACACCGCCGAAAGTGGATTGAGGGAAGTGTTATGCCAGATCCTCAAGCTACGAATTCTTCAAGACGCCAAGCCAATAGATCATTAGTTATCAAGCTGTTGGGGGCGACGGTGGCGATGTTTGGCTTTGGTTTTGCGCTTGTGCCTATCTACGACATTATGTGTGATGCTTTGGGTATCAATGGCAAAACCAACAGTGAGGCCGTTGAGGCTCCAACCGCGTTAACGGCTGACATTTCACGAACGATTAAAGTTGAGTTTATTGCTCATATTAACCCGAACATGCCATGGGATTTCAAACCTCAAGTATCCTCAATGGAGGTTCATCCCGGAGAGGTGATTCAGACTGCTTATCTGGCGCAAAATCGAGCGTCTCATACCATTGTCGGGCAAGCTGTACCATCGGTTTCACCAGGCTTGGGGGCGAGCTATTTTAACAAAGTCGAGTGTTTCTGTTTTAATAAACAGCCTCTTGATGGAAACAGCCAGACGGAAATGCCGTTGATTTTCTACATTGAGCGCGATATTCCCGAATCGATTCATACTTTGACGCTGTCCTACACCTTGTACGACATCACTGATAAGTCTGATCCCTCAACTGCAAGTGCCAAGGCGAGCACGCCAAACCAATTGCAAGGAGCTACCCAATGAGTTCAAAACCCCAGTCATATTATGTTCCTGCCCAAAGCAGCTGGCCAATCGTGGGTGCTATTGCGCTCTTTCTTGTCGCTGTTGGTGCGGGTTTGACGGTGCAAACCATGGCGGAGGGCGGGAGTGCCAGTGTTTTTTCTAAAGTGGTGCTAGCGGCGGGTTTTTTGTTTTTGCTCTATATGCTTGCTGGCTGGCTTTCAAACGTTGTTCATGAGTCGATGAGCGGTCTCTATTCCGAGCAAATTGCTCGCTCTTTTCGTCAAGGGATGAGTTGGTTTATTTTTTCTGAAGTGATGTTCTTTGGAGCATTCTTCGGTGCGCTATTTTACGCGCGAATGATTTCAGTGCCGTGGCTTGGTGGTGCTGACAACAATGCGATGACCCATGAAGTGTTGTGGCCTGCCTTTGAAGCGATTTGGCCTTTGACAACCACGCCTGACGGGCAAACGACAACGGCGATGGGCTGGCAAGGGATACCGCTACACAACACCATTATTTTGCTGCTGTCATCCATCACCCTGCATATGGCGCACGTCAGTTTAGAGAAAAATCGCCGTATGGCGCTGATTGTATGGCTCGAAATTACCATCGTACTAGCGGCGTTCTTCCTGTTTTATCAGGGTGTGGAGTACATTCACGCATACAGAGATCTCGATTTAACCCTGCAATCGGGCGTTTACGGCAATACGTTCTTCATGCTCACCGGATTTCATGGCCTGCATGTGTTGCTTGGGTCAATATTCCTTATCGTACTGTTGGGTCGAATAGCGAAAGACCACTTTACGCCGAAAGATCATTTCGCTTTCCAGGCGGGGAGTTGGTATTGGCACTTTGTTGACGTGGTGTGGTTGTGCTTGTTTGTGTTCGTTTATGTGTTGTGACAGGGATTATCACGGAAAGATAAAGGATTAGGATTGGAACTGAGGTTACTGAGGGGAGAACAAAGCCCTCAGTAAGGACGTGAGTTGGGGTCGATAAAGCCACTGAGTAGCGCAACAATCATCAAAATAACCGCTAGGGCGGACAACACAACTCGACGGCCAAGGTAGTGGCTCATTGGAGGTTGCGAAGAATCTTTATCATCTTCGGTATCATTTGGACCTTTTACCATTTCGATCATGGCTTTAGCGAGATTAGCAATGATGAATAGCAGTAGTAAAACCAACAACAACTTGAAGAAGAAAACCATAGTATCGTCCTTTAGCGAAGTAAGTAAGCAACCACTTTTTTGGCTAGCTCTGATATTAACCTTGGTTGCTATTTCGATATTGGTCAACCTTGGATTCTGGCAATTAAGTCGAGCAGATGAAAAACAACACATTGAGAATCAGCTACAATTAAATCAACAACATAGTCGTTTATCGATTGATCAGGTCAAATTTGACATTGCAAATGAAATCATAGGCTTAAAAGTGACGGCCGTATTGACCCCAATTACAGGTCGTTACGTGTTGTTAGACAATCAAACCTATCAGGGCAACGTGGGCTATCTAGCACTACAACTTATGCAAACCCCGCAAGGCAAAAATGTCCTTTTGGAACGAGGGTTTGTCAAAGGTACAGTTTCACGAGACCAGTTACCTTTGGTGGATTGGCTAAAAGAGACCTACCAAGGAGATGGCCGGCTCTATGCTCGATCAAGTAATCCGCTTAGCCATGGATTGATGCTTGAAGAAACCACGCCAAGTCGTATTCAAAATCTGAATTTGGCTGAATTAGGTGAGTACTGGAATGAGGACATTGAGCCTTTTGTGTTTCAGCCATTGCAAGCGAATTGGCGCTATTTACAACCATGGCAGCCAATACCGCTAAGTTCGAGCAAGCATATGGGGTATGCCGTGCAATGGTTCGCAATGGCGTTAGCGCTGGCAATTGTCGCGCTGGTTTGGTTAGCAAAAGCCATCAAGACTAAGGAGAGTCTATGACTAATTCGTTAACTCGAAGTCGTTTTAAGCTGGTCGCACTGATTTTGGTATTCGCCCTGCCGGCAATCTTGGCTAAAGTGGTACTTTCTCAGCATTGGTACAACTCGGGCGTGACCAATAAAGGCGACTTGATCACTCCAACCCAGCATCTCCAATCTTTTGGCCTTGATAATCCTTATCAAAACTCACAATGGCAACTAGGCTACGTGCTGCCCGAACAATGCGATGTTTTGTGTCAATCTCAATTGCACTATCTTCAGCAGAGCCATCTTGCCCTTGGTAAGTACCAACAACGTGTAATGCCAGTGGTTTTGGTTGATCAGCAGAGCGACCGAAGTGCACTTAAAGATATGGACTTCGCCATTCTCGAGGTCAACAATGCGTTCACACAAGTGGTTCAGGATCATGAGTATGTAATTGTCGACCCCTTAGGCCAGCTAGTCATGCGTTATCCTCAAGTTCAATCTCAAGATCAACTGGTTCAGCAAAGCAAAGGTTTGTTAGCGGATTTGCGTAAATTGCTCAAATTATCGCGCGTGGGTTAGGGAGATTGATATGGTGCTTAAACGTCTACTGCAACTGAGCCTCGTTCTTACTTTTACCGTCATTTTGCTAGGTGCTTATACACGCTTGGCTGATGCTGGTTTAGGTTGCCCTGATTGGCCCGGATGTTACGGACAGATAGGAGTTCCCAATACGGATTCAGAGCTTGCTCAAGCGAGAGAATTGTACCCAGGATTAACGGTTGAAGCCGATAAAGCTTGGTTAGAAATGATCCACCGCTATTTCGCAGGCTCGCTTGGTTTACTGGTATTCATCATTACGGCGTTGGCATTAGCGCAGCGTAAAGGTGGACGAATTCTCCCCGTTGCGATCAGTGTAGTGGTGATATTCCAAGCGTTACTTGGAATGTGGACAGTCACAATGATGTTGATGCCAGTCATCGTAATGGGGCATTTATTGGGTGGCTTTACTTTGTTTTGTTTGCTGGCGTTACTTTACTGGCGGGTAAATGCGCGTACGCTGGTTGTTCCTCAATATAACGTGGGAGTCACAGGAAGAAGTTTGGCGTTTGTCGCGTTCGTCGCAGTCGTTGGGCAAATTGCACTGGGCGGTTGGACATCATCAAACTACGCCGCATTGATGTGTACTGAATTGCCAATTTGCCAAGGAGACTGGAAACAGTATCTTGATTTCCCGACTGCCTTTCAGTTGATTCAACCAGAGCGATACAGCTACGAGTTTGGTACGTTGGATTACGGGGCTCGCATGACGATTCATGTCTCACATCGAATAGGGGCAATGTTTGTTACGGCCTTATTGCTCACCCTAGTCGTCTATTTGGTGAAGCGTGGTTCATACCAATATCGTAAACAGGCATTTTTGCTTACGGTGTTGTTGGCACTGCAAATCGCACTAGGTATTAGTAATGTCATGTTTGGTTTGCCATTGGCCGTGGCCGTTGCACATAACTTGGTAGCGGCGTTATTACTGGTGAACATCCTTTATGTGAACCACCTACTTTGGCGAACCAGTCGCTTAGGTCAAAACGTTAATACCGATTTAATGGGCAAGGAGGCTTATTATGAGTAGAGCGTTAAGTATTTCAGAGGTTAAATCACGTTCGAGTTGGTGTCACTACTTGACGCTTACCAAACCTAAAGTGGTTGCTCTGATGCTGTTAACCGCGTTAGTGGGAATGTGCTTGGCCGTACCTGGAGCTTTACCGTTACAGCAATCGATATTAGGTCTACTAGGTATTGGTTTGATGGCAGGTTCAGCTGCAGCATTTAATCATCTCATTGATCGCCGCATCGATGCGATTATGTTTCGTACTAATAAGCGTCCTTTGCCATCGCAGCAGATCACACCGATCAGAGTGTTTACATTCGCTTTTTCCATTGGCCTTATCGGTTTTGTTATGCTTTATGCTGGCGTAAATGCATTGACAGCATGGCTAACGTTCGCAAGCTTACTTGGGTACGCAGTGGTTTATACCATGTATCTAAAGCGCGCCACGCCGCAAAACATAGTGATAGCGGGCATCGCCGGTGCAATGCCGCCGCTTCTTGGTTGGACTGCAGTAACAGGGGCGTTGCATGGCAATGCGTGGTTGCTGGTGATGATTATTTTCATTTGGACGCCACCTCATTTTTGGGCGTTAGCGATTCATCGTAAAGCGGAATATGCCAAGGCGGACATCCCGATGTTGCCCGTGACTCATGGTGAGGAATACACCAAAACATCCATTTTGCTTTACACCGTATTGCTGGCCATTATCTGTTTACTACCTGCATTGGTGGGGATGGCTGGTATGGTGTACTGGGTAGGTTCTGCGTTTTTAAGCGCGGGGTTTATCTATTGGGCATGGAAGCTCAAATTTAATCCCAATGAAAAAACCGCCATCGAGACTTTTAAGTTTTCAATCTATCACTTAATGTTGTTGTTCTTATTACTGTTGGGTGATCATTACCTTACTTAGCTCAGAACTCACAGATAGGAACAAAAAGAAAACGTTTGCGTTGCGCTTCCAAGCTAAGTTTAACTCGCGTATGCTGATGAGCTGTTTAAATATTCGCCGTCGAAATAGTAGAGTAATGCAAACTTCTCACCCTGTATTTAATCGCCGTGTATTGCTGGTTTTGTTACTGGTTATGGTAGGGGCGTGCGCATCATTGGCTAAAACCCTTAATATAGGTGCAGATTTGGTGCTGAATACAGAGTTAGCACTAGGAGGAGATCTAGTGCTACATGGACTGGTTGCCATCACTCTTGGTTATGCAACGTACTGGGCAACGCCAAAGCAGTATCTTTTCATTCCTTTTTACAAGTTTCCCCCCCTGTTATACCTCATGTTGTGCTTAGTGGTTATTGACGAGGTTTCTCAAGCTTTCTTTCCACAGCGACAGTTTTCTGTTGAGGATATGGTAATCAATGTCATTGGTTTGCTGTTTGGTGCTTTTTGCTGTCGCTGTTGGTTCAAATTTCGCCAAAACTCGCTCTGATTCAGATATACAAACGCTCCCCATTTTTCAGATATTGCGTTATGCAACCGACGGTGTGCATAAAAATTTACACCAATGTAAATGTGTAAATTCATGCGAAATATTGCCTTTAGTTAAAAAAAGTGGTTGCAAGTCTCGTTTTGGGCAGATAAGTTACAAGGAACAGGATGAAAAGAGGTTAGGGAAAAGCTGATAATCCAGAGTCATGGTTCACGCTGAGCTCGTAGTGAAAAGCCCTTTCAACGTAAACCATATCCGCTAACCCCAAATTTAGTAGTAGGAAGAAGTAGTGATGTTTCAGACAGATGATGTACGAATTGCAAAAGTAAAAGAGTTATTGCCACCCATTGCCGTTTTAGAGAAGTTTCCGGCGACAGAAACCGCTTCTTCAACCACGTTTCGCACGCGTAAAGCCATTTCCAATATGTTGCATGATCAAGATGACCGAGTGTTGGTTATCGTAGGTCCGTGTTCAATTCATGATCCGGAAGCAGCGTTAGAATACGGCAAAAAGCTAAAAGAGTTGCGTGAAGAGCTGAAAGAAGATCTTGAAGTCGTGATGCGTGTGTATTTTGAGAAACCACGTACAACGGTTGGTTGGAAAGGTCTGATTAATGACCCGTATCTAAATGACACGTACAGAATTAACGATGGTTTGCGTATTGGTCGTAAATTACTGCTTGATTTGACTGATATTGGCATGCCAACGGCGAGCGAGTTTCTTGACATGATCACACCGCAATATGTTGCAGATTTAATCAGTTGGGGAGCAATTGGTGCACGTACCACGGAATCTCAAGTTCATCGTGAATTGTCATCCGGTCTTTCTTGTCCTGTCGGTTTTAAAAACGGCACTGATGGAAACATTAAGATTGCCGCAGATGCGATTAGCTCAGCGAGCGCGTCGCATAACTTCCTATCAGTGACCAAGTTTGGCCACTCTGCGATTGTGCAAACTGCAGGTAACCCAGATTGCCACATTATTTTGCGTGGTGGTAAAGAGCCAAACTACAGTGCGCAGCACGTGGGTGAAATTAAGCAAAAGCTTGAACAATCGGGCTTACCGCAAAAAGTGATGATCGACTTCAGCCATGCGAACAGTTCAAAACAATACCAGCGCCAAATGGTGGTTTGTGAGGATGTCGCTGGTCAAATCGCTGCAGGTGAAAATGCGATTTTTGGTGTCATGATTGAATCTCATCTTGTTGAAGGTCGCCAAGACTTAGTTGATGGCAAAGCGCCAACCTATGGTCAGTCTATTACTGACGCGTGTATTGGTTGGGAAGATACCGAAAAATCACTGCGTCAATTAGCAGAAGCAGTGCGAGCGCGTCGCGCAGCAAAATAACCTGTTGAGTGACGATAGACACTAACCGCAAAGGCTCCGAAAGGAGCCTTTGTTTTGTCAACCGTTTAAGCGCTGTTTGCTCGATGATTAATCAATGAGCTGATGAGAGTGTGCTTGTTCGCTCAGTTCTGAATAGTCATGTTATTTGTTCGATAAATTTATGTTGAGTATCCTAATCGTCGGGCATAACCTAAGGGCGATATACCCAAGTAACTTTTATGTGCGGTTTAAAGTGATGCCGATGAGGTTACTTGGGTATGAATTAATTAGGAGGGTAAGAAATGGTGTCTAAAGTGATTGTCGGTCCTCAAGGTCCGGAGTTGTCAGAGCTTATTCAAGGATACTGGCGACTGGCTGAATGGAACATGAGCCCGCAGCAACGCTTAACCTTTCTTAAGCAGCACATTGACTTAGGTATTACTACGGTCGACCACGCTGATATTTATGGAAATTACGAGTGTGAGACGCTGTTCGGTGAAGCATTAAAGCTGGATCCGTCAGTACGCAGCCAAATCGAGATTGTGACGAAGTGCGATATTAAGCTTTGCACAGATAAGTTTCCTGCGCGCAAAGTAAATTATTACGACACAAGCTCTGCTCATATTTATGAATCAGTGAATAACTCGTTAAGTCGCTTAGGTGTTGATCAAATTGATCTGTTGCTCATCCATCGCCCTGATGTATTAATGGATGCAGATGAGGTAGCTGAAGCGTTTGCTGAGCTACATAAGGTCGGTAAAGTGAAGCATTTTGGTGTGTCTAACTTTACGCCAGCACAGTTTGAATTGCTGCAAGATCGAGTGCACAAACCATTGGTGACAAACCAGGTAGAAATCAACCCACTTAATTTTGACGTTGCCCACGATGGTACGTTAGATCAAATGCAACTAAAGCGTATTCGCCCTATGGCTTGGTCATGTTTAGGTGGTGGTGAGATTTTCAAAGGAACGTCTGAGCAATCGAAACGAGTTCGTGAAGAGCTAGAGTTAATCCGTGATGAGATTGGTGCCAATTCAATTGATGAAGTGATTTACGCTTGGGTTCGTCGATTACCATCGAAGCCGTTGCCAATTATTGGTTCAGGCAAGATTGAACGTGTTGAAACAGCTATCAACGCACTAAATATCGAATTAACGCGCGAACAATGGTATCGCGTTTGGGTTGCGTCTAAAGGCCACGGTGTGCCATAGAGTGAACTCATTCAACAACAAAAAAACCAACCTTGCGGTTGGTTTTTTTGTTAGGTAGCGGGTAAATCTTCTAATGCCGTTCCAGATGGTTCTTTCGTTAACGCAATAAGTTCATCGGGTTTTACAGGCTGCGAATAGTAATAGCCCTGAATGTAATGAACCCCAAGCTTATTAAGCAGTTCAAGTTGTTGCTCAGTTTCCACACCTTCAGCGATGACGTGCATATTTAATTCTCTAGCAAGTTGAATCATCGAGACTAAAACAGGCGTGATACTCGACTCGCTGTGTAGGCTCTTAATGAAGACTTGATCGATTTTCATCACTTGGAATGGATGCATTCGAATAAAGTTCAAACCGGAGTAACCCGTGCCGAAATCGTCAATGGCGAGTTGAAAACCAAGATTTTTAATACGTCGTAGGTTGTTAAGCGCCAGATCAAGTTGATCTTGGTTAAAGTCAATATTTTCAGTGACTTCCAATAGTATTCTATCGACAAAGCCAGGGTGCATTTCGGCAAATTGTTGCAATGAAAGATAGAAATTGTCGTCAATAAGCGAGATGCGACTGACATTGACACTCACATATTTTGTTTCTTGGTAGTGAGGATACGTTTCAAGAAACTGTGCAACCATCGCGAGCATCTTTTCAGTCAAAGAATCAATTACCCCTAATTTTTCAGCTAAAGGAATAAAAATATCAGGAGCGATTTGCCCTTGAGTGGGATGATTCCAGCGCACTAATGCTTCACTGCCAACAATCGTGTTTGTGGTTTGATCAACGATGGGTTGCAAATAGAGCTCAATTTCTTGATTGCTTATGGCGTGCATCAAGCTAAATTCCATCGAACCCTTAGCCAATAGCTGATAACCAATAATCAGATAAATCAATGCGCAAATTGACGCGGCGAGAATGGTTTGCCAAACATGCTTGAAGTAGTGGTATTGAAACGTGCCGTAGGTCGGTAATAACTCAATCGCAATAGGATATTGAGCCGAACGCATCGTAACTGGTGAAAGATAAGGTATTTGCTTAGGCTCTAGATTACCGATTTGATAATCCTGTATCGATAGTTTGAATTGATAGTGTCGATTATCCAAAAACTGGGCGATGAGCCGAGTGAAGCGTTCTGGCGGCAGTAACGCATTTAAGCCAATGCCATCGCCGGTTGCAGCGTAGATAAAAAAGGTTGAAAGGTGACTGCTCGATTGATCTATCGCAATGGTAACGCCTTTGTCAGATTGATGGAGGCGTTCGATCACGTCACTCGGCAATTCAATCTTGGTTGGCCCTTCATTACTGGTACATCGAACGTACTCACCTTGGTACATACCAACTTCTTTAATGTATTTTGAGTTGAAGGTGTGAGCACGTAAGGCAAGTTTATCTTCGACAGAACAATTTCCACTTAATTGGCGATTCAGTAGATACAGTTCATTTGCTTCGCGATCAATGTAACGCTCCAGAATGTTGATGATCTGTTGACCGTCGCGCTTCACTGAATGTTGAGTATGGTAGACGTTACCTAGAATTGAAAAAGAAAATGCGACGGCAAAGATAAACACGACGGGTACGAGATTGGGCAGATGCTTAAACATCTGGGGAAGTAAATTGGTAAATCCAAGCAACTTGTATCGAGGCAATCGCATTGCAACCTGTGGTGTTATCTCTAATTGTTAACTATATCTGAAATGAATTCAGTAGCGTTTTTCTGCGAGCAATTTCATCATTGTCTCAACGGAAAAACGTCATCTTGTCTTGTAATTGAGAAGATAATCTAATCCTTAATGATATTAAAGCTTATTTCTATCATTACGCCCGCAGATAACCGATATCAGACCCTAAACAGAGTCTATACTTTAAATAGTGTAGAGTGTGTCGCTTAAATTAATGAAATGTAACGTTAGTTATGGCAAAATTGTTGCCATAAAAATGATAAACATATCAATAAAAAAGAAAGTGCATTAGTTTAAGACAATTCGGGGGAGAGCATGGTAGATAATGTTCTAATCGGTGGTGCCAAAGTCGCCTCAGTAAAAGGCGACGTGGTCGTGATCAATAGTCAAGGTGTGGCGAGACTGTTGAGTCCAGGTGACACGATTAGTGAAAATGAATTGGTTATCACATCCAATAACTCCAGTGTGACGATTGATGAGGTGGTTGTAGATAAAGAACCCATCAATTCTGAATCGGTTTCTACGTTAAACCCTAATTGTATTGCCTGCGGTAATCAGAATGGCGAGCTCGAGGTTGTTGAACTCGACGGTGAAATCACGGTCAACATTGAGCCAGACTCCGTGGTAGACATCGCAGAACTTGAGGCTATCCAAGACGCAATTTTAGCCGGAGAAGACCCAACGCAAATTACCGAAGCGGCTGCCGCTGGCGGTATCATCGGTTCAGCGAATGCTGGCGCCGTCACAATCGAATACAACGATCCTCAAGTACTCGCTCAAACCTTTTTCGAAACAACCGGCGTTCGCCGTGACACAGTTGATGACGACGATGATTTTCTTCGTTCGACAGTTTTTGCCGCAGGTGGTGAGTCAATCTCTGAAATCGTGGTAGAAGCAGACTTAAACGCTGCAGAAACGTATCCGACATCGACCACCGCTTCGATTTTAATTGAGGCGGGCGATCTACAGCTCGATCCGCAAAGCTTCGTACCAGAATCGTCATCACTGGCTTCTTTGCTGGCTGAACTTAATAACGACATCAAAGCATCCGAACAGGATGTGAGCTTCAGTTATAACGCAGCAACCAATGCCATTGAAGGGGTGATTGGTAGCGAACCTGTCTTAACTATCGATATTGATGCACAGAATGTAGGGAAAGATCTCCAGCTTACCCTAACAACCACACTGTATCGCCCAATTGACCATGTACCCGCGGTGGGTGGTGGCAACGTGGCTTTGGTCGGCGACCAAATTAATGTTTCGTTTGATATTGTCGGCGCAGATATTGGTAATAACGCGATACGCAGTCCAATCTCAGCAACCGTTGGTATTGTCGATGGCCCGGACCCAGATATTGATAACGTGCCAGCGATTACCATTAACGAGGCAAATCTTGCTAACGGCACAGAGGTAAACCCAGCAGACACGAGCAAAAGCAGTGTGATCGATCTTGATGTCGGTAGTGATCAGATAAAAGAATATCGACTCGATGTCAGTGCGTTTAATCAACAAGGCGCAATCACCGCTCATGGTGAAGTGATCACCATCAGTGAGGTGGCGAACAGTGATTTAAGTTATTCATACACTGGCTCTACCGCTTCGGAAAACGTGTTTACCATCGAGGTAAAACCAAACGGAGAGTACACTTTTAGTTTGCTGAATCCGATCGATCATGCGGTAAACAGTGATTCTACCAAGATTGATTTACCAATTATCGCGACAGACTTTGACGGGGATACTACTCAAGGCGTATTGCCGATCATTATTGTCGATGATGCACCACGTTTGAATGGCTTTACTGGTGAAACCAATGTTGATGAGGATGATTTAACAACCTCTACACCGGAAGGCTCTGATCCGGACAAAGAGTTAACCGTGATCAGCGGAAATTTTGTTGTTGAAGCGGGAGCGGATGGCCTGAAGAGCTACCAAATCGATACCACATCACCTTCCATTTCAAGCCTGAAATCTGGCGGAGAAGCTCTGCAATGGAGTAGTGAATCTCCATCTCAAACTGGAACGCAATTTAGTTACACCGCGCAGACATCAGCAGGCATTGATGTATTCACCTTGGTTTTTGATACCAGTGACAACAGCTACAAATTCACCTTGCTACAACCACTCGACCACGCAACTGGGAATGGCGAGAACGATCTTAATATCGGTTTTAACATCAGCGCGACGGATTTTGATAACGATACCACGGCCGCACAAACACTCATTCTCAATATTACCGATGACGTACCAGAAATCACCGCAGTACAATCGTTGAGTGTTGATGAGGATGATCTTACTAACGGTAGCGATGGTTCAGATGCCATCGTTGATTCCGGAAGTTTTACTACCATCCAAGGTGCTGACGGTGTGGTTTTGTATCAAATCGATCCGGCGACCAATCCGGTGGCTGGCTTAACATCTGGTGGCGTTGCGATTACGCTTGACCCTGTATCGATCGATGCGAATAACCAACATACTTACGTAGCAAAAGCCGGCACTGTGGAAGTCTTTGAGCTGGTTTTAAATGCGGATGGGAGTTACCGTTTTGAGCTTAAAGCCCCGATTGATCACGCCGATGATGAAGATAGCAAAATCGTCAATGTAACCGTTCAAGCGGTTGATCAAGATGGCGATATCAGCAGTAAAGTTTTACCTATTACACTCGTTGACGACGAGCCGACGCTAAATGGCTTCACGGGTGAGACTCAAGTTGATGAAGATGACTTAAGCACCACGGCATCTCAGGGTTCAGATACGGATAAAGAATCAACCCAGATTACAGGTAACTTTAATGTCGAAGAAGGTGCAGATGGCATTAAAAGCTATCAAATTGAAGCGACCAATCCGACATTGGCGAACCTAACTTCTGGCGGGGAAGCGCTAGAGTGGAGCGCAACATCACCTGCCGTGAGCGGCACACAATATACCTACACTGCGCAAACCGCAGCGGGTATTTCTGTGTTCACGATGATGTTTGATACCTCTGACAACAGTTACCACTTTACGCTACTTGCACCACTTGACCATGACAACGCCGAAGGTGAGAACACCTTAAATATTGCCTTTGATATTTCAGCGACGGATTTTGATAACGACAAAACTAACACACAGACACTGACTCTTACTGTAACTGATGATGTGCCAGAGATTACTGGTGTACAGGCGCTCAGTTTAGACGAAGATGACTTAGTCGCGGGCAGTGATGGTAATGACCCGATCATTGACAGCGGAAGCTTCACCACGGTCGAAGGGGCCGACGGCGTTGTTTTATATCGTATTGACCCTGCGACGAATCCAGTCGATGGATTAACGTCTGGTGGTGTTGCCATTACGCTTGAACCTGCCGTTATTGACGCGACGACAAACCAGCATACTTATGTTGCTAAAGCGGGTTCTGTTGAAGTATTTGAACTGATTCTAAAGGCTGATGGTAGTTATACCTTTGAGCTCAAAGCACCAATTGATCACGCTGACGGTGACGCAAGTGAAGTGGTCAACTTTACCATTCAAGCGCAAGACCAAGACGGTGATATCAGCAGCGCTATTTTGCCAGTCACGTTAGTTGATGATGAACCATCATTGGATGGATTTACCGGTAATACGAGCGTTGATGAGGATGATCTTAATACAACCGCTTCAGTGGGTTCAGATAGCGATAAAGAACCAACCGTAATCTCGGGTAACATGAGTATTGAAGCGGGGGCTGATGGTATTAAGAGCTATCAAATTGATAGTAGTACGCCAGATATCACGTCTCTAAAATCTGGCGGTGAAGCTCTGGAATGGAGTAGCAATAGCCCGGTACAAAACGGAACACAATTTACTTACACGGCGCAAACCGCCTCCGGTGTTACCGTGTTTACGCTGGTGTTTGATACCAATGATGACAGTTATCGCTTCAGCTTATTAGCACCACTTGATCATCCTACGGCAGCGGGTGAAAACAGTATTGATATTGGTTTTAATATCACCGCGACCGATTTTGATAATGACACGACCGATCCGCAAACACTGACTATCAACGTTGTTGATGATGTGCCAACCATTACTGGCGCTCAGGCTTTGAGTGTTGATGAAGGTGACTTTACTACTCCAGATAGCGGCAGTTTTACTACAACGGAGGGTGCCGATGGTGTCATTCTTTATCGCATCGATCCGACAACGGATCCGGTAGCGGGACTAACCTCAGGTGGTGTAGCGATTACTTTAGACGCGCCGATTATTGATGCGAGCACTCAACAGCATACTTATGTTGCCAAAGCAGGCAATGTTGAAGTGTTTGAGTTAATTCTTAATGCCAATGGTACGTATAGCATTGAGCTAAAAGCGCCGATAGATCATGATCAAGATGAAGGTAGTCGCCTCATTAACTTCACTGTTGAAGCGCAAGATCGAGATGGTGATATCAGTCGTCAAATACTACCTGTAACCATTGTCGACGATGAACCTGTTATCAATGGGTTTACAGGTCAAACTCGAGTTGACGAAGACGACCTCGATGTTGCGAATGCACAAGGCTCAGATGCGGACAAAGAATCGACGATTATCAGTGGCACCATTGAGGTTGATTCTGGTGCTGATGGGGTTAAGAGTTACCAAATTGAAAATACAACACCAGCGCTGAATACACTGACCTCAAACGGTGAGGCTCTTCAGTGGAGTAATAATTCACCAGCTCAGGTTGGCACTCAGTACACCTATACAGCGCAAACTGTTTCGGGTGTGCCTGTCTTTACTCTCGTGTTTGATACCTCAAATAACAGCTACCGCTTTAGTCTGTTACAGCCGTTGGAGCATCCTAATGCCGATGGCGAAAATGTGATTAATATCGGTTTCGCAATCAGTGCCACCGATTTTGATAACGATACCTCTGCGCCACAGACGCTCACTATTTCGATTGTTGATGACGTACCACTGATTACAGGTGCGCAAGGGTTAAGTGTTGATGAAGATGACCTGCCTAATGGTAGTGATGGCAATCACTCGCTGGTGGATGATGGTCGTTTTACCACCACAGAAGGCGCAGATGGCGTTATTCTCTATCAATTGGATTTAACCACCAATCCAGTAGCTGGGTTAACGTCGGGAGGTGTGGCTGTCACGCTTGATCCGGTCGTGATTGATTCAGCCAGCAACCAACATACTTATACGGCCAAAGCGGGTGGTGTTGAAGTATTTGTGTTGACACTAAATGCTGACGGCACCTATCAGTTTGAACTTAAAGCGCCAATTGATCATGCTCCAAGCGAAGAAAGTAAAACCATCGATTTTACCGTTCAAGCAAAAGATGAAGACGGGGATCTGTCGAGCCAAATTCTGCCAGTGACGATTGTTGATGATGCGCCAACGTTAGATAGCATCACGCCACCAAATGATGTGGATGAAGACGATATTCCAACGGTGGGGTCCGATACCACACCCGAAGCAAATTCTACCAATGGTAGTTTTGAATACACGGAAGGTGCTGATGGCATCAAATCCGTCATTGTTGCTAACCAAGCCGACGTACTGGCATCGTTAACGTCAGGTGGTGAAGCGCTAAAATGGACAGATGATACGCCAGCTCAGGTTGGTACGACGTTCACTTATACAGCAGAGACCGCTTTAGGCGTTCCTGTCTTTACCTTGGTTTTTGATTCTCAGGCAAAAACCTACGAATTCACGTTACTGAAAGCGCTAGACCATCCTGATGGTGCGGGTGAGAACAGCTTACAAATTGGTTTCCAAATTAGTGTTGTCGATTTTGATGATGATCCGAGTAATCAATTGCCACTCAACATCACCATCATAGATGACATCCCGCTGATCAACTCAGTGCAAAATCTAAGCGTTAGCGAAGATGATTTAAGTACGGGGTCAACGCCTGATAGTGACGCCGTAACGGATGGTGGACAGTTTGGCGTCATTCAAGGTGCGGATTCCATTGTTAAATACACCTTAGATTCAACCACTACACCAGTCTCAGGGTTACAGTCTGGAGGCGTTGATGTTGTGATTGGCGATCCAGTGATTAACACTACCACAAATCAATACGTGTATACCGCAAAAGCTGGCAGCGTTGACGTGTTTGTACTGACCTTCAATGCTAATGGTAGTTACACTTTTGAACTCAAAGCGCCTATCGATCATGCCCAAGAGTCTGATTTAAGAACGTTGAGTTTTGGTGTGCTCGCTCATGACAATGATGGTGATACCAGCCTTGCGACACTGTTGGTGAATATCAATGATGATAAGCCTACGTTGACGGGCATTTCGGGTGATACCCAAGTTGATGAAGATGACCTTCCTGGTATTGGCTCAGACGGTAATAAAGAACCAACAACGATTGGTGGTCAGTTTACTGTGGTTGAAGGGGCAGACACCATTGCAGAGTATCAAATTACCAATTTGGATACTTTGTTGGATCAATTGTCTTCCGACAACCAAGGCTTAGTATGGTCACCAGTCGTGGTATCAGGTGATACGGTGACTTACACGGCGGTTACCGAGACCGATGGTGATACGGTGTTCACCTTGGTGCTGAATAATGCAACCAACACATACAGCTTTAGTTTAGTGCAGCCTTTTGATCATCCGCCAGCGGATGGGGAAAACAATCAACCTATTGATTTTGATATCAAAGCTGTTGACTTTGATGGTGATGAAACGGGCGAGGTGACGTTAACCATTGATGTAGTCGATGATATACCACGCATCATTAACCGCACGATCGAAGTCGTGGAAGGGGAAACGAGCAGTACTAACGTCAATATGTTTGGCCGTCCCGGTGCCGATGGCGCAGAAATTTCGCTCGTTGAAGCGGTTAGCACGGCTGACTCAACCATCCGCTTCCAATTAGCCGATGGTAGCTATGTTGAGAGCATTTCACCTAACGGTGCGATAACAACCGTTATGGTGGTAGAGGTTCGCACTGATGCATCCGGCAATACTACCTATGAGCAGCTCGGTGACTTAGTCATTAGACCGGATGATTCTCAGCGAGGACAATTCCGTTTTACGCCAGTGACTAACTTTGAGCATCAAGGCGGCGAACAGGTATTTACGCTTAATGTCACGGCGACCGATGGTGACCAAGATACGAGTGTGCGCACCTATAACGTAACCATCTTGGATAAAGACGCGGAAATAACCGCATCGACAGTGAGTAGTTTTGAGGATTCTGGTCGTTCAGATTCTCTGAACTTTAATCCTTCAATTGTAAACAGCAACGATCAAGATAATCAAAATTCGCTGCCAGTGACACCAAGTAAGGTAACGCTGAGCGTAGAATTGTTCGATTTAGACAACAACGAAGAAATTGGCTCGGTGACGATCGGCCCAGGTGGTTACAACGGACAGTTCTACTATTTTGACTCGGCTACCTCAACCTATATTGCTTTGACAGCTCAGCCTGATGGCAGTTTGCTACTTGATGCGGCAAACATAGAGCAGAGTTTGAGTGGATCCATTGCAACGATTGAGAATTTGTTCTTTGTGCCAGATCGTCAATACTCTTCTTCCGCGTCGGGTTTTGAAGTGCCAATTAGTGTCAATATTCTTAATAACAGCATGCCAGATCATGACGTTAGTGCTCAATTAACGATTGATGTGAAGGCAGTCGCTGACATTGCCACGTGGAATCCAACCAACACTGAATCGCGCTACTCAATTATGGAAGATGGTGATAATGCGATTCTCAAGTTGCAGGCAGATACGCAAGATAGCAGTAATCCTGAAGAGATCACTTATCGCTTAGAAGTCACTGGCGGTGAGGGTAAGTTCGTATTAGAGACTGGCGCAGGACAAATTATTACGCCAACATCGGCGGGTGTTTATCTGATCCCTGCAGCAGACATCGCGGATGTGCAGGTCAATCCGATTGACCACTTCTCTGGCGCGATTACCTTTAACGTTTATGCGATTACTGAGGAAACGGATAACCCGCTAGCAGGCAAAGAAACGGCAGAGTCAATGGCACAACCGTTGGTTATTAACGTTTCACCTGTCGCAGACCAAGGTACGTTTAGTGTCAATCGTATTACGATTTTCGAAGACAATGCTGCAACGCAAGACACTATTGATCCAGAGACTGATCACCTAGATTTCACCTTAAATAAAGTGGTGACCTTGGGTTCGACGGATGATATCGATACGGTGGGTGATAACTCTGAAAGCCAGTTCGTTCAATTAACAAACTTTCAGTTAGAAAATGGCGATCCGCTGGTAGGTTATGAAGTGCGTTGGATTGGCGCCGGCGACAACCCGATTGTTCAGGTCTCTCCAGGCGTGTTCCAAGTGCCTGAATCTGCTCTGCCATTTGTCGAGATTCAGCCGCCGTTGCATAGCAATGAAAACTTCCGTTTTGACGTGCAAGGCTTCGTTAAAGACACCGCAACACTCATTGATACCGATGGTAATCCGCAAGAAGCCGTCGATATTAAACCGATGGCCGACCCGAAAACGGTGAATGTCACGGTTAAGGGCGTGGCGGATGTTCCGTTTTTGCCGGATGTACCACCGGAGCCGGGCACAGGCCCTGAGCTGAACACTTGGTATCAATACGACGATGGCTCAGGCCTGTTTGGCGCACAAGTTTATATCAATGAAAGTACCGAGATTGGTATCAGTTTTGCTGTGCTTTCTGGTGAAGAAGAGGATGGCGTATTTGATAACTCAGAATCGCTGTCAGCTATCTTAAGTAATATTCCGGATGATGTAGAGTTATTGGACGCCAATGGCGGTGCCATTGACTTGGTGTACGTGGGTGAAGGGCCAAATGGTCCACTTTATCAAGCGGCGATTACACAAGACGATTACGACGCAGGTATCACCATTCGCCCATCTAAATATCAAACGGATGACATCGTTATTGACGCCAAAGTGATCATCACCGAAAACGATGGTCATGTGCGCGAGGTTAATGGGGTACTGCGCGTTAACATCGAGCCAGTAATTGAAGCTGGTGGTGACGATGGCATGTATCAAGCATCTTCAAGAGGACGCGAAGATACGTTTATCTTTGTGCCTTGGAATGTCACTGACGACCCGAATTTACGCGGTACAGCGGATGCTCCAGATAGCCGCCCAACAACTAACGGACGTGACTACGAATTCGCGAGCAAAATTGTGATCGAAGATTTTCCACCGGGTAGTGAAGTGGAAATCAATGGACAGCCGTGGGGTAATTATCCAAATGCTACCTTTGATGGCAGTACATTGACGATTACGGGGCTGGACCAAAGCTCAACCTCGCCAAGTATTACCGTTAAGCCGCCAGAAGACTCGAGCGTGAACTTTGTGCTCAAGAGTACGATTACCGTGCGTGAAATTGACGAAGACGATCCGAGTATTGTCGTGGAAAAAGAGGTCAAAGGCGACTTGACCATCGTGGTGAACCCTGTGGTGGAACAAGATGGTACGCTTACCATCGAAGATAAAAATGGCAATGCAGTCACCACGATTCGTGACGATGAAAACCCAGATGATGGTAAGATACGCTTCACCATTAATCAGCCAGATGGCGATGCGAATGTGGTCGTGTTTGAAGATCTTGACCCTAGTTCTGTTGAACGAGTCGATCAGGTTGTAGTGCGTTTTGTCGTGCCGCCGGGCGAAGATTTCCAAGATGTAATGGATCAACTTTATGTCTTTGGCGGTATCAATAATGGTGACGGTTCATGGACGATTGTTGATGAAGATAGCTTCACGATTTCAGCGCCTGATGGCCTCAAATACAGTACAGGTGCGACGGAAAACACCATTGGGGTTGAATTTGTCACTCAAGTAGTCGATGAAGGCGATGAAAATGAGGGTAGTGCACCAAGAGAGGTGACAACCACCGTCGATTTAGTCTTCCCGTCTGATGTTACTCCAGCGCCAAGTGTGGCTGCGGATATTGAAGGCATGACGTTAACTCAAGATCCTGCGGCGATCGTGATCGGCACTGAAGACAACGCATTTGATGTAAGTTCGCAACTGAGCAAAATCTTCAAAGTGACGTCAGGCTCTGCTGATGGTGTCGCTGATCAGGTGACGGTCGTTATTTCAGTTGCGGATATTCCACCAGAAGTCGCAGGGCTTGAAATTCGTGGTGCGCAATTTGATTTTGCTAATAATCTGTATGTGTTCTCGGCAAGTGTTGATGCATCAGGTGCACTCACATTCCCTGCAGGATTGCAATTTGTTACCCCAACTGACTACGCCGGTGACTTTATTATTCCAATGACTATCGTCACGACAGATACTCAATCGGGCGATGAAAACTCAGTACGTTTTAATGTGCCTGTAGCCGTTAGTCCATTAGTGGATGTGCCCGTTGCTCAAGGCGGTTCGGCGCAACCTGAAGACAACGACGTGACGCCATCTTTGGGTGTAACGGCGACATCGGTAGAAAAAGACACGGGCACGGAAGTATCTAGCGAAGCGCTTGAAGATAACATCATCAAGCTGGTTGTGGATGTGGGCTTGGCCGATCAGCGAGATGCCGACACACAAGGTAAAGAGGTACTGACCAAAGTTGAGATTGAGCTAGTTGATTCAACGCTTGGTGAGTGGGTTGGATTAGATGGCGTGCCTTTGGTTCTAGCGGAGCCTGGCAAGCTGGTGATTGAGTCGAATGACCCAAGTGTAATTGAAGCGGCGTTGCAACAGATCTATTTCTTACCGAAAGAGAACTACCCGACCGGTAACGATCAAAATACGATTGATTTGCGTATTACGACGACGATTTCTGACACCACAGATTTTGATCAAACCTCAACCACTGAAACGCCGAATCAACAAGCAGGTATCACTTACACCAACACGGCGTCATTTGATATCACGCCTGTGCTTGACCCTATCAATTTGCCTGATAGTCCAAGTATCGAAGTGGTTGGCAATGAAGACAGTGAGATTAGCTTATCAACCGCAAGTGGTGGTTTGATGGTGTCACTGATCGATAACGACGGTTCTGAAGTCTTCTTGTCTGTCAAATTAACGGGTTTGCCAAAAGACTTTATCGTTGACAGCAATTCAACTGACTTTGTAGTGAAAAATAATGGCGGCGGTGAATGGACGATCCAATTGGCTAATCCAAATGTGACCAGTATTGATCTGAGTGCCATTACCATTACTCCTGCAGCGAATTTCAGTGGTAAAGCCGACATCGGTATTGAAGTGTTCACCCAAGAAAAGCTGCTGGGTGTGCCTCAAGTTCACCAAGGTCAATTTATGATTGACGTGACTCCAGTGGGCGACGTGGTCGATGTTGACCCTGTTGCGGCGGTATCGGGTAACGAAGGCGAAAATATCGACATAGCTATCAATGCCAGTGTGACGGATAGAAATGACTTGCTGCCAGGTGAAGCCGATCAAGATCAACCAGAGACATTACTTATCACGGTTGAGAATGTGCCAGATGGCGGTTCGATCTATTTCCCTGATGGCACAACATTGGCGACTGATCTCGGTGGTGGTGTTTGGCAGCTTGAAGCGAATGCACAGGATCTGGATAAAATCGTCTTTAACTCTGGTGAGCAAAACCAAGGTACGTGGGCGCCAGATGCTCTGACGATCAAAGTGCAATCGGTAGACACCAAATATAACGGTGACAAATTCTTAGGTCCGATTAATCAATTTGATGTGGATGTTACCGTTGAAGCCGTTAACGATAGACCCTACTTCGACGGCATTGCGAACTTGCAAACCCAAGAAGATACAACCGTTGAAGTAAAAGGGTTCACCATCGAGGATATCGATGCGCAACTGGATAATCCAAACGCGAACTATACCTTAACGCTTAATGTAGATAGCGGCACTCTGTCAGAAAAAGCAGGCATTGCGAGTGCAAACAATGTGACAGTGAGCTTTACAGGTGCCGATACCATCGAGCTACAAGGTACGGTCGCCAATATCAATGCGGCTCTAGCGCAAGGTTTGGTGCTGTTTACCCCTGCGTTAAACAGCAATGATTTACTTGACCCTGATGGTGTAAAAGTCGTCGCGACGGTAAACGACAACGGCAATTTAGGGATTGTTGATGCTAATCCAGAGACGTCAAATGAAAACCAAGCCGAATTCGTTATTAACGTTTCAGAGCTCAACGATGCACCAAATGCGGCGGATGTGAACCTTGGTTCGATTAACGAAGACAGCTCGATTCAAATTACAACCGCCCAGCTAATTGGACCGGGGCTAAGTACTGATCCCGATCCTGAAGGGCAAACATTGATTGTTAAATCAATCACCGTTCCGCCGGAGCAGGGCACCATAGTTGCCAACCCAGATGGAACATCATGGACGTTTACCCCAGCACCTAACTTTAACGGTGATGTCGATATCACATACGTGATTGAAGATAACGGCACGGACAATGGTGTCGACAACTTCCTGACTGATGCGGGTACGATTTCATTGACTGTCGTCGGGGTGAATGATGCGCCGGAAGTGGACGTGACTCTGGCTACTCCAAGTATTGATGAAGCCGCGGCTCAGCAACTGTCAGGCATTACAGTGAGTGACGTCGACTATGTTGATGCCTACGCGAATGATTTGATTAGCGTTGAGTTGTCAGTGACGTATGGTTCACTAAGCGTCGTCTTACCAACGGGTAGCAATATTACAGTGACGCCTCCAACCGGCGGCACGATAACTCTCTTGGGGCCGATTGCTGAAATTAATGCACTGCTCGATACGCCAAATAGTGGTGAAGGAGTCATGCTAGATGCGAGCTTTGCGACTGCGGCAAGCGTCAACCTGACGGTAACCGCGACGGATTCTGGTAATCCATCGGGTATGCCGTTAACAACCAGTAAGGTTCATAGCATCAC
The DNA here is from genome assembly GCF_009938165.1 of Vibrio taketomensis. Taxonomy (NCBI): domain Bacteria; kingdom Pseudomonadati; phylum Pseudomonadota; class Gammaproteobacteria; order Vibrionales; family Vibrionaceae; genus Vibrio; species Vibrio taketomensis. The sequence continues at coordinate 379,886 of NZ_AP019650.1, forward strand.
TGTTAACCCAGTGGCTGATGCGCCAACGTTAACGATTCAGCCGGGTTTTGATTATGTACGCAATATTTCTGCTAACCTATCGGCCAGTAATAGTGGTATTGCCATTGTTGGTATTATTGCAGCGTTAACGGATGTGAATGAGGTACTGACGTTAGAGCTTTCACAAGTTCCTGCGGGCGCACAAGTTACCACATCATCAGGTGAGATATCACCAAGTGGTGGTGTGTATACTGTTCCTGCTGATGAAATCGCGAGCCTTGAGATATCGGGCGCTCCAGTGGGTAACCACACAATCGAGGTTATCGCTGTGTCGACCGATGATGGAGAGACTGCGCAATCGACTCCGCTGAGCATACAACTCGATGTATTTGCAGATGGTGATAGCATCGATCAATCCGCAGCAACCGACGATGTGCAATTGCTTGGTGATGATACGGGTGTGGCACTCACTTCTGGTAGTGGTGATGACCGTATCGAAGGTGGCGATGGCAATGACACCCTTGTAGGTGGTGAAGGTAACGACACCATATTGGGTGGTGGCGGTGATGACATTATCGAAGGTGGCTTAGGCTCAGATATTCTAACCGGTGGCACGGGAATGGATGTGTTTGTGTGGCGAGAAATTGATGATGGTGCAGTGGATACCATTATCGATTTTACCGTTCAGGAAGACAAAATTGACCTTCGTGATGTGTTGCCAGAGCTTAAATCACCAAGTGTCGACATCAATGAATTGCTCGATCATATTCAAGTCGATGTGCAAAATGACGATGTTACGTTGAGCATTCATCCTGCGGGAGTCGGTGCGGGCGAGGAGCAGACGATTGTGGTTGAAAACCTCGCTCAAAGCTTAACGCTGGATGTGACGGACCAGTCGCAGATGTTGACGACATTGTTGGATGAAAATGTATTCCAACACGATCCATAAACGTTAGTCATAACAAAAATCAAAAGCACCGCTTGCGGTGCTTTTTTGATCGTCCAAACGGAATCTAGACTCACCTTGCGTATAATCATGCTCATAAAATCAGAAGGATAATCAATGATCAAAAGAAAGGCAGGTAGACCAAATAGCAAGACTGACGCGCGGGCACTATTGCTCATAGCAGCACGAGAGCTGTTCACCGTGATGGTGTATGACAAAGTGTCGATTCGCTTAATTGCGGGTAAAGCAGGCGTGGATAGCGCATTAATTCGCTACTATTTTGGCAACAAAGAGGGCTTGTTTGAGACAATGCTACGCGAGACATTGTCGCCATTAAATGATCGTTTGAATAAATTGCAGCAGAATATTACTCAAGACAATCTGATTGATGTTATGCGCACTTATTATCGTGAAATGAGCAAACTTCCTCAATTTCCGCGCTTGATTTTACAAGTGATGAACATGCCGGAATCGAAAGTACAGCGACGATTGCTGGAAAAGGTGATTGATGACATATCGAAACCGATTCAAACTGCGATGTTCGATAAATTATTAGAAAATGGAGTACTACGTGCCGATCTCGATCCTCGTTTGTGCCGAGTCTCGTTTATCTCATTGATGGTATTCCCTTTTGTTGCACCTCCTTCGATGTTGGCAATTCATGGCGTTCAACTAAGTGAGGAGTTTCTTGCGCAGTTGTTTGAACATAACCTCAATTTAATGACTCACGGTATGTTCAATGCAGGATCACAAGCGGTGGCAAACGAGAACTGAGTTAAATTTAGTTATCCCAAAACAGCGCTTTGGGATCTTTCTCTACCTCACGCATGATAGCGGTAAGATCATTGCTCTCACTTAAATACGGGTAGGGGATCCATATTTCGTCATCGTGCTCATCAGCCATAAACAGTTGCCATACGGCAGCATCGACATTCCAGATAACTTTAGCGACTTGAGAAGAGTAGTTGCAGTGTGCGGAGTCGAGTAAATAGTGCTGTTTGATAAACACCACGCCGTTTTCAAACGGCTCATAACTGGCTTTACCGAGTTCTACCGGTAAGTTTTGATTATGGCTGCGGCAGATATTTTCAGCACGACTTTCAAGTTGCCTTTGTAGCAAACTGACTAACTCCATACCAACTCCAGACTATGCACTTTACTGGCTATATTATGGCCTATATCGTTGAACGTCTGCACCCCCTTTCACAAATTTGTCATCAAATCGCCATATGCTATACCTTAATCGCTCATTTATGAGGCGATATCAGCCCTCAATTTATTACTATGGAGAATTATATGTTTCGAGTTGCGTTAGCCGCGTTAATCTCATTTCCTTTGCTATCCTTTTCTGCCGCGGCCAGCGAAATTAATATTTCAGGTTCAACGTCAGTTGCCCGAATAATGGGAATGCTTGCTGAGCAATACAACCAAACTCACCCTGAGAGTTATGTTGCGGTGCAGGGTATTGGCTCGACCGCAGGCATTACCATGCTAAAAAAAGGTGTCACCGAATTAGGTATGAGCTCACGTTACCTAACAGAGAGTGAGCAAGATGAATCTATCGTAGTTGAAACCATTGCGATGGATGGACTGGCCGTGGTGGTTAACAAATCGAACCCAATTGAAAACCTCACTCGTGAGCAGCTTTACGATATCTATAAAGGCAAAATCACTAATTGGAAACAACTAGGTGGCAGTGACCAAGAGATTTCCGCTGTCACACGCGAAGCCTCATCAGGTTCTCAGTACAGTTTTGAAACCCTGTTAGGCTTGACCAAGGTCGTGAACAATAAGCTTGTCTCGGATGTAAGCCCAGATAACTTAGTGGTAAACAGTAATAGCATGGTGAAAACGCTGGTTAACCACAACAGTCATGCAATTGGTTTTGTGTCACTAGGTTCGGTAGATAGCTCAGTTAAAGCTGTGAAATTTGAAGGAGTAGCGCCGCTTAACAAGTTTGTCGAAGACGGCAGTTATGAATTAGCGCGCCCTTTCCTGGTTTTCTACAAGGTGGACAAAGTGGATTCTCAAACCAAAGCGTTTGTGCAGTATCTACGTGGTGATGAAGCGAAGCAGCTGATGGACGCAAATGGCTACACGGCGGTAAAATAGCGACAGGTACAAAAGGAGAGCAATTGCTCTCCTTTTTAATTCTAAATACATTAGAAATGCAGCTGAATAACCGATACTACTACAGCAGCAGGACGGCGAACGCCCTCGATTTCAACTTTGATTTCACGTTCAACTTCAAGGCCTTTCTTGATAGGTGTCACTTTAGAAAGGGTGCTTACTGCACGAATGTTGTTGCCCGCTTTAACAGGGTATGGGAAACGAACTTGGTTTAAGCCAAGATTCACCACCATTTTAGCCGTTGGGAACAGGTTGCCTTCTGGATCAACACTGTCTGTCATCTTAGGTAACAGAGCAAGTGTCAAGAAGCCATGAGCGATCGTTGTTTTAAACGGAGACTCTGCAGCCGCGCGCTCAGGATCTGTGTGAATCCATTGCATATCTTCGGTTACTTGACCGAATTGGTTGATACGCTCTTGTGATACGCTAACCCAATCACCAGTATGAATAACAGTATCAAGCTTACCTTGCAGCTCATCGAAAAGAGCTTGCGCTTCAGGTTTTAGCTCGATAGGTTTTGGCTGAGGTGGCTCGTCGTTTACCGCAGGCTGTTGTAGCTCGCGTAATCGAGTGAACATAAGACGAGTGTTCGCCTTGTTAAGGAATTCACCCCAGTACTCGCGTACAGCAGGCGACATCCATTGCATGAACTCTGATTGTTGTTTAGAGTCATGTTCACTACGATGTTTAAATAAGTCAGCGACTTTCATAAAAACCTCAGAAAAGACTAAAGACGGCGCTAATCTTCCAATTTTGAAGCACTTCACAATTATCTGCAAATACTTTCGGGCGTACAAGTGTTCTCTAATATGGTAATAGTCTTTATTATTCATGTAGATAAGAATAAAACACTATTTTATTAGAATGTGAGCAGGTAGAGCTTTTACCCCAGAAATTGATATGGAGATGCACACATATCAGGTTTTTACTAAATTCTGCATCTGGATGCTTTATGACCGTTTGAGCTGTTTGCTGCAATTATTTGCTTTACAAGCGGATCGGCTGTCACTAATATACACCGCACACGGAGAGATGGCTGAGTGGTTGAAAGCACCGGTCTTGAAAACCGGCATACGTTAATAGCGTATCTAGGGTTCAAATCCCTATCTCTCCGCCACTTATTTATACGTCCAAGCCCTTGATTTTCAAGGGCTTTTTCGTATGCGTAGTACTGCAAATCACTTTCATGACAATGAGGTGAGACAATGTACCTACAAAAAGCGTCCAACGGCGTATATCAAACCCGCATTTGCGTCCCCAAGCCATTAAGACAATTTGGTTATCCATTCGATATCAAAGTTAGCCTTCGTACCAAAGAACGCCCAGAAGCAATTGCACGCAACTTCATAGTCGCTAACTACCTTCGTTCAGCCATAACGAGATTAGATACCTCGTGTCCACCCCAATTTGAACTATTCAAAACGGCACTTGATCAAAATATCGAGAGCATCCGCCATTCGTTTGTTGCAGGCTCAGCAGGATATGTACATCCACAATATAAAGCGGTAGAGCTGACTGCTGAAAATTCTATAGATCACAGCTCTCGCTCGCACCCGTCTACGATTGAATCAGGGAGAAATCAGGCTCCTGAACGCAGAAAGACTTCTACTCGCAGCAAAGGTACTTCTTTTGGTGATTCTCTTGCCTTGTTCATTAAGAGCAAGAGGACGCAAGGGATTACTGAACTCTCGATATATCAACTGGAACATGGCATTAAACATTGTACGAACTTTCTTGAGCATAAAGGATTAGGGCAAAACACGGTAACGAGTGCAGATATACTTGATTATGTAGACCATTTGATCGGTCAAAAGCGCTCGGCAAAAACCAACCAAGGGTATTTTGCATCGGTTAAACAATACTTCGCTTGGCTAAAAGCAAAAGGGATCAAATCAGAGAATCCCGCTGAAGGTATCAACCCTAAGTTTAAGAACAAGCAACACGCATCCGAACAGAGAGAACGCTGGACAGAAACAGAGTTGCTCAAGCTGTTTCAAAGCCCCGAATATGCAGCACAAACAGAAGACTTCAAGTGGGTCACTAAGCTGCAACTTTTCCATGGATTTCGCATTGGCGAGGTGTGCCAAATATACGTTAAGGACATCGTATGGTTGATGCATATTCCTTGCATTAAAGTGACCGATATATCGAAAGATCAGCACTTAAAGAATCAACATGCGGTTCGAGCCATCCCCTTGCATCCGCAGCTGCGCAATAGCTTTTTACAGTTTTACGAATCACGCAAAACCCGAAAACGCTCACCATTATTCCATTATAAGCCACTGGGGAAAGATAAAGACTGGACTAAAACGTATCGCCAGCAGTTTGGAAAGTTACAAACCAAAATAGGAATGCGTGCGGGAGCACGCCCAACCGCTTACAGCTTACGCCATACCTTTATTGATGAGTTAAAAATCAAAGATATTCCAGAACACAGTGTTGCCGAAGTCGTTGGGCACACTAATAACAACATGACCTATGGACGTTATGGAAAAAAACACCGCATAGACAAATTGCTTGAGATTGTTGCAGCGTTCGAAATTAACCTAGAGGGAGCTTTATGATGCATTTATCCAATAAAATTCGCCGAGAACTAGTATCAGCACTTAGAGAAGGTGCGTCATACAGAAGCTGTTTAGATTTGTCGCAGTTTTTGTCTTGTGGTGTGACCGAGCAGCAAATTGGGTTAATTGATCATGTAATCAACACATTATATGAACACCCTTACCTAACTTATGAGGCGTTTATCGAAGATGGGTATTCGACCAATCATTTAAATAAGACCCTGGGTAATTTTGAGACATTTAAGTCATTAATTGGCTTAAATGAGTACCCTTTTGAATCGTGGCTAGCTGAATACGGTAGCAGTGATGGAGCAGAAACTTGTATACCTTACGAGGTCTATCAATTTTTTGCCGAAGATATCCGCCGACAGCACTTAAAAGATAGTGAATTACATGGTCTGAGAGTACGGTTGGGAAATGAGCACACGAATACTTTACGCTTTCGATGTGGCACTCGCTTATCTATACCTTGCAATGAACGAGAGATTGCTCAATATGTGCAAATTTCACGATGTGGTTGTTATCAACGAATGAACTTTTCATCCACCGAATCATGTTTGTATCTAGACGACTGTCGAGTAGAAATATGTATCTATGCCAGCCAAGCTCAGCGAGTTGGAGACTATATCGTATGCCTAGTTGATGACTTAGATTGGAATGATAACGACTCATGCAAAAACAGAGTGTTTGCATTGCAAGAATTTGCGATTCAACATGAGTCAGGAACAAATCAAAGACTGACTCAGTGGTAGCACACTTAAGGGGGTTACATATACGGTAACCCCTTGCTTGTGGGCGGGATGAGTCAGCAATGTATCAAAACATCAACTCGATTTTGGACAAAAGTACGTCAGGTCCAGAGCTACATTCGAAAATTATCAATAATCTTTATAAGGAAAATCCAATCAATCAGCTTGGCTTCAAAGTCATACATTCTGTTCTCACATTGTATCCATAAAAATTGAAGGTAGTTCCTACTCAAGACTGGATTTATTATAGCTTTCTTAGATAATCATCTGCCTTGTAAACACCCATCATCCAAATGGAACTAATAAAAAACACTAAAGGCTGGCTGTAAGCAGTATAACTTGATGGATTAGATAGACTATATGCATACACACCAATGCATAGTATTAAAAATATTATCGTAATACCAATGAATATGCTAAGCCCATACTTACTGAGATTAGGGTAACTCTGTAAGTTCGTAATTATAAAGCTCATACATTGAGCAATGATCATAAAACTTGCTATGGACCAATCTGTAGACGTAAGTATACCTTGAAATTGCGCCACAACGCCTTTCGTAACAATCAATACTACAAAAGGTATCAAGATAAATACGTAGTTTGAGAAAAACTTTTTCATTCAAATAGTTTAGCTTGATTTTCAGGTATTAGAAACTTTGCTTTCTCAACCCCATGCACCTTTGTCACGTATGCATTAACATTTCTAGAACCACCTGTTTTATTCACTATTACATCACAAACTAAGTTAACTTTAATTAAGTCATTTGCGACTACGGCAGGAAGTTTTCCTGACTGGTACCTAGCTAGCCATTCGGAATCTTGTATGCGCACATAGAAAGAACGATGGGTTATTGTACTCTGGACCCACCAAGCCCCATCACCAACATTACATGGCTTAATTGCAATAAATATATCATCCCCATTAAATGGCTGAGGTTTAGCTTTCTTAAGCTCAGAAATAGAAACATGCGAACGGAAAGAACGATCAAATTGTATTACTTTTTTTGATTCTTCAGCATCAACTGACTCTATCACTTCAAAGTGCTCTTTAGGTTGAAGAAGCTTCCCTCCATCAGAGAAACAATTCATAATTTCAGCAAAGGTGATTGGGTCAATGTAAGGATCTGGCTTATCCATCAAGTCATCATGAGGGCTCGTTTCTTCAATAAACTCTGCCGTTTTTTCTTCTAGTTCAGAAACCTTCTCTTCAAGATTTTCATCCGTAATATCTTCACTCAACAACTTAGTTAACATGTATCCTAACCAATTGATAAAAGAAGGTTTATAACCAATTTTATTTTTGAGCTTAATAGAGCCCCGCTCAACATAATCTAGTTGAAAAACGGGAACTAAGTTGGGTTCAACTTGTGTACCTACGAGCTCAATAAACCTTCTATAACCTTTGGTGTAACAATGCAATGAGTAAAGTAAGTCTTCAGGTTGATCACGTAACTTAAGGTGTTCAAGCCTTAGAGTAATGTCGTGAAGTTGCTCTGGTTTGTTTAATGCTGAAGAGCTAGCCATTGAATATATGTACCTTAAGCTAATATTAGAATAAAACTTGTTATAACATCGAGTTAATTCTGCCACATAAATATATGAATTGACGAGAAAATGATTGAGTACATGTGACAAAAGCCAGAAGTAAGGATAAAGGCTTCTCTTAAATGAGAGTGGGTTAGATTGTTCTATGTTGCATTGTTCGAAGATATGCTGATTTCGAGTAACTCCTAGCAAGGAAAATACACGCCCACAAATTTTGTGAATCATTACAATACCTCATTTGATGGTGATAACCTCCGCGTTCGCTCAGAATTGTCTAAGCCTATTTTTGTTCCCAAAAGGCTTTGTGAACAGATTCAGCAGACCTACCTGATAGATATGACAGATTATGGTGATAGCTTAATCATTGAGCCTGACCATATCTCTGATGAAGGGTTTCTGAAGATATTGAAATTAATGTATCAATGAATGAGTAACATGTTTAACCTGCTACGTTTGAAGCTGGCTAGAGAGAGGCGAGGACTGTCAAAAAGCACTCGCTGAATTAGTGCAGCTTTCTCCTAAAACAGTATCAGCATATGAAAGTGAGAACCTCCATTTGACTTACAGGATGAAACCGTCAGTCGATTTGCAATGGCTTTAGGGTACCCTGTTAAATTCTTCTATAAAGATCGAGTGGAACTAATAGACGCAGATACAATTAGCTTTCGAGCTGTTACAAAACTACCTAGCAAATTGAGACTAGCTTCTGAGTCAGCTAGTATTCTTGCATATGAAATCTCTTGTTGGTTGGACAGGAAGTTCAACAATCTTCCTAAAGTAGACTTGCCTGATTTTACTCATGACAACAGACATGAGCCAGAAGCTGCGTCTAAAGAGCTTCAGGTAAATTGGGGCATTGGAGAACTGTCCGTTAAAAACATGGTTCATTTACTTGAGTCTAAGGGAATTAGAGTTTTTCTCTATCGGAAGACTGTAAAGAGGTAGATGCATTTTCCATCTGGAAAGGGAATACGCCGTTTATTGTACTTAACCAATTTAAAACCCCAGAAAGAAGCAGATTTGATGCAGCCCATGAGCTAGCTCATCTGGTGTTGCATAGACATGGGAGCAGAATAAAGGGAGAGGCCGAGCTGGAAGCAGATAAGTTTGCATCAGCATTTCTTATGCCTAAAGGAAGTATTGCTAGCAAAGTGAGGCCAAATGCTAACGCAACATTAGATGACTTGATCAAATTAAAGAAATTCTGGAATGTTTCCTTAATGGCGATGATTCGTCGTTTATATGACTTGAACTATCTTACCGAGTGGCAATATCGACAGCTAACAATTAGTGCTTCAAAGAGAGGTTATAGAACTTCAGAACCTGATGGTTTACAAACTAGAGAACAATCGTTGCTATTAGGTAAAATATTTACGGCCCTTAAATCTAAGGGAATATCTCGCACTGATATTGCTAATGAGCTAGCCCTACCATTTGATGAGGTTGCTATGGAGCTAATATTGTTTTGGAATGAACCTCAAAGCAATTAGCTTCACAGCAACTTAATTCAAGTTTATTTGTATTCCCAACGTTCTAGATAGTCTTCTATAAAAGGCTGAATGGCCGACTATCAATATATTATCCGATCTATGTTGATACTTTAGCAGAAATTTATTTACCCTAGAATCAAGTTGTTCAAGACTTTCTACACCTATACCAAACTCAAGCTTTCTTCTATTTTCTTCGGATTTAACTTTACCTTCAAATACACCAAAGTCACGTTCGATCAATAATGGTTCACTGATTATTTCTTCAAAACTAAAATTATCTATAAAGTATTGAGCCGTTTGCACAGCCCTTTTAAAGGACTGTGCAGCAGAGTTAGAGGATTGTGTTCACTTGTCAGAGAAAAAGCCTCAGCAAGTTTTTATCATCAATACCTAGGAATGTCTCGTCGTCCTGCGAACCTATTTTTTATACTGAATTTCGTTCTACCATGCCGAACATAGATACACTGCATATCAAAATACTAACGCTGCATGAATTGGGTGGCTTTGAGGAAACTCATTTAAGAAGCATTTTTCTAGCTCCCAGTTAAAGTGCTGAGATAAATTCTTAAGCCTTCGATAATCTTCAATATCATGCCTTGTTTCTCTAGAAATTTTATCTAAAGACTCTCGAACGTTTTCATCTGAAATTTCGTTGAGAAACATTGAATAATGAGCCAGCATTTTTCCGATTGATTCTGACCGATTATTCTTACTATTCTATCAATAGGAGTGAGCGCCAAGTACTCGAGTGTTCGTTCTATTTTCTCCTTTCTACTTAAACTACATGTAGAAGCAACAGCTATCAAACCAGAAAAATATAATAACTTCCGTGAAAACCTTAGTTTTATTTTACGGACACCCTAGCTTTTCCCGTCTTCATTCACTTTATACTCATAGTCTGTACAGATCGTTCTGTAATATCTTATAATGTCATTTAGCATGAACCGATTTAGATTATGATCTGATACGCTTTCTTTAATATATTTTTCTAAGATTTCGCGTTTAAGTGATTCATAAAGAGAGTCATTATACAAACACTTGCTCTCTAATAAATATAACATTCGTCTAGTAAATGCTTGGTTAGTCTCTTTGTCGCCACCGTAGTTTTCCAGCATATCATTTCTTGTTACGATAGATTCAAATGTACCTGTACTTCCAGCATTTTTGCAACGCGATTATTAACCACCTCAGTTACTTTATCTAAGTATGCTTGCTTCTCATCATCTTTAAATACTTTGTCTGCAAAATAAACCAGTCCATATCAGATTCTGGGACGCTTCATTTCTCCCAAATGAACCAGTAACGACAACACATAATTCGTCACCTAATTCTGCGTTATCTAACTCTTTTTATGGCGCCAACTAACTCTTCAGAGTAATTTCTTCTTTGTTCCATTAATGTAAAACCTATCTATAATAAATCATATTGTTTTTATTGGGATCAATACAAAGTGTGTAATATATTGTTTTTTTGTACTCCACTTACTACACTCATATCTTTTAGAAATGAATTCATCCAGATTTTTTATGTTATTTGTATCGATAGATTTATTTACTTTATAGCATCTTTCTATAACGTCTAAATTTATCTCATTTATGCTTTCAAGGTCGTGTGTGCTATCAAAGTCAAAGGACAATTGCTTTAGCTTTCTTACCTTATTTGAGAAATGTTTAAATATGGGCTTTTTCCCACCGAGAAGTGATGATTCCTTCTAAAAATAAGACTCGTCTATTCTACTAACATTATCAAAAAGTACTCTCTAGATATATGATCTGCAATTGCTCCAACTCCACTTGTAATTACTTTTTATATACAAAATCTTTAGCTTTCCAGAAAGAGTCTAGTTTTTCTACTTGGACATCACCTTCATCTATAAATGACGCTCTTGCCAAAGAATACTTATCATACTTCAAGTTAGCATTAACAAACGATAAGCTTTTTGAATTCCATCAATAGTATCAATGTTAATTTTCGAGTTAAATATGTCTGAAAATTCTTCTTCAGAGTTTTGTTCAACTAAGTCAATGACAGTATCAATGCTGACTTGGTCTTCGAGAATTTTTGAGAGAAAATTCTTTTCTTTAATAACTCGATTACCCGCCACATGGTGATTAATACCGAATTCATCAAAAATGAAGGCTCCATGCTATGGGACAATGGGCATGCCCAATATCATGAAGAAGTGCAGCTACTACAAGGTGATCCTGTACTTCTTCATCATAGTTACGTTGTTTCGATATAAATAGCGCCAACTTGGCTACATCAAGAGAGTGGATATACCTATTACTCTTAGTTTCTGGCGATAAGTAATCGATAGCCCTAGAAAAGAAACTTGCTTAAGGCGTTGAAACTCATCAGAATTGATAATTTTGAATAAAACGAATTCGACAGCAACATGTTGCCCATGTTTCTATCGATATCACTTTCTTCATAAAATCAAAAACAACCAAGTTACTTTCATGTCTAGCCATATTAGGTATCTTCTGTAATTCTCTCGCAAGCAAGGGAGAGATGATTTTACATACAACATAGTTCATCGTCTAGCGAAGAAAAGTTGTACGCATAACGATCACATCCTACTTAGATTATAGTTAAAGTCGATCTTAAACCGTTTCAACATCCAGAATAATGTACTTGATAGACAAAAGGTTTGGTAGTGTTGACATAATATGAAAATAGATAACATTACTGTGAATCACATTTGTTTAACCCGACTTTTAGATGCATCGGGTAACATCCTGAAATTATAGGGTGTTTTAAAGACGCGAAGATTGTTCTAGGGTTCAAATCCTATCTCTCCGCCACATTCAAAAAGCCCGCTAAAATCTAGCGGGCTTTTTACGTTTTGGATACCGGATTAATTCACCGGTTAGGATTGGCTGAGACAATGGCTTTCCTTACAACCTGAACATTTTGCCATTCACTAAAAGTCAGTCGAGCGCACTTTCAGCACATATACGCCCTCAAAGGTTTAGCAGAGCATGCCACGGTCAGGCCGCTTAACAACCAGTGCATGCTCGCTACTCTGCTTCTAAAGCCTTCTGAATTTTCGCTTGGTTTTCTCGGATAAACTCAATAAACAACTGGGATTTCAGCGGCAGATACTTTCTATCTTGGTAAACCATCAACATATTTCTATTCTGTGGAACCCATTCTTGTAGTACGAAATGGACTTGTTTACGTACTTCTGGAGCCCGAAATAAACTTGCGGGTAAATAGGCGAACCCAGCTCCAGATAAAACAAGCTGTTGAGTAACATAGAAATCGTCACATACAAAGCTCGGAGTCTCATTAACTTCGACAATTTCTCCGTTGTTCTCAAAACGCCACGGTAGAAAGTAGCCGTCAACATGGTTACGAATACACGGCAGATCAAAAAGCGCCATTGGGTGATTTGGTGTCCCCATCCGCTTTATTAGCCTATGCGAGCCTACAATCACATAAGGAACAGTAGATAAGTTCATCGCTATCATGGCTGAATCATGCAATGGGCCAAGGCGAAATGCGAAATCAATATTTTGTTTGGTGAGATCTTGAAAACGATTGGAAGAGCTCAGGTTCAACTTAATTGTGGGGTAGCGAACCGAAAACTCAGCAAGTAGTGGTGCCAAAATATCTTGTGAGAATGCATGAGGCGCGGTAATCGTTAATGTACCCACGGGTTGATTTGAATGTTCTTCTGCTTGGTTATAAAGCTCTGAAACCGTATCAGCAATTAACTGCGCTTTAGGAAGTACGTGCACTCCCAACTCTGTTAGTGATAATGAGCGAGTTGAGCGATTTAATAGTTTTCCGCCCAGCTCTGCCTCTAACTGCTGTATCTTGCGACTTACCGTTGTTGTCGGTACTCCGAGTTGCCTTGCGGCTTCAGCAAAGCTATTCAATTCGACCACTTTTGCTAATAGAGGTAGTGCTGAGATTTCTTTCATTTAGAGCTCAAAGTTATTATCCCGTATTTGGGATATTGAAACTCAACTTAACCATCTAATCAACAAATACGAAATTAACTATAGTTACGTCACACCAAGTAATATTGAAAACAACGGGGTTTATGATGGATATTCTAGTTCTAGGTGCAACGGGTAACACTGGTTCTGAAGTGGTTCGCCAACTTAAAGAAGCTGGCGAAACTTTTGGAGTAATGGCTCGCAACGCAAATGCAGCAGAGGCACTTTCTCTAAGTACAGAGCAAGTTCGCATTGGTAGCTTTGACGATGTAGCATCAATGACTTCTGCACTAGCAGGTATCAAGAAAATCTACGTAGCGATGCCGGCGCACCCAGAAAACGTACAGTGGACAACGAACGTTATTGAAGCAGCAAAAGCGGCCGGCGTTGAGCATATCGTTAAACTCTCTGGTATGGGCGCAAAAGCGGATGCAGGTTCGGCAATCATTCGCACCCACGTAGTCACTGATGATCTATTGAAAGCCTCTGGCATCACGTACACCATTGTTCAACCTAACTCGTTCTATCAAAACCTATATGGCAGCCTAGAAACGATCAACAGCATAGGTAAGTTCTTCCTGCCTCTAGCTCAAGCAAAACAAAGCGTTATTGATATTCGGGATGTGGCTGCTGTCATCGTTGCTTCTCTTACCAAGTCAGGTCACGAGAATCAAACGTATCTGATTTCCGGCCCAGAGGCGCTAACATTTGCAGAGCAAGCGGCAATCCTAAGTGAGGAAGCGAATAAAGAGATAGAGTATGTCGCGGTGCCACAAGAAGCAGCGGAAGCAGCAATGAAAGATGCGGGAATGAATGACTGGTTGGCTGAAAACCTAGCAGAGATCTTAGCGTGGTTTGGTGAAGGTCACTACACAGATGTGACGAATACCGTCGAGCAAGTGACAGGCAATAAACCGCGTACCTTCCGTGCATTCGCGAAAGAGTTTGCTCACGCAGTTAAATAGCGGCACTAAAAAACAACATCTCTTCTTTCACTGTTGGTATTTATAGTTTGAGGTAGCTGATTTCAATATTGGGCTACCTCAGTCTCTCTCTGTTAGGGTAACGTCCTCGCCTCTTTCTTAACTTCCTCTGATTCTAAATTGTACAGTTCACATTTTGCCCAATGAGTGGGTGTTTCTCGCGTTAAATATTGGCATTCAAAACAGCAGGCTTGGTATAACAAATAAAACGACGATAAATCATGGAAGACAAAAGCAATGCCGATTCATTTTCATCAACTGATTGCAAAGGAAAATAGCTCAACGCTTCGTATCGATGACTGGTACATTGAAACAGGACAACCTTGGGGCATTTTTAGCTCAGAGGGGATATTGGCTCGATGCTTGGTGATTTGCTGTGCGGTGAAATTAAACCTGAGTCTGGCGAGCTAACAATAGAAAATCACCATATTGCCCAAGTCTCCCTATCTGAACAGCAGCGATTGCTAGAGCAGGAGATTGAAAAAGACGATACCGATTTTCTTGATCGTATTGATCATGGTAGTTCAGTGTATGAGTTAGTTTTTGAAATGAGTCAAGATGAAGGTTTGACACAAAATCTGATAAGAGAACTCGATCTTTCTCATTTAGTAGAAACAGGATTTCGAGTACTTTCAACCGGAGAAACAAGGCGCGTAATGCTGGCACGGGCGCTTGCCGCAAAGCCTGATGTCGTGTTACTCGATAATCCATTTACAGGATTAGATGTAGAGCACCGAGCAGCATTAGCTTGTTATCTTCAAACGCTGTCTCAATCGGTACAGATGTTGATTACCTTTTCGCGCGAATCCGATATGCCGGATTGGGTAGAGCAGATTGCTCTGTTTAATGGTGGTCAGCTCGACAGTACCATGGATAAACAAAACTGGGATCAGCACCCAATCATCGCCCAGATCAAAGCTCAGTCGACGAAGCAAAGTGAAGAAATGATGGGCTTGGTTCGTCAGCATCAACACTCAACGCAGTTCGACAATCCAATCTTTGAGTTGAAAAACGGTAAAGTGGAATACATAGAGAAAACTATTTTTACGAATTTGAATTGGCGTATCGATAACGGTCAACACTGGCAAGTTAAGGGGCCAAACGGCTGTGGTAAGAGTACCTTATTAGGGCTGATATTTGGTGACCACCCACAATGCTACAGTAACGATATCCAAATTTTTGGCAAAAAACGCGGCAGTGGCGAAACGATATGGGAAATTAAGCAACATATCGGCATGGTCTCGTCAGCTTTGCATCTTCAATATCGTGTAAATTGTCGCGCTTGATGTGATTTTGTCGGGCTTTATGACTCCATTGGTCTTTATTCTCAACCGAGCAAGAAGCAAATTCAAATTGCCAAAGAATGGTTAACGATTCTGCATATGAGGCAGTATGAAGCAACTTCGTTTAAACAATTGGAATATGGTCAGCAGCGCTTACTATTGATTGCCAGAGCGATTGTGAAACAGCCGACATTGTTGATTTTGGATGAACCTTATCAAGGCTTGGATTATCTTGGGCGAATGCTGGTAAAAAATACCCTAGAGCTGATTGCCAAAGAAAATCTAAGCCAACTTCTCTACGTTTCACACTATCAAGAAGATGACTTGGACAGCATTCAAAATTATCTTGAGTTCCAATTTGATCAAGAAGCGCAGTGCTACAAAGGGATAGTGACAAAATCGGCTAGCTATAAGGCTTAATCAGATTGTGAGCGTTAAATGTTACATGGCTTAAATACACATCAAGCGCCTTAAGGCGCTTGATGTGTATTTGATGTTTTTAACAGAATTACGCTTTAGCCATTTGCACAACCGATTGGTTTTTACGCATGGCGTATAAGCAGAACATTAGGAACCAAGCACCGCTTACGGCCATACCGATCATTGCTGAATGGGTATAACCAATCGCTACGTAACCGAGTAGGGCACCAAATGCTACGGAGGTTGCGTAAGGAAGCTGTGTTAAAACGTGGTCCATATGGTGACAACCTGCACCAGTTGCAGACAAAATACTGGTGCTTGAGATTGGTGAGCTGTGGTCACCAAATACCGCGCCGGCCAGTACTGCTGCCAGCATAGGGAGTAGCATTTGAATATCACTTGCTGCAGCGATATCGCCCGCAAGCGGAAGCATGATGCCGAATGTGCCCCAGCTAGTACCAGTGGCAAATGCCATCGCACAAGAAAGAACGAAGATTACTGCAGGGAGCATTTCAACTGGAATGTTACCGTTTGCCATCGAAGCTAGGTATAGACCGGTTTTCATATCACGTACTACCGCACCGATAGTCCATGCAAAGAATAGAATCACAATCGCAGGCATCATGGCGCTGATACCTTGCGGTGCAGCTTGTAGCCAAGTTTTTGCGCTAAGTTTTAGACGCAATGCAAGAGCAATGGAAACCACTAAACTACACAATGCGCCGTATACGAGTGATGAGCCAACGTTAGTATTCTCAAATGAGCCGATAACGCTAAATGGTAAGCCTTTCTCTGTTAGCACGGCCGCACCCGATTCAATCATGAAATAGACGGTCGCAAGCGTTAGCGTCAGGATAGGCAACACCATGTCAATCATGCCGCCATTGCTGTTTTCTGGTGTTTCAATATCAAGCCCTGTAGGGCGGCCGCGAGATTCATCCCACAATTTCCCGTCTAGTGCCCAGTCTTCGTGCTTACGCATTGGACCGATATCGAGTTGGAATGCAATCACACAAAGTACCATCACCAAAGTGAACACCGCGTAAAGGTTCATTGGGATCATTTCAACAAAGGCAGAAATCGGGCTTTGGTCAGTCACGTGATGCGCAGCCATGATGCCGCCGATCAAGGCGATGATGTAAGCACCCCAAGACGAAATTGGCATCAACACACACACAGGTGCCGCGGTTGAGTCCAAAAGGTAAGCCAATTTCGCGCGAGAAATTTGGAAACGGTCGGTTACCGGGCGGCAAATCGCCCCCACTGACAGGCTATGGAAAAAGTCATCGATAAAGAAGATAAATACCATCAGACCAGTTAGAGATTTAGCGCTGCGGCGATCTTTACAGCGTACTGCTGCCCAATCAGCAAAGGCTTGAGTTGCACCAGATACGCTCATTAAGCTGATCAATGCGCCCAGCAGCAACATGAAGATGATCATGTTGGCGTTTTCGCTGTTCAATGCACCATCGGCCCAAACCAAGTTCAATACTTTATCGAACAGGTAATGCGCGGTTTCAAGTGGGGAGAAGTGGTTTAGCATTAATGCACCAGCCACGATACCCGCGCCAAGTGATAGCAACACGCGACGTGTCGTCACTGCTAGAATCACCGCCAAAACCGGCGGTATAACAGACATTAAAGAGTCTGAAAAATTTATGAGGTTCATAATCTCTACACCTACTGCAATAAGGTGGAGATCTACCGAAAAGAGGTGTAACGAAGACGTCTGAAGGAATGACAAAACACTTGTTACCCCTTCAGGTAGCGCTCCATAGGAATTAATACTATGGCAGTTCTGTGCCTATTCGACACAGACCCAGCCACTTGGTTTGATGGCTCAAGTGACTTCGGCGCTGACTCCTTTCTCCGGCATCATCGGGATCATCCTCCGCTCGGTTACTGATAGGCAGCGCGCCTCTACTGATTAAGGGTTTGCTGCGCAATGATAACAGCCGAGCAGCGCAAAACAAGTATTAAATCGTGCCAATTTCATAACTGTTCGTATATCAATCTATTGTTGCGTACATTGAACATTTAACTTTATGTGAATATAGGGTCGCTACAAATCACTGAAGCCAAATGTTAACAAACTGAACGCTACCGCAAGAGAACCATAAAGCCTTTGTGGCTCTGTATCCAATCCACTTCGCTCTGTTTGACCTGACAAATGGTGTGAGGATTAGTGTAAACTCCCCTCATCATCTACCAATCGTGAACCGCTAGTTTGTACCCAGAAGAAAATCGAGTAAGAAAAGCCAGACGTATTGAAAGCGTCATGAATTCTGCACTGTGGCATTTAGGTCAAAAAGATCTCACTGAAAGTGAATTGCTGGCTAAGTTGAGAGTCAAAACTGACAACGAAGAGTGGATTACTGACACGATAGAAAAACTACGCGATTTTGGTTATCTGAAATCTGACAAGCAGTTTGCTGAGCAGTTTGCTGAACGTTCGTTTTTTGGCGAATATGGCAGCGAATATATTCGTGACAAGTTGAAAAAGAAAGGAATCGAAGAAGCGCTGATTGATGATGCCATTCACAAGGTAAAAGCGCAGCTTAATATTGATGAGCAAGCGATGCTCAATGAACGCATTAACAACTATTACCAAGAGTTTACGATGAGTAAGGAAAAGCTCATCACAACGCTGCAAAAGCGAGGTTTTAGTTATGCTCAAGTGAATCAGGCGATAAAGCAGCATGCTTGCAGCGAACAACTCAAAACCAACCTTGAAATCAAGGCTGAAAAAGCGGATCTTGAAAAAGAAGTATTGAAATATGCTCGCAAAGGCAAAGGGTTGACGGTCATTCGGCAAGAATTGCGTCAACGTAAAATTGATATTACGGAACTTGATGCGTTAGTAGAACGGTTGATAAACCGCGAGCAGCTCGATTTCTATTCATCTTGTCTAGGACAACTCAGTAAAAAATCCTACGACCTATCCGTTCATAACGAGCGCAGTAAAGCTTATGCGATGTTAAGTCGAAAAGGTTTTTCTTCAGATGAGATTAGGTTTGCGATGGATGAGTTAACGCAATAAAGAACTAAAACTGGATTATAACGGATTACGTTGAATCGTCGTTGGTTAGAGGTACTCAAAATGAAAGTGGTATGTGAAACAGAGAGATTAATCGTCAGGCAGTTCGAATACAGTGACGCCGAATTCATTGTGCAATTACTTAATGAAGAATCGTTTATTCGTTATATCGCGGATAAAAATGTCCGCACTATCGAAGATGCGTGCAATTATTTAACTCAAGGGCCGATGGCAAGCTATGACATGTATGGTTTCGGCTTGAGTATGGTCTGCCTTAAAGAAACCCAAACACCGATTGGTATGTGTGGCGTGCTAAAACGCCCGGAGTTGGATCTCCCTGATTTAGGTTATGCGTTTCTATCGCAATACACGGGGCAGGGTTATGCGAGTGAAGCGGCTATTGGTGTGCTTAATCATACGCTTATAACGTATTCACTTGATTCGGTCTTGGCTGTGACGTTACCTGCAAACACTCGATCTAACCGATTGTTAAGCCGCGTTGGTTTTTCTATCAAAGGCGACGTGATGTTGTATGGCTCCCCGAACACACTTTACGAGTTTCTTCCCAAGTAACGTCAAGGAAAGGGATTTATCGTCGTCGCTGTGATTCGTCATGGTGCGGTAGACACAATACGAAAGTAGCGAGTTTTATGCGGCTAGATCGCAAATCGCGAGCAGACTTCAATGCATTGCTACTAGCCTCGCTAAGATAGTTTGAGTGATGCATCGATTAAAGTGAGAACAGAAAAGGATGTTGTTTTTACACTTTCCCTCAAGAATAGAGATAGTAGCAATAGTACTTGTTTTATTTCATCTGAGCGGCTGCAGTGCAAGCTCGATGCAAAAGCAAAGTGGGGTCGATTATTTTAGTGAGGAAGCAGTACGAGAATTGGTCCTGGCTGCGGAAAGAGGCGATGTGGATAAAATTGACTATCTCATCAACCAGCAAGGGATTGATGCAAACTCGACTGGTGTTGGCGGAACAACGCCTTTAGCTTGGGCTCTCTCATCACAAAATTACCAAGGCGCTGAAGCATTGTTGAAGTTTGGCGCGGATCCAAACCAGCAGTTTGAAAAAGGGTATACCCCAATGTGGTTTGCTGCTGGTGGTGAAAATTCGGCACTACTTGAATTATTACTCCAATACGATGGCAATCCGGACCAATGGAAAGGGACGAGTAACTTGCTAATGCTTGCGGTGCGCCACGAGCGAATGGATAACTATGAATTATTGCTTGAGTACGGTGCCGATATTAATAGTCATGACTATTTGAGCAATAGTGTTGCTACCTATTCTGTTTATCGAGAGCGATATGACATTTTGCATCGAGTTCTGCTAGACGGGTATTCATACAATTTAACGGACCTGGCACAACTGGTTGAGCGAGCGTCGAAAGTAATTCCACAAAATCAAACCAAATGGGTGACTACGGTTAGAGCAGAATTACAGTTGCAGGGTGTTGACTATCCGTTGCTACCAACCCCAAAGGCGGAACCGATTAGATTGACTGAGGATGTGCGTAAAAAATTAGAACGCTGGGAGAAAGAGGGAAAATTACCGCCCAATTCAAAGGGTGCAGCACTGTTAAAGCAAGATCGAGCAATAAGCGACGCACCTTAAATACAAAACGCCGATTATTGACGCGATTTTAGTCGATACAGACTGTAGGATTTTTCTTACTGCATCAAATTTATTCTTTCAAAAATGACCCATTCCATCAATTTAATGGTCTGTATAGATTTTATATAAAGTGAATTATTTGTAATTCAAAACTCATATAATGCAATAACTTACTTTAACTTGTAAAAGATGTTTCATGGTGTGCGATGCTTGTCTTTTGTTGTTTTGATAAATGAAATTGATCGATCGTTTGTTGTTATGATGTCGACAATGCTTATTTATTAGAATCTTAATTTGTAACGTGTAAGTTGTGCAGTTGTGATGTTCATTCCAAATAAGTGGTGTATTCACTTGGATACCGATGAATTCTTATTTTTCATATAAATTAAACTTTTATAATCGGTATTCGACCATTTAATCTTGGTAATATGAAAACAAAATATCTAGCTTTCGAAGAGGTTTGTATTTAATAGCATTAGCTAATGTTGTTTGATGCTTGAATCTAATCAAGAGAATTTAGTTATTCTCTCTTCGTAATAACGATCAATCAGTAAAATTATTAAATCGCCAACTCATTGTTAGCGAAGGGTTTGCACATCTTAGTAATGTTAAAACACAATCGTTTAATAAAATGTCATTGTAATATTAGTGTCATAAAAATACGTAGGGTATTGATGGGCACGGTTGTATTTATGCTTTGTAAAGAGGAGTTCTAATTGTCAGCCAAGTATTGGTTGAATTGGACTTAAGGGGGATATATGGAATTATTTGTAGCTAAGGAGTCGAAAAGTAATGTGTAAAGAACATAAGATGATACTTATCATTATGTTTTTATTAGCCATTCCATGTTTGGCTGTGCTTTACTATGAAGAAAGCAATGTACTAACGATGCTCGAAGATAGCTTTGTACTATATACGCTACTTATCGCGCTTATTGCTTCTATCACCCTTGGCTTTTATGTTTCATATCGTCCAGTTACTCAGGTTACTGAGCGAATCAACGCCATGCTTCTCTCTGCAAATATTTCTGATTTTAAACCACTCGCCATTAGAACGAGTTCTTCAAACATCATTGCTCTTATCTCCTCAATTAATGATTTGATGGCACGATATGTAGCTGAAATAGAATCTATTACCGATCAAAGCTACAGAGACCGTACTACATATTTACCGAATAAGTTGTGGCTTAATGAGCGTTGCGAACATGTGAGATTTGGCGCGTTATTATTGATACAGGTAGAATCAGTGAATAATATCGCTGAAAGTCTCAAATTCGATGAATATGAGGACTTTATGCGCGCTATCTCCAGTGCGTTATCCAACACACTAGAGCAAAGCGTGGTAATTGCTCGCGTGGATTCCGATAAATACGCCCTAGGACTCGAAGATGAGCGCAATATCGAATCTGTTATTCGTCAAATTTTAACCTTAGAAAACGTCACATTTGATATTTGTTCACATGCGATTTCTGTGGAATTTTTGTTTGGTATATCCTCCGCGTGTGAAGGTGAGAAATCGAAGGCGAGTACCTTGCTGGATGACGCGAAGTTGGGACTGTATGAAGCCCGAAGAAGCAACATTAAACAGGCACATTTCGACAGCTCAATGCGTTTGAATAACAGCGAGAAGATTAGGGCTTACAACAAGCTAAAACAAGCGGTTAAAAACGACGAATTTATTCCATATTTCCAACCAATTATCGATTTAACCAGCGGTGCGATTACTGGTGTAGAGGCGCTTGCCAGATGGAATGATCCTGAAAGAGGTATTGTTGGGCCTTATGCATTTATTGAGCTCGCTGAAGATACAGGCTTGATAGATGCTATTGGATTATCAATTTTCAAGAAATCACTGCGTTGGTATCAATGCAATCAACACCAACTACCCAGTACTTTCTGTATTCACGTTAATATCTCGATTCGACAGTTGATGAGTAGCAACTTTGTCGAGGAAATAAAACAACTCATGAACGATGTTGGATATTCTCATCGCAATTTGTGTTTTGAATTTACTGAATCCATCTATATGGAATCGAAACAAGTCATTGATAATTTAGTTGGCTTAAGAGAACTTGGCATCAGTTTTGCGATTGATGATTTTGGTACAGGATATTCATCGTTTTCATACCTGAGAGATCTCGACTTCTCGAGCTTGAAAATCGATAAGTCATTTGTTAGTGATGATAACGTAGAAATACTCAAGGCGATGATAAAGGTTGGTCGCTCGTTAGGTTGTGAAGTGATTGCTGAAGGTGTAGAAACGGCAGAACAATGCGCGCTTCTTCGCAAGCTTAAATGTCCGATGGTACAAGGCTACCTGTTTAGTAAACCGTTACCTGAAGAAGAGTTTACGGAGTTTATGCTGCACAACAATGAACAAAGCATGCTTAGCTTGTGCTGATCGTTAACGTGACAGTTACCTAAGTGTTCATCAATTTTGTGATTTGAGATAGGGCTGACCGGACATATGTCCTATCGGCAAATTTACCTTGAAATTAGGATTGGTCGACTTAACTTTAAGGTGCCTAAATGAATCTAGTGACGAAAACTTTGCTGTCGACCAGCATTTTGCTTGCCCTATCTGCGTGTACATCGCAGCCCTTGAATAATGCCGCCATTATAATCAAACATGCTCAAATCTTGCCAATGGATGGTAAGACAGAAATCATCGAAGATGGCACGATCGTGATTCAAGGCAATAGAATTATTGCCATTGGCGATGCGAGTATTGTTAAAGGCTATTCTGCCGATCAAGTGATCGATGCGCGCGGTAAAATCGTGATGCCAGGGATGATCAATGGTCATACACATATCGGTATGACGGCTTTTCGCGGCTTAGGTGAAAGTGGCGTAGAAAACCGCCTTAAGCAGGTAATGTTCCCGCTTGAAAAAGAAATGCTCGACCGCGACCTGATTCGCACTGCATCTCGTCAAGCCGCGATGGAAATGGCTCTTGCAGGTACCACAACCATATCTGACATGTATTACCACCAAGATGAAGTCGCGACCGCCGTGGCTCAAGTAGGTATTCGTGGCGTAATGGGTGAAACGGTGATTGGTTTTCCAGTCGTCGATGCGAAGCAACCTTATGGTGGTCTTGAATACGCAGAACAGTTTATTCAACAGTGGAAAGGTCACGAGTTGATCACTCCAGCCGTCGCACCTCATGCACCTTATACCGTGTCTGCAGAGTTTTTGGTGAAATCAAAACAGCTTGCCGATAAATACGATGTACCCTTGTTGACTCACTTAGCGGAGTTTCGTTGGGAAGACGCCGGTGTGCGTAAATTCTCCAAGCAAATGAGAGATGGCCAATCAGTGGTTGAGTACTTGGCGTCATTGGATGTGCTTGATGACAAACTGGTGGCCGCGCACATGAACTATCTCGATGCTGACGACATGGCGTTGGTCAAACAACACAATGTTGGTGTGGTTCACTGCCCGAAATCGAATTTAAAAGGTGCTAACGGGCAAACGCCTGCTTGGGAGATGCACAATCATGGCATCGATCTTGGCATTGGTACTGATGGCCCGATGTCATCAAATCAAAATGATGTGTTGACGGTGATGAGCTACACCGCAATGAACGCACGTACGATTCATAAAGATAATTCTAAGTTCTCACCTTATGAACTCGTTGAGCTTGCGACAATTGGTGGCGCTAGAGCGCTTAACATGCAAGATGACATTGGTTCATTAGAAGTGGGTAAAAAAGCGGATATCGTTATCTTTGAAACTGACTCGCCAAATATGCAGCCAAACTATGATCCATTCTCAACCATTGCTTTCTCGGCTTATCCGCAGAACGTTGAATACACGATTGTGAATGGCAAGATGATTGTCGAGAAAGGGGAGTTAGTAACGGTTGATTTGGCTGAGCACAATATAGAGTGGCGCAAAGTGACAGATAAAGTTGGTAATTTTGCTAAAACACTAAAATAATACCGGAAATTACGAACCACCTTTCGCTGCTTAGCGCAGTGGTAGGCGATGAGGCGCATTATTGATGCGCCTCTTTTTATGTGTTGAGCAAGCGGTGTTGATTGATGAGACGATCGAAACCGGCAGCTTGATAGAGATATGGGACATGATGCAAAACATTAGCGCCATTGCTGAGCGTGGACAAAATCGATTACTCGAACACATTTCTCAATCTAATCCTAAAGAGAAATTTTTCGCTAAAGGGGAGTACATTCTTCGCCAAGATCAAACGGTAGATTTCATCTATTTAGTGGATATGAACCTTTGCACGATTGAGTCTGCGAGCAACAATGGTCGCGTGTTTAGCTTTGGATTGTTTTTTTGCATTAACCAAATTTTTGGTGAGATGGAAGCCTTTACCGGTAAGTCATGCCAATTTAGCGTCAAAGCCTATGAAGATTTGACCGCGAAAGCCATTCCCATTTCCGTGTTTGAAAAGTTAGTGATTGAACACAATGATATTGCGATTTTTTTGGCCAAGAACTTAGCGAACAACTACCAAAATGCGACTCGAAATCTGATCTTCCAATTGCTGAATCCTATCCAAGCGCGAATTGTTTATGACATCGAACAGCGTGAGCTGAATTTAAAGCCCAATCGTTCATTTAGCATAGCGGTCAATGAATCGGAACGTTTTGGTTGTTCAGATCGCGTTTACCGCAGAGCGGTTAAAGAACTGCTTGATGCAGAAGTGATCAAAAAGCTTGATGGGAAGTTGGTCATCAATGATTATCAGCAGCTTAAAATGATGCTGCATCATACAGAGTTAACAATTGATCGCATTGGTAAATAATCATTCAAGCTTGGTGTTATTTACCGCTATTAATTCAATTTAATGGAAGACATTTGTTGGTAGATAATGATTAATTTTCATTTCAAACATATCGAGATCAATTAATAAGCAATGAGTTGTTTATTATCTATTCGTTGTCATATCAAAATAGATTTTATAGTTTTTGGTTCTATTTGTATTTAGCTAGTTCTAGCTAATCAGGTTAACTGCTGATAGTCATTTTTCTTGTTTATTTTCATTTAAAACAATAGCTTAATCTAATTATTAAATGCTACTTATTCGCATTTAATATATCTATTAATAGTTCGTTAATAATTTAGACTCAAATGAAATGTAAGATTTCATTCGGCAAAAATTGGAAATTGATTGTGGTCAATATTACGTGGATAGCCATGTATAAAAATATCGCCAGTTGTTACATATTAAGACTAAATAATGACGTAACACTTCTTGTTTAATTGATGGCTTTGTTTAAGTAATGTGTTGAATGAAAATTATCCGCTACTTATTTAGCTTAAGTTCTCCTATTTAAAGCCATTAATTAAGCGCCTTAACTCATTCAAACCAAAATCTTAGGATGAATCATGAGTCTAGACGGCAAGTTTAAAATTACTCGGCGTGATGCTTTAAAAGGCGGCTCTGCTCTAGGCGCACTTGCGCTTGCAGGCAACGCACTTTCTTTGCCATTTGCTACCAATGCGGTAGCAAAAGAAACCCCAGCAAAACCAGATGAAAAAATCGTATGGTCAGCATGTACTGTAAACTGTGGATCGCGTTGTCCACTGCGCATGCATGTTGTTGATGGCGAGATCAAATGGGTTGAAACCGATAATACAGGTGACGACGTATACAACCACAATCATCAGGTGCGCGCTTGTTTGCGTGGCCGTTCTATGCGCCGTCGTGTCTATGCGCCTGACCGTCTAAAATATCCACTTCTTCGCGTGGGTAAGCGCGGTGAAGGTAAATTCAAACGTATTACTTGGGATGAGGCATACGAACTTATCGGCGATAATCTTACTCGTATTATTAAAGATTACGGCAACGATGCAGTATACCTAAACTACGGCACAGGTACCCTTGGTGGTACGGTAACCAAAAGCTGGGATCCAAGTGCTACATTGGTCGCTCGAATGATGAACCTGTGTGGTGGTTACTTAAATCACTATGGTGACTATTCTGCTGCTGCAATCGAAGTGATGTCTGAATACTTCTATGGTACTTGGGTGGATAATAACTCGATTGATGATGTGCAAAATGCAGATCTTTGCATCATGTTTGGTAATAACCCTGCTGAAACGCGTATGTCAGGTGGTGGCCAAATCCATAACTACGTAGATGCAAAAAACATCAGTCAAACCCGCACAATTTGTATCGACCCGCGTTACACCGATACAGCGGCTGGCCGTGAAGATCAATGGATCCCAATCAAACATGGTACCGATGCAGCATTAGTGGCTGCTATTGCTCATGTACTGATCAGTAAAGATATGGTCGATCAAGATTTTCTCGACCGATACTGTGTAGGTTACGATCGTAAAACCTTACCAGCGTCAGCGCCTGAAAACGGCAGCTACAAAGATTACATCATGGGTACTGGCCCGGATGGCATTGCGAAAACACCTGAATGGGCGCAGCCAATTACCGGTATTCCAGCGGATGTGATCACCAAACTGGCCGTTGAAATCGGTGATGCTAAACGCATTTACATCACTCAAGGTTGGGGTTTACAACGCTCAGCAAACGGCGAACAAGCATGTAAAGCGATCATGATGTTGTCACTGTTACGTGGTCAAGTTGGCTTACAAGGTGGTGGTACGGGTGCTCGAGAGGGTAACCATTCATACCCATTCCAACGTTTCCCTAAAGTGCCGAACCCAATTACAGCATCAATCCCTATGTTCTTATGGACAGATGCCATCTATCGCGGCACGGAAATGACGGATCTAACTGATGGTATTCGTGGTGCTGAGAAGCTGAACAATAACATCAAGTTTATCTGGAACTACGCTGGTAACTGTCTGATCAACCAACATTCAGATATCAACCGTACGCACGATATTCTACAAGATGAAAAAGCGTGTGAAATGATCGTGGTGATTGATAACCACATGACATCTTCTGCTAAATACGCCGATATTGTACTGCCAGATTGTACAACCTCTGAGCAATCTGATTTCTGTATGGATGGTGCAGCAGCATCAATGCCTTACTTCATTTTTGCAAGCCAAGCGATTGAGCCTCGTTTTGAATGTAAACCTATCTACGAGATCATGTCTGGCGTGGCAAAACGCATGGGCGTGTATGATGCGTTCACTGAAGGTCGCACACAAGAAGAGTGGCTGCAGTGGATGTATGCACAAACCGTAGCGCAAAATAACGATCCTAACTTACCTTCTTATGAAGCAATGCGAGAGCAGGGCATTTATAAGAAACAGTTCGATCGCCCACATGTGGCGTTTGAAGACTTCCGCCGTGATCCAGAGGCGAATCCTCTGCCATCACCATCAGGCAAAATCGAAATTTATTCAGAAACCTTGGCGAAAATTGGCCAAGAGTGGGAGTTGGATGCAGATGAATCCATCAAACCATTACCTGAATATGTGTCTACCTTTAACGGTTGGGATTCACCCGATCGTAAAGAGTACCCATTGCAGTTAACGGGCTTCCACTACAAAGCGCGTGCTCACTCAACTTACGGCAACGTCGATATTCTAAAAGCAGCGGCACCACAAGAGTTGTGGATCAACCCTGTGGACGCACAAGCTCGCGATATCGACAACGGTGATTTGGTACGAGTACGTAGCAAGTTTGGTGAAATGAATGTTCGTGTCAAAGTGACGCCTCGCATCATGCCACACGTAGTCGGCTTGGGTGAGGGTGCATGGTATGCACCGAATGCAAATCGTGTTGACCAAGCGGGTTCAATCAACGTGCTGACGACTCAACGCCCAAGTCCATTATCTAAGTCTAATCCGAGCCATACCAACCTCGTTGAAGTGACGCTAATTCAGAAAATGGGGGATAAATAATGAGTAGTGCAAAACAGTATGGCTTTTACATTGATTCAAGCAAATGTACAGGTTGTAAAACCTGTCAGCTTTCTTGTAAAGACAACAAAGATTTAGGTATTGATCGTAACTTCCGCCGTGTTTACGAATACGTAGGTGGTAACTGGACTGAGCAAGATGGCGCATTCCGTCAAAACGTGTTTGCTTACTACTTGTCTATTTCATGTAACCACTGCTCAAACCCAGCTTGTACTAAGGTTTGTCCTTCAGGTGCGATGCATAAGCGTGAAGAAGATGGCTTTGTAGTTGTCGATGAAAGCGTATGTATTGGTTGTAAATCTTGCCATATGGCATGTCCTTACGGTGCGCCGCAATACAGTGAAGAAAAAGGTCACATGACTAAGTGTGATGGTTGCTATGAACGTGTTGCAGAAGGCTTGATGCCTATCTGTGTTGATAGTTGTCCATTGCGTGCGATTGAGTTTGGCCCGATTGATGAATTGCGTGCTAAATATGGTCACAATGCGGATGTTGCACCACTTCCTGATTCACGCATTACCAGCCCTAACTTGATTGTGAAGCTCAATCCAAATGGTCGTCCAACGGATGATCGTTCAGGCTTCCTACAAAATCCAAGAGAGGTGAAATAATGTTATACGAAGCTCCGTTAGTCGCCTTTACTGTTTTGGCGCAAACTGCTGTGGGTGCGCATTTAACGCTTAACGCAGTGGACAAAGCAAATGGCTACGCAGCCTCTGCAGCGAATAAAATGAACATTGCTCGTTTTGTTATTTTAGCTGTAATGGCCGTGGGTTTTATGTTCTCAACTACGCACTTGGGCTCACCATTGCGTGCATTCAACGCGTTAAACCGTGTGGGTAGTGCGGCGTTATCAAATGAGATTCTTACGGGTGCGTCATTTTTGTCATTTGCGGGTTTAGCGTGGCTAATGATGACGTTCAGCTTAGGCGGCAAGTTACTGGCTAAGCTTGTGAACGGTTTATCAATGATCATTGGTGTGGTGTTTATGTTTGCGATGGCAAATGTATACCAAATTCCAACTGTGCCAGCTTGGCATTCACCAATGACGACCTTAAGTTTTTGGTTCACCGTGGCAACGTCAGGTGTGTTGTTTACTTATGTCATGATCAATCTACTTAATGTTTCTAACGAGTACATTAACCGCAAGTTAATGTGGTTAGGAGCGAGTTTTATTGCGCTTAACATCGCTTTTGCTGTGCTGCATACGCTATTTTTCGCGGATATCTCAACCGCTATTCACAGTGGTGCGGAACAAATTACGATGCTGCTAGGCCCGGTCGTTGGCCACGTCTTACTGATGGTGGTAGCGCTAGTGATCTGGATTTATGCAGAGCTCTATACCACTTCAGAGAACAATAAAAATCTTCTGATTGTGGTGGCGTTTTTTGCTTTGTTCATCGCACAGCTGTTAGGTCGTAACGTGTTCTACGGTATGCACTTTACCGTTGGTCTGTACTGATACAACAGTAAGCTGAAACGTCATAAACGGGCGAGATAGCGCGTCTACTCGCCCGCCATTCTTAAAAAGTGAAAGGTTACTGATGCAAATTAGCCAACTTGAACAACAAGACATTAGTGTGCTGCTGAAATTGTTCGGTGCACTGTTTTACTATCAACCGAAAGATTACACCGCCGCCAATATTGATGCGTTATTACAAAGCATTGATACCGAAGTCGCGCCGCTTAACCAAACGCTAACCAGCTTTGCTGGCGCAGATAGATCGACGCTGCAATTGACGCATGATCGCCTGTTTTCGGGCGTTGGTGAAATGCCTGCTCCACCGTGGGGCTCTGCATATTTAGATCGTGAAGCCGTACTATTTGGTGAATCGACAATCGTTTATCGCCATTTCTTGCAACGTTGTGGTTTTGCGTTGGATTCAGCGCAGCGTGAACCTGAAGATCAAATTGGTTTGATGATGATGGTACTCGGTATGTTGGTGGAATCGAGTCACCAAGAGCTTGCCCAAGAGTTATTGCGAGAGCATTTGATGACGTGGTTTGGCTTTTTCCATGCACGTTTCGTAGTAGAAGCGGCCAACACACCTTATATGCAATTAGCAAATGTAAGTGAGGAATTACTCAGCGCACTTTGCCAACAATGGCAAGTGGTTGTACCGACCAGACGAGATTACTTCAATGCCACAATGTGAAACAATAGATAACAGTAAGCGTCGTCTATTTGGTATTTGCCAGAAGACACCAAGCAAACCGAGTTTTGAACCACGCAGCCACGCAAGACCGCCATACGCCGTTGATGAATCCCTGTTTACTCGACTTTGTGACGGGTGCGGCCAGTGTTTATCAGTGTGTCCAAGTCAAATTATTGAATTAAAAGAAGGGGTTGCAGCGCTCGATATTAGCTACCTCTTGTGACTTGTGCGGTAAATGTCAAGCGGCCTGTCCAACCTTGGCGCTTTCTGGTCAAACGCTATCTACGGGTGTTGTCGCAAAAGTTTCAAACAGTTGTGAAAATCTATATGGATATTGCAGCAGTTGCGCTGACAGTTGTCAGTATGATGCGCTCGAATGGCGTGAAGATGCTAAGCCATTAATCTCGACAGATAAGTGTAATGGTTGCGGCCAATGTGCGCAGGGATGCTATACCAGCATGATCAGTTTTCAGTTGAAGTGTTAGCAAAGTCTGCTTTTACAAATTTCAGTTCGCTATATTTTTACGGAATAACGGTTTATTTAAAATGCTTGTTTCAAAATTGCTATTTAAATAACCACCATTATTGATTGGTTTATTTCTGTAATTTCAATTATTCCCTTTCCTATAAAACACATAATATCGTGGCTTTTAGCCGAAAATGGCACGACTTTATTTCATTATTGTACTTTTTAACCCCGCTAAAATTGTTGGGGTTAGTACATCTATCACTCGCAATCCACAGTAACAGCATTACGTTGTCTGTATGATATTTAATCAATTGTAAAGCGTATGCATGTGCAAAGTTACTAAAATAGAATATTAGATTGCCTTTTTGCATCTTTATAGTGAGTTAGGCTAGGAATACTATGGCCGATAAGAGTGATATTGATCACTTTTTGTGGCGTGTGTGTGAATCGTTTTACGATGATTAATCAACTATGCAGCACAGCATAAGCCTGTGTGTTTTAGAAGCTTAAATATATAAATAAGAGATTCTTGAGATACAAGACTACATGTCATTTTATTATCTAGCATATTTAAATGAATATCGAGATGTATTTGTTTAAATGTGACTAGAAAAACAAATTAATGAATAGAATGTGATTGAGCATTTATGTGTAAAGACTGTGGTTGTTCTTTAACTGATCATCATCACCACGATGTAATGCAAAATCCGCAGCTAAACGATAAAAAGACCCTTAGCGTTATCCATAAAATACTCGACAAAAACGATGTTGAAGCGGCTCATAACCGTCAGCATTTTGAGTCACATGGTATTACTGCATTCAATTTAATGAGTAGCCCTGGTAGCGGTAAAACAACGCTACTTGAACATCTTCATCAACACACATCATTACGCTATGCCGTTATTGAAGGTGACTTAGAAACTTCTCGCGATGCTGATCGACTCAAAGCGCAAGGCATTGCAGCATACCAAATCCAAACCGGCTCTGCCTGTCATCTTGATGCGTTTATGGTGCATGGCGCTCTACATCATCTGCAAATGGATGAGTTAGATGTTTGCTTTGTTGAGAACGTGGGCAATTTAGTTTGTCCGGCAAGTTATGATGTTGGCACACATAAAAACATCGTGTTGGTTTCTGTTCCGGAAGGCGATGACAAAATTGAGAAATACCCAGTCATGTTCCGCCGCGCAGATTTGGTGCTATTAACCAAGTGCGATCTATTGCCTTATTTTGATTTCAATGTTGAAGAAGCTCGTGAGCAAGTTGCCAAGTTAAATCCAAATGCAGTTGTGCTTGAGGTTTCGGTTAAACAACCAGAAACACTCACTGCTGTGGTTGATTGGCTAAATAGCCAAATTCAGTGAGGCAAATTTATGTGTTTATCTGTGCCTTCGCAAATTATCGCCATTCATGATGAAGAATTGAGTGTGACGGTTGAGTCACTAGGTGTGCAACGTAAAGTGAGCCGCCATTTATACATGGATCCACTAGAAATTGGTGATTATGTATTGATTCATATTGGTTTTGTGATGAACAAAATTGATAAAGAAGATGCGGAGCAGAGTTTAGCTCTGTACCAAGAAATGATTGAAAAACTCGAGGATGCGGACCAACCATGCTCGATTTAAAACAACTCTATGACGGTTTCCGCAGCCCGGAAACCGTCCGTCACTTAGCTCAACAAATTGAGCAAGAGGCAAAGCAGCTTAAAGAGCCATTAAATGTCATGGAAGTGTGCGGTGGACATACTCACACCATTATGAAATTTGGCCTTAAAGCGCTACTACCAAACAATATTCAGTTTATTCATGGCCCAGGTTGCCCAGTGTGTGTGATGCCTAAAGAGCGTATTGACCATGCGATTACTTTAGCGATGCAACCGAAAGTGATTTTGGTGACCTTGGGCGACATGATTCGCGTGCCGGGATCAAAAGCCAGTTTGGCTCAATGCCGAGCGCAAGGTGGCGATGTCAGACCCCTTTATGATCCCCTCGATGCGCTGCAAATCGCTCAAGACAATCCGAACAAAACCGTGGTGTTCTTTGCGATTGGTTTTGAAACGTCAACGCCGATGACCGCAGTGCTGCTACAACAAGCAGAAGCGCAAGGGATCGAAAACTTGGTGTTTCACATCAACCATGTTTTGGTTCCGCCAGCGGTTAATGCCGTAATGGATGATCCACAAGTCAAAGTAAACGCATTTATCGGACCGTCACATGTTAGCGTGATTCAAGGCGGCGATATCTACCAACCATTAGCGCAGAAATATCAGACTCCAGTTGTGGTCTCAGGTTTTGAACCTGTTGATGTTATGGAGTCGGTTCTGCGTCTAGTTCGCCAAAAAGTGGCGGGCGAAGCGAGTGTCGATATTCAGTACAGCCGAGCGGTTACTCCTCAAGGTAATGTTGGCGCACAGCAATTGGTTGACACCTATTTTGAAACACGTGATGAGTTTCGTTGGCGTGGATTAGGCCCAATTGCGCACTCTGCATTGAAATTGAAACCTGCTTACGCTCATCGTGATGCTGAACGCTTGTTCGCTCATGTCCTTTCCGATCGTGAAATTGATGATCACAAAGCTTGCCAATGTGGCGACATTCTTCGTGGCTTAGCCAAGCCTGCCGACTGCCGAGTATTTGGTCGAGGTTGTACACCACAGCGCCCATTGGGTAGCTGCATGGTGAGTTCTGAAGGTGCATGTAACGCCTATTACCGTTACCAAGGGGTTTTGAATGAGAGATAAATATATTCAACTGAGTCATGGTGGCGGCGGTGAAGAAATGAACCAGCTAATCAAAGACATGTTCTTTGCTGCTTTTGACAATGAAGTGCTACGCCAAGAGGAAGATGCGGCGATTTTGTCGTTATCAAATCAGACGGCGTTTACCACCGATAGCTTTACCGTTTCGCCACTCATTTTTAATGGCGGTGATATTGGTAACAGCGGTCGCTGGCACGGTGAATGACCTTGCCATGATGGGGGCTCAACCTCTTTACCTAAGCTGCAGTTTTATTCTCGAAGAAGGCTTGGAAATTAAAACTCTGCAAACCGTGGTTAACAGCATTGCTAAAGAGCTGCAAGAGAGCGGCGCAATGATCGTGTGTGGTGATACCAAAGTGGTTCCTCACGGCTGCGCAGATGGCATTTTTATTAATACAGCTGGCCTTGGTCAAGTGCGACGCACAGGTATTTCTGCCCATCAGATTCGCCAAGGTGATGCGATTATCGTGTCACGCGATATCGGCTGCCACGGTGCGACGGTATTAATGAGCCGTGAAGGGCTTGAACTGACCTCAGAACTAAAAAGTGACTGCGCTACGCTATGGCCAGTCGTCGAAGCTTTACTTGCTGCTGGTATTGATATTCATGCTATGCGTGACGCAACGCGCGGTGGTTTGTCTGCGGTAACGAATGAGTGGGCACGCACATCCGGTGTGGGTATTACATTGGATAAAAAGTCGATTCCTGTCCGTGATGAAGTGCGTGGTTTATGCGAGCTGTATGGCATGGAGCCGTACGATCTTGCTAACGAAGGTACTTTTGTATTGGCTCTGCCCGCAGAACAAGCGGATGTCGCTCTGGCGGTAATGCAGCATTTCGCCATTTGTCCTAATGCAGCGGTGATCGGTCATGCCGACCATCAACAACCAGGCAAAGTGGTGCTGGTTACGCCTTGGGGTAGCCTACGTTACCTCGATGCACCGCAAGGTGAGTTGTTGCCGAGGATCTGTTGATGCACGAATACTCCATAGTCAGTGCCTTAATTGAACAGTGCGAGAACCACGCTCGTGATAATAACGCCAATCGAGTCACTCGTGTGGCGATCAAAGTGGGACAATTAAGCGGCGTTGAACCTGCGCTACTTGAAACGGCTTTCGATACCTTTAAACAAGAAGGCGTGTGTCGTGATGCCTTGTTGGAAATACAAATTCAGCCTTTGGTGATTCATTGCCATGAGTGTCAGCGTGAATCTGTGATGAGCACTCGTCAGGTACTTTGTCCGTTGTGCAACAGCCGCAATACCCAGGTTATCGATGGTGAAGAGTTGCTGCTGATGCAACTCGAACTGGAAACATAATCCTTAATTTCTATTAGCGAGCATCGCTCGCTTTACGCTTGTGAAGCGCTGGTATATCTGGCTTAACGCCAAGGTAATCAGCAATAAAAACAAAAATAACCAACCATAATAATAAGGATGAGCAATGGATACACATGCTGCCCTCTACGAGCTGGGTAAAGCCCGGCTTGAACAGCTGCGCCAACTCCCCGCGAATAAACAACAGCCTTTGCAGCAACGCTTAGAAGAGCATGGCATTACACGTCGTGATTTTCTGGTATGGAGTGCGACGGTGACAGCAGCGTTGGCACTGCCAATGCCGTTTAGTTCTATGGTGGCTGAGGCTGCTGAACTGGCTGACCGTGTGCCGCTTATTTGGCTTCATATGGCCGAATGTACTGGTTGTTCTGAATCCTTGATTCGTTCTTCTACACCAGATATTAGCACGCTGATTTTCGACCACGTTTCATTGGAATACCAAGAGACATTGATGGCGGCCGCGGGTTGGCAAGCGGAAGAAAACCTTGATAACGCTGTGCGTGATTACAAAGGCCAATATTTGTTAGCGGTTGAAGGTGCCGTGCCGACAGCCAATGGTGGTTCTTTCTTAACATTAGGTTGTAAAGGTCGTACCGGTTTACAAATGGTACGTGAAGTAGCAGAAGGCGCAGCAGCGATCATTTCGGTAGGTACTTGTGCTTCATTTGGTGGCGTGCAAGCGGCGAAACCAAATCCAACGGGTGCCAAAGGTGTGCATGCGGTTATCGATCGCCCAGTGGTAAATTTAGGTGGCTGTCCACCGAGCTCATCAAACATTGTTGGTACGCTAATGTACTTCATTATGTTTGGTAAGTTGCCTGCATTGGATACTTTTAACCGTCCTAAATGGGCATACGGCGCTCGTGTACATGATAACTGTGAACGTCGTGGTCACTTTGATGCTGGCGAGTTTGTTGAAGAGTTTGGCGATATGGCCGCTCAAGATGGCTACTGCCTGTACAAAATGGGTTGTAAAGGTCCTTACACCTACAACAACTGTCCTCAATTACGTTTTAACAACCACACCAGTTGGCCAGTAATGGCGGGTCATGGCTGTATTGGTTGTTCAGAGCCTGATTTTTGGGATGAAATGGCGGACTTCGAGAAACCTCTAGGTCGACAACTACTGCATGGTTTAGATGCGACAGCTGACACCATTGGTGCAGTGACATTGGGTGTGACTGCTTTAGGCATTGGCGCTCACGCCGTCGGTAGCTTTTTTGCTGGCGCATATAACGAAGAGGAACATTAAGAATGAGCAAACGTGTTGTCATTGACCCTATCACTCGTATTGAAGGGCACTTGCGAATTGAAGTAGAAGTGGATGAAAACAATGTGATTGAAAAAGCGTGGGCTTCTTCAACCTTGTTCCGCGGACTGGAAATCATTCTTAAAGGTCGTACGCCTTTTGACGTTGGGCTATTGGTGCAACGCATCTGTGGTGTATGTACTTTCTCTCATTATCTCTGCGGCACAATGGCGGTAGAAAATGCAATTGGTGCGGCAGTACCAATGAATGCGCAATACCTACGCTCAATGATGCTTGAAGCATTGCATATGCATGATCATATCGTGCACTTTTATATCCTGCACGGCCTCGACTGGATAGATGTTGTTTCTGCATTAAAAGCGGATCCAGCCAAGGCCGCCCAGGTTGCAATGAAGTACTCAGACACGCCAATGGCAGCGGGTGAAGGTGAGTTGCGAGCAGTGCAAGAAAAAGTGAAGAAGTTTGTTGATACCGGCAAACTTGGTCCATTTGCTAATGCATACTGGGGTAACCCATCATACTCGTTTACACCGGAACAAAACCTAATTGGTCTATCACACTATTTCAAAGCACTGGAAGTTCAGCGCATTATTGCTGAAATGATGGCGATTTGGGGTGGTAAAAACCCGCACCCACAATCGGTGGTTGTTGGTGGTATTACTTGTGTGCGTGACATGATTAACCCAGCTCGTTTGCAAGAGTGGGCTCAGCGTCGGGCAACCGTGGTGGATTTTATCGAACGTGCTTATCAAGCTGACCTTATTATGGCGGCAGAGGCATACGGTAAAGAGCCTTCAGTACTTGGTGGTGTAAACGTACGCAACTTTATGTCAACCGCCGATGTATTGATTGGCCAAAATCAACACCTATTCAAGAGCGGTATTATTCGCAATGGCGATCTCGCTAACGTTGAAGATATCGATCCATACAAGATTGAAGAAGATGTGACGCACTCTTGGTATAACGCCAATGCGCCGCAACACCCACTAGATGGTACAACCATTCCTGAACATACGCCATTTATTGAGCGTGAAACGGTGTTTGGTACGCTACCAACGGTTAACAATGATGGTAAGTATTCTTGGGTTAAATCACCACGTTACGCAGGTGAACCGGTAGAAGTTGGTCCTCTAGCGGCGGTATTAGTCAACTATGGTCGTGGTGTGCCAGAAGTGGTGGAAGTGGTTGATGAGTTCTTAGCTCGTACTGGTTTGCCAAAAGAAGCGCTGTTTACCACCCTTGGTCGTACTGCTGCACGTATGTTGCATACGCTAGTTCAAGCTCGCTTTGGTAATCAGACCTTTGATGCTCTCGTGACTAACATCAACTCCGATACATCTACTTACATTGCACCTGAACTGGACTCGTCAAAACAGTACAAAGGTTTTGCCATGATTGAAGCGCCTCGTGGTCTACTTAGCCACTGGATTCGCATCAAACATGGTTTAGTTGAAAACTACCAAGCGGTGGTACCGACCACATGGAATGCTGGCCCTCGTGATGGCAATGGTAAGGTTGGTCCTTACGAAGCATCACTAGTCGGTTTAAAACTGGACGATCCGACTAAACCACTTGAGATTTTGCGTGTGATTCACTCATTTGACCCTTGCATGGCATGTTCGGTACACGTAATGGACTACAAAGGTCAATCTCTGAGTCAGTTCCGTATCGATCCTAACGCACTGTAAGGAGTGGGCGATGAGTACTCAAGAAGTTCTCTATAAACGAGAACGGGTGTTTTCCAGTGTTATCCGTGTGTGTCACTGGTTGCGTGCACTAGCGATCACTGCGCTAGCGATTACCGGCTTCTATATTGCGTGGCCTTTTTTGGTTGCGCCTGAAAGTACCAATGTATTGGTTAATGGCTGGATTCGCTTTGCTCATGAGGTATTTGGCTTCATGCTGGTAGCGATCACAATGGCGCGTGCTTATCTGTTCTTATTTAGTCGCAGCAATATTGAACGTCGCTCGGTGAAAGATATTGTCAGCACTAAGAGTTGGGTGCAGCAAATCAAAGCTTATTTGTGGATAGGTAAACCACCGCACCATGGTGCTTACGGTCCATTGCAGTTGGCAGTGTATGCAACAATTTCGATGCTGGCGATTTTCATGTGTGTGACGGGTTTGATGTTGTATGACAACGTTTACCACGGTGGTTTAGCCGCATTTTTGTTACCCGTGACTGATCAACTGACCACTTGGATGGGCGGATTGGCAAACGTACGTCGTTTACATCACTACGTCACTTGGGTATTTATTGTGTTCGTATTGAGCCATATTTACCTAGTAATCTGGACTGGTATTCGTTTCCGCAATGGTACCGCAGATTCGATCCTTTCAGGTTATGACTATACCTCGGTAACAAAGGAAAAGAGTGAATGAAGATATTGCTACTTGGTATTGGCAATGTCTTGTACGCCGACGAAGGAGTCGGCGTACATTTTGTCAATTACATCACCGAAAACTACCGTTTCACTCACCCAGAGCATCAAATTGATACTATGGATGGTGGTACGCTGGCGCAAGGTTTAACGCCAATTTTGTCTCGTTACGATCATTTGATTGTGGTCGATACGGTCAATGCTGCTGGTGCAGAGCCCGGTCAGGTTTATTACTTTAATTTTGATAATGCACCACCGGAAATAGACTGGCAGGGCAGTGCCCATGAAGTTGAAATGCTGCAAACCTTAATCATGATGGAAATGATGGGTGACCGCCCAGATACATGGATTTTGGGTGTAGTGCCGACCGTGTTAGAGCCTATGCATCTTGGTTTAACCGAGAGAATAGAAGCGGCGATTCCAGTGATGGAGAAAGCGCTACTCAAACACATGGCCTCATTGGGTGTAGAGAGTCAGCGCATCGCTGATATCGACATCAACACATTGATCCCTGATTCATTCAAACGCGGATAATTACAGTTACGTTATGAAGCTCATTCGATTTACTTTTGCTTGTTCGCGCAAGGTGCCGTTTTACGCTCAATTGTGCAATCACTACCTAAATTACCAACCTTTAGAGGTGACGGTCGCTTGGAAAAACCGTTGTTTTATTCTCGAAGCAGAAGGTGAACAGCAACAACTAGAGACATTAGCTGCTGCGATTTCAGAAGATTTTCTCTACTCCATCTGGCTAACGGATGCGCAGATGCAAGTCGTTCAGGAGCGTATTGGTGGTCGCACGCCAATCAGCGTTGCACCCATTGAGGCTACTTCGATGAGTGCCAGTGATGCGGCGGTGCCATTTTGTAATCACTGTCATCCATTGTTCTCAGACAATCAATCAGCGCAATTTGGTGAGATGGGATTGAGCTGTTCATTGTGTCATGGCGAGCAAACGGTTCATGCGGCAAAACTGAAAGCTGATGCATTGTCTTTCAGTCAAGTGCAGCAGTTTGCGGCGCACTTACGTCAAAATGAACAAACGACTATTGGTTGGGCGGGTGAGCAGTATGAGTTTCGTTTAAACCCGTTTAATGATGGCCAGCGAGCGCAAGTGTTGGTGTGCAATCCTAATCGTCTAGCTGCTCATTTCGCCGTAGAGAATCATCATGTATTGGCGCTATCTAGCTTAGAAAAACCAGCGATTACCGTCCCTGCGAAGCAAGAACATTCGAGTTTAGAACTTGGCTTGTTCGATCTACGTTTTGCTTGGAACCGCGTATTGTCAGTGTTTGCAGAAGTGTTGCGTCAGCAAGGTATTGATTATGTGTTCTATCGCACTAGCGAGCCAAATATTAACGTTGCATGGGTCAATGGCGGATGGAGTGAACTAAGTTATCAGCCATCACAACCATTACCCGCCGCTTTGGTCGGCATTAAAGAGCCGCTGCATGACAGTGCAACGATTGACGGGCTTACTGCTCAGTGGCGTAAAAACACAGTCTCATTTTCACAAGCGCAAGGCAGTGATACATCAGAGCGTGAATCTTATGCGCTCTGTGCTTTGCATGGCGGCAACATGGAAGCAGGTATACTGCGCAATAGTGCGGTGGTGTACTTTAGTGATAAAGCGCCTGGCCAGCTTATCGTGCTTGATTCTCGCCTCAATAGCGAAGTGTTCTTTATGTTGCAGCCGCTGCCTGAAACGGGGCCGCAAATTATTGAGCAGCTTTGCCAGCGTGGTCGTGGTGATTTAGTGGCTCGTTTTGGCGAACAATTTCCTCATGAGTTAGCAGCCCTAAGTCAAATTCAGTTTGCCTCTCAGCGTGACAACCTCACCACTGTCTATGTGGCTGCTGCGTGTATTATGGGGCTCGCCTCTGAGGATAACTTATCCCAGCAGCAACTTGCCGATCGAGTTGTGGCAGCGGCGCAGAGTTACCATGGCAAGAATGCGCAGCGAATTGATTATGCCTTTGATGAAACGACAGCGATCAGTGGCTTAGATTTTTATCAAACCTTGGCGAGTGTGATGGCGTTCCGTCTTGCGACTGATGGTGATAGCAGTATGGTGCCGAAACTGTCATTTGGCATTATGGATTCGTTGGCGGATTATCTCTCCACTTGGATTGAACACCTTGATGGTAAACACGGTATCAAGCAGGTAGTCCTTGCTGGCAATGAGATGGCTAATGAGTGCTTAACCAAGCGAATTGAAGTGCGTGTTGGCAAAAACTTCACTTTGTTTGCTAATCGTCGCCTAATGCTTGATGGCAGTAACCTAAGTGCCGGTGCGCTATTGCTTAAACAGCGCCGCCGGAGATAACGAGATGTCGGTAGCGATAATGCGTCACTGTCAGGTGAGAATCCAAGGTATTGTGCAAGGTGTAGGGTTTAGACCTTTCGTCTATCGAGTGGCGACTGAGTTTAATCTCAACGGGACGGTGCTCAACAATGGCCAAGGAGTGACGATTGAGTTGTATGGAATTGCTCACATGATTGAGCAATGCATTACAACGATTGTTGGTAATCCGCCGCCACTGGCACGCATTGATTCGGTCGAAACCTTTGAGTTGGCATCTACGCCGCCTGAAAATGGTTTTCATATTATCGACAGTGAAGCATCGAGTGCAGCAACCGTGGCATTATCTGCCGATATGGCAACATGCGAAGACTGTTTGGCTGACATTGCTGACCCACAAAGTCGCTTTTATCGCTACCCATTTACCAACTGCACTAACTGTGGTCCGAGGTATTCGATCATTCGTCAATTGCCGTATGATCGTAAAGCGACCTCGATGGCGACATTTGTTATGTGTGAGCACTGTAAAACTCAATACCATGATCCGCTTGATCGTCGCTATCATGCCCAGCCAATCAGCTGTCCGCAATGTGGCCCTCAATTACGCTATGTTACGAATGAGGGAAGTGAGTTAGCAAAAGGGGAGAAGGCATTAGTCCTGGCGACAAAAGCACTCGCTCAAGGGAAAATCTTGGCCGTTAAAGGGCTAGGTGGTTTTCATCTAATGTGCGATGCAACCAATGAATCTGCGGTTCAGCAGCTTCGTTTACGTAAACAACGTCCAGTTAAGCCGCTCGCTGTGATGGTAAAAGATGGTGCGATGGCAAAGCAAATCGTCTCTGCGGATGCTAATGAATGGCAATCATTAACCAGCCAGCAGCGTCCAATTGTTTTGCTATCAAAGCTCAATAGTGAGGACTCAACGCTAGATCTTGCCTCCTGTCTCGCTCCAGGTATTGATTGCTTAGGCGTGTTTTTACCTTACACGCCACTCCACACACTCTTGTTTGATGGTTTATCCATTCCTTTAGTCGCTACTTCTGCCAATATCAGTGGTGAGCCAATTTTGACCAGTTGCGATGCCGTGCTGCGTCAACTTGGTCATGTGGTGGATGCAATCATCGATCATGATAGGGATATTGAGCACCCATGTGATGACAGCGTGGTGCAGGTGATTGATGGCAATGAAATGGTGCTGAGGCTCGGGCGAGGGTATGCGCCGTTAAGTGTTGCTTTACCGAAGCCTGTTTTAAATCCCACTTTTGCCTCTGGTGCGCAACAAAAAAACAGTTTAGCGCTGGCGTTTAATCAACAGATGATGCTGAGCCCATATATTGGCGACTTAGATTCGTTGTCGAGTGAGCTGCACTATCAACAAACGTATGAGTTTTTCAGTCGTTGCTACGATTTTACGGCGAATTATGCGGTGCATGATTTACACCCTGACTACATCGCTACTCGTTTTACCAAACGTTTAGCCGCGACGCCGATTAGTGTTCAGCATCATTACGCACATGTATTGGCGCAAATGGCGATCAACCAACAGACAGAACCGGTATTAGGATTTGCTTTTGATGGCACTGGATTAGGCGACGATGGTACGGTGTGGGGTGGTGAGGTCATGCTTGCCGATGTACACGGTTATCAACGCATTGCAAGTCTTAAGTCATTCAAATTGATTGGTGGTGATAATGCGGTAAAAGATCCAACTAGGTTGCTATTGTCACTATTGTTTGAGCGTTACAACGATGAGCAGATTTTGGCATTCGATTTGGCTGCGCTTAAGCAGGTTGAACCTCTATTCATTCGCAATCTATACCGCTTGTGGTCAGCGAATACTGCCTGTATTGCGACGAGTTCAATGGGCAGACTATTTGATGCCGTGGCTCGTCTACTCGGTCTAATTGGCCGGACTCAATTTGAAGGAGAAGCCGGAATTAAATTGGCGATGTATGGACAAAAAGCCTTGGATATCATCCAAGGTGACGACATGGACCTTCGTTTTCAATTGCCTTTAATCATCGAAAATGGTCGTCAAATTTGGGATAGCCATGCTTTGTTTGCACAGATTGTTGCAGCGGTGAAGGAGAAGCCTTTAACTGAGTCACGCATTTCGCTGATCTCGTTTGGTTTTATTCAAGCACTCGCTGATGCGGTTTGTCTTTTCACCTCTGGTTATTATCAAAGCTGCTCGAAGGCCGAACCACGTCCTAGTGTGGTTTTGTGCGGCGGCGTTTTTCAAAACAGACTCTTGTACAGCCTGTGTACACAACAACTTACCACACTTGGTGTTGACCTATTACCGCATAAGCAACTGCCAGTGAACGATGCCAGCATCGCTTTTGGTCAACTTTGGTATGGAATTCATAATGAACAATAAACTTTCATTGACCACACTGCTTTCAATGTGTGTAGCATGGAGTGGGGCGAGTTTGCCTAGTCATGCATGGGCAAATGGCTTGCAGACTAAAGCTAACTCGATAAATATCGATCAGATTTATACGCAGCCCGTCAGCATTTCATTGGGTGATGAACCCGAAGCGGGCTTTGACCCTATTTATGGTTGGGGGCGATATAACAATCCTCTGATTCAATCTGCACTGCTAAAACGCAGCGGTGAATTCGATTTTGCTGGTGATTTGGCGCAAAGTTGGTCACTGTCGGCGGACAAAAAGTCATGGACGGTAGAGCTCAAACCGGAGTTATTATTTAGTGATGGCAGTGAGCTTACGACGGAAGATGTGGCATTTACTTATCGCCGAGCGAAGTCAGCTGCCTCACTGTATGATTTGACTAATCTCGACAGTGTTGAAGTGAA
This sequence comes from Vibrio taketomensis, assembly GCF_009938165.1. Classification (NCBI taxonomy): domain Bacteria; kingdom Pseudomonadati; phylum Pseudomonadota; class Gammaproteobacteria; order Vibrionales; family Vibrionaceae; genus Vibrio; species Vibrio taketomensis. The sequence goes on from NZ_AP019650.1 coordinate 423,896, forward strand.
ATCAGATCACGTACTGATTTTTAACCTTAAGCAGCCAGATATTACTTTTATTGATACGCTTGCTTCTCTCGCTATCGTGCCTAAACACGCATACAGTTCACATTATGCCCAGCATCCTATTGGCTCAGGCCCGTATAAATTTGTGCGTTGGCAAAAAGGGCAGTTACTTGAGTTGGTCGCAAACCCCTACTATGCGGGTCCAAAACCACATTTGCAGCATCTGTTTATCGTCTTTAGTGATGAAGAAAGTCGTTTTACTCAGCTACTTGCCCATCAGTTGGATTTAGCGGCAATTGCGCCTCAGTACGTTCGTAGCCTTCCGGCGGATCTTAAATTGTGGAGTATTACCAGCGTTGATAATCGCGGTATTGCATGGCCAATGGACCCATTTAACGGCCATAGCATAGGTAATGATGTAACCAGTAATAAGGCGATTCGTCTCGCAATAGATAATGTGATTGACCGTGACTTATTGGTTAATGCTTTGTTGGATGGACATGCACGTAAAGCCTACTCGATTGCTGACGGTCTCCCTTGGAGTATTGCGCCGCAGCAGTCCAATATGTCATTAAGCCAAGCGCAGCAACTACTAGATAAAGCGGGGTGGGTGGTACAACCTGACGGTATTCGTGCCAAAGATGGGGTAAAAGCTGAATTCACGCTTTACTATAAATCAGGTGATAGTATTCGTGAGCAATTGGCGCTGACGGTAGCACAAATGATCAAGCCTTTGGGTATCGCAGTGAAGACGAAAGGCACCAGTTGGGAAAATATCAGTAAAGTGATGCACCATATGCCGGTGCTGTTTGGTTTTGGTGCTTTGTCCCCAAGTGAAATGCGTTACACCTACTACAGTGAATTCAGAGGTGTGGATTTCTATAACAGTGGGTACTACGCCAATTTTGCCGTTGATAAGGAATTAGATGCCGCCCAACAAGCTTCGTCTTGGAAACAGGCGATGCCACATTTTCAGCGTGCACAGCAGTTAATCTATCAAGATGTGCCTTGGACCTGGTTGGTGAACTTACAACATTTGTATGCAGGAAATCCATGTCTGGATCTGGGTAAACCGATGATTGAACCTCATGATCATGGTTGGCCTCTAACCAATAATATTACCGATTGGCGATGGACGTGCCCAGTTAAACCATGATTGGTTTTCTATTCAAATCCAGTATTCGATTAGGCTTGCAACTGCTTTTGGTTGTCGTATTAGCGTGGATATTGATCATCCATTCGCCACTGGACCCGGTGACACAATATCTCGATGGGAATGTGTTTGCGATTTCAGCAGCGCAAAAGGCGGCACTTATCGAGCGACTTGGCTTGCCTTCCTTTACTGATGGTTCTAGTAGCATCGCATGGTGGCCAGTGATCTCTCAATGGTTTAGTCAGTTGGTTGATGGCAATATGGGATTTTCTCACTTGTATCGTCAGCCCGTTACTGAAGTGCTTTGGGAGCGAGGCCAGGTGTCTCTGTTATTGATGGGCTCGAGCTGGTTGTTAGCTTTAGTGGTCGGTTATGGTCTTGGTTTAGTGGCTGGATTGAATGCTAACCGATGGCTTGACCACCTGATCCGCAGTGCGGCGTGGGTGTTGGCAGCGATTCCTCCATTTTGGTTAGGAATGGTATTGATTGCGCTATTTGCAGTAACGCTACAATGGGCGCCAGCATGTTGCGCAGCTCCTTTTGATAGCAGTTTTAGTCAACAAAGCTTAACCAGTATGCTTCAACACTTGATGCTGCCAATGACCACTCTGGCTCTGGTGTATATGGCGCCGCTTATTTTGCATACTCGAGAAAAGGTGATTGATGTACTGAATGACTCACCAATTGAATATGCGCGTATGCATCAACAAAGTCGCAGCGCTCAGATTCGTTTTCATGTATTGGGCAATAGCTTGCAACCTGCGCTTGTGCTTCATTTGGCATGTTTTGCTGAGTTATTTAGTGGCTCAATCTTGGCAGAGACGGTATTTAATTATCCGGGGCTGGGTCAGACATTGGTGAAAGCAGGGCTTGCTAATGATGCCGCACTGTTTTTAGGCGCAACATTGATAAGTGCCATGCTGGTGTTTATTGGTAATTTAACGGCGTCAGTACTTGCTAAAAAGATAACACCGGGGGCGCAAGGTCAATGCGCATAACGGTTTTTAGGCATTTATTGCGTTCGATTACCTGGCCATTATGGTGTGTGATCGTACTATTATCGCTTGCCATCATTTGGCCTCAAACCGGGCTAAATATCGATTTAATGCAGCGTAACCTGCCGCCTAATTTGATTCATCCATTTGGTACTGACTGGTTAGGCCGAGATATGTTAACTCGCAGTCTAAAAGGGCTGCTAAACAGTTTAATGCTGGCTTTTGTGGCGGTGCTGTGTAGCAGTGTATTGGCACTGATGCTTGCCATGATAGCGACGCTTAACCGCTGGCTCGCTCAACTTGTAGAGCTCTTGGTTGATGTGTTTTTGTCGTTGCCGCATTTACTCTTGTTGATTCTTTTTGCGCTTGCCTTTGGTGGTGTATCGTCAGGTGGAGCTTCGTTCGGTGTAGTCGCAGCTATTGCGCTAAGCCACTGGCCTCGTTTAACCCGTTTGTTGCTTTTTGATATGCAGGCGGTAACGCACTCAACGTATTTTCAGTTGGCGCAACAGTTTGGTCAGTCAAAATCCCATTTGTTGATCAAACATCTGATCCCACATGTCGCCCCACAATGGTTGACTGGAGCGCTGATTATGCTGCCTCAAGCCTTATCGCATATGGCTGGATTAACCTTTTTAGGTTTCGGTTTGGAGCCATCAGTGCCCTCCATGGGGGTGATTTTGTCGCAGGCGAGTCGTTATCTGCTTACGGGAGAGTGGTGGTTAGCGGTGCTGCCCGGCGCTTTGCTGGTGGTGTGTATACTGCTGCTATCACTGTATGCGCAGCAGGTGAGTCAAAGAATTCGTGGGCAGATTGGTACTATGTCACTATATCGCTCCCTTTTGTCAGAGGGTAGTCATGTTACAAGTTAAGCAGTTGGCTATCGTTAATCAAAGCGCTAATCAGTATTTGTTGCAACCGATCAGTTTCAGCTTAGAGCCCGGCGAGATCCTCGGTGTAATTGGAGAAAGCGGCAGTGGTAAAAGTTTGCTAGCGCACGCAATGCTCGGTCAGGTTCCACTAGGGTTTAAGCTACAAGGTGAAATACAAGCAACAGGCTCATTAGCGCTGTCAGCGCAATCAGCAAGCGTGTTTGACCCGATTAAAAGTGTAAAACAACATCTATCTCGCTGGCTTGGTCGTGATACAAAGCATGTTCAATCGAGTGTCGCTGATTGGGATATGTGGGGTATTGATAGAGAAATTGCGGTGAGTTACCGTCATCAACTATCCGGCGGCATGGCTAAGCGTGCATGTTTGGCTCAAGCATTGGTACAGTCGCCGAACTATCTGTTGGCTGATGAGCCTTGTGCTGGGCTTGATGAGGTGGGTGCCGAGCGAACATATCGTCAATTACGAGATAAAGTCGATGGCGATAAGCTTGGCTTGTTAGTGATTTCCCATAACCTTCGTCAGCTTTTGCACTGGGCTGACCGCATTTTGGTGATGCGTCATGGACAATTGCTCGATGTCACCACACCTGAAGCAATCAAACAAGGTAAATGTCATATTTACAGTTATGCATTGTGGCAAGCGCTGCCTGAAAACTGGGAGGTTAGTGATGTTGATGCTGCGTAACGGGGAAGTTCATTACCCTAATCGTATCGTAAGGTTATGTGATATATCGATAGCGCCAAAGGAGGTGGTTGGCTTATGTGGCCCAAGTGGTTGCGGAAAATCTACGCTAGCGAAAGTGTTGGCGAGTATTCAACCGTTAACCCATGGATTTGTTTCACTGCCTTCTCGTCAAAAAGGCAAGCCGAATCCAGTACAGTGGGTTGCTCAGCAGCCAGAGTTTGCATTTAATCCTTATTTAACCTTGCGACAATCACTACAAGAAAGCTGGAAAAATGTTGATTATTCGCCGCTTTTAGACGCTTTTTCGATTTGTTCTAGTTGGTTGGAACGTAAACCGAATCAGCTTTCTGGCGGTCAGTTGCAACGGCTTAATTTGGTCAGAGCCTTAGTGCCAACGACACAATTTCTACTTTGCGATGAGATTTCAGCGCCACTTGATCTGTTGACGCAAAAGCAGCTTTGGCAGACGTTATTACACCATTGCCGCATGAACGAGATCGGACTGTTAGTGATGTCTCATGACAGTCTATTGCTCGAAAAAATTTGTGAGCGAGTGATAGATATTACTCAACAGAAATAACCAGTAAGAGCGCTCGATGGCGCTCTTACTATTCGATAGGCAAATTATGTCGCAGCGTTATTTCGTTAACGCTTGGTCTAGCCATTGGTCGAAATGCCCCTTAGGCAAAGCACCATTAATGGTGTCAGCAAGTTGACCATTTTTAAATACCATGATGGTAGGGATGCTACGAATGCGATATTGAGCGGCAAGCTCTTGTTGAGCTTCAGTATCGATTTTTACGAAGCGCACTTTACCATCACGCTCTTTGGCGACATCTTCAAATACTGGAGCAAAACCCACACAAGGGTTACACCACGGTGCCCAGAAATCAACGACAACAGGTTTATTGCCTTGTAGTAGCGATAGGAAGTTATCTTGCGTGCCTTCAACAGGCTTACCATCAAGCAAGTGCTGTTTGCATGAACCACAAGTCGCCGTTTCGTTAAGGCGTTCTGTTGGTAGTCGGTTCATTGCTTTACAGTGAGGGCAGCGGGTAGTCATTGAAGTCATAATTGCGTTCCATGTTATTTGGTATACGCCTAACTTTACCGACTACCCAAGTTTGAGGAAAGAAGGAATAACAGATTGTTGCAATAGATATTTTCTATCTACGCAGTATCTTGGCAATAGTCCATGCCAATTTGAATTAGAGTATTAGACCGAGTTCTTTGGCCTCTTCAATAGTTAAACCGCAAGCACGAATATCTCGAATAGTCTCGATTCGACGTCGAGCTTCTGCTTGTTGACGTTTGTTGCGAGAAAGATTGGATGCTGTTTCGTCTTTAAAGTCCCATTTGGAAGCGACATCTGCGATATCCAAATGATCGATAGAATTGATAGACACAATTACCTCCTGAGAACACCTTGCGCCGACCTTGCGTTATCTTTATCAGAGGCTTTTATTGTGGTTAAGCATTATCGAATCACTTTGTGATATTGCACATAGATGTGGCAAATACTCTAAATCTTGCTTTGATAAAGGCACAAACAGGAGTACTGTTGAAGATTCCTACTGTGTAAAAACTCACTTATAAACTGCTCGTTTTTTCATCATCTTAAATGTAATTTCATCGAGTATTTGTTTCCTTCAGTTTTATTCTTAGTGCCAAATTCTTGCTTCTCAAACTTCGTGTCTTGACCTTACCTCTAGGGTTTCTTTATGCTGTTACCACGATAAGAGAGGTGATTGAGGAGTTGTTGTAATAAAGCGCCAAATGGCGGGAGCACGAACATTGCGCTTCTGCTAAAGTTTATTGGTGGGTTAGCACTATTTCTTTTGTGTTTAGCGTGGTTGTTTGGCTGATATCTTACGTTCTTTAGCCAAACATTCGGTTCTTTGATAGCGAATAGACAGAGGGTACTCTGGATTTTATTTTTAACGATATGTTTTATAAGGGTTTTCTAATTAAATTAGAAATCGCTATCATTCTGAATATAAGGTGTATAGTGGCGGAAGCTCAAACAGCTGAGCTATTAATGAAATATTAAGTTCAAGATCTTCTCAGTTTTTTTTCGATTCAGTTCGTCATACATATCCTGCGATACCTTTTTCTTCATTGCCGATTTAGTAGCTTTCTTCTTAATCTAACAATACTATCGAGGTATATATGTTAATAAAACAACTGGTTCAGTAAAATGGTTTAACGAAACTAAAGGTTTTGGTTTTATCACTCCAGACAACGGTGGTGCGGATGTATTCGTTCACTTCCGTGCTATCGAAACTGATGGCTTCAAAACTTTGGCTGAAGGCCAAAAAGTAGCATTCAACGTTGAGCAAGGTAACAAAGGCCCACAAGCGGCAAACGTTACTCTAGCTTAATCGCTAAATTGAGAGGATGAGTCGAGCAAAAATAACGACAAATCCTCTCAATTCAATCTCAAAAACTCCGAAGTAAGCCCAAGAAAACACGGGATTCCTTTGCGCTTGAGCATGATACGAACTCCAGTCAAATGACATCGGAGTATTGCTCAACCTTCAAATTTATGGCTTTTGGCCTACTACCAAACATCACATTAATAATGATGTACTAAAGCGTCATATCTTACTCAGAGTGATTGTCCAATTCTTATCTCAGGATTTTCATTTTGTGAGCCGACCATTACTGTGAAAGAAAAAACTCACAAGGCCTGCGTTTAGGGACGTTTTAATTTAGTAAGAAGCGGACACTAAAACGATGAAAAGAAAATCTCACTCAATAAGTTACCAAAAGACAGTGATTCTGCTGAAGATAAAGCAACGAATATTCATCACGTCAGACGAAAAATCGAAGATATTCTACTCGAGCGAGAACAGAAGAAGCTCTTAGAACTTTGATCAAAGAGAGGCAGTTATGCGCAAACCAGTAAAAAAATCTACTAGCAAAATGAGCAAAAATCACTTCGAAGAACGCTTTGCGCAAATGGTAGGTGAGTACAACGCAGCAAAGGAAGAGCTTGCGACGTTGGAAGAAGGGACTGCTGAATATATTAAACAAAATAAACTGTGTGAGAAGTTATTTGCGAGTGCAGAGCGCTTCATTAATTCACATCAGTGAGACAGTAATTTAAATTATTCCCTAATTATGGTCATATTGTTATAACTGCCGTTACACCAATATGACCATCCATTCTTTAGTGTGTCTTTAAGGCTCTGGTTGAATATCAATCGCCCTTACTTGAAAAAGTAACGAAAGCCGAGATAGAAGCCATCAAGAGTGACATCAATGTTCTCTACTTCTGTAAAGGCCGCTTTGTAGCCAAAGTTTAGATCCATTTTTTCATTGATGCGTGTGCCGATTTCTAGGCCAGCCTGAATAGCGGTTTCGGTATCAGAGCTGTTGAGTCCGGTTAAACTCTCTTTGACATCAAGATCAACGACACCAACACCAAGCATGGGTGCAAGGTAGATATTGCCAAAGTCGTACAATACGAAGAGTTTAGCTTTGGCATTAACCATAAATGCTTGTGCATCAACAGAAAGCGTATGGTAATCCGTACCACCAAATTTGCGATACTCTAACTCTAAACTCGGTTTAACGACTTCGTGGGTAGCAAATTCATAGCCTCCGATCAGACTAAAGCCAATGTCGCTATTATCTTCAATGGTTGTGCCCAAAACATCGGCTTTTGCTGAGCCGCCAGCTTCAAGATCGAAACCTGCATAAAACTGGTTGGTTGATTTTGTGACGGTGTCACTTGTAGGTTGGGCAATGGCTGTCGTAGCAATACAACTGGTCAATAGTACTAAGGCAAACGGGCGTATCTTCATCTCACCATACTCCTTTATGTAGTGAAATTAGAATGTTAACGATAATATACAGAGTGCATATCTGGCGGTCTAATATCAATTAGTATGATTTAGTTCTTAAGTTGTACTAGGAGAGTTATAAGCAAACACGATTGAAGGAGTGGCATGCATCATAGTGTTAACTGAGTGGCTCTGCTCCATACATTGCTTTAATGGTGTTTTTCAACCATACCAGTTTTGGATTGTAGGCATTACGTTTGTGCCAAATCAGCGTAAATGGGATAAGCAGCTTATCTTGCAGTGATTTATCGAGAGGAATAGGTAAACACACCAGCTCTGGATGAAGCTTTTGCGTGTAGTGCTCACAGTATTGGGGTGCTGTCGTCAACATATTGTGATGAGGTTGTGCTGCCATAAAGAGTGACTGTTCAAAGCTCGACATCGTGAGGCCAATATTTCGTTGCCTACCTAACTCGCTTAATACCTCATCCAATGCCCAAGTTTCACTTTTTTCCCACACAATGTTGATGTGTTGGTAGTCTAGGAATGTGTCTAGATTCCATTCTTGTTGCAATGCAGGATGATCTTTGCGTAGATACACCATGGGTAAATCTGAAAATAGCACCTCATAGTCGAGAAAGTAAGGTAGTAGGTTGAGCGATTCTTTAGAGCGCGGATGGCTTTCTCGACCGGTAAAGCCGAGATCAATTTCACCTCGAATAATGGCATCTAGCGAGTCATAATCCCAGTTGTTGGTTTTAACTATGGCTTCTGGGTAGCGTTGTGAAATCGCGCTAAGTAGCTCATCTAATAAGGTCAACAATAATGGTGACTCAATGCAAAGATCGAAACGCACACCTTTTGGCGCAATGTCACCGCGTCTTTCTGCAATATGGCTACCCATCTGCATCCACTCTGCAAGGTCTTGCTCAAGGCTCTGTGAAAGCAATGTTGGCGAAAGCCCAGTGGGTGTTTTCACAAATAATGGGTCATTAAACCAATCGCGTAATTTATTCAGTGACTTGCTGACAGTCGAGGGCGTAACGTTGAGCTTCTTTGCTGTTTTAGACACACTCTGCTCTTGCAATAGTAATTGCAGAGTGCACAACAGGTTGAGATCAAGACGAGCGAGAGATTTCTTCATAGTCAGGGTTATTTAGTGCAAGTGCATTGTTGGGCTGTTTTACTAATAGTATTAAAGCCACACTGATTAAGCCACCTATAGCCAGTATCAATACCAACATATTCAAAGCGCTAACGCCGATGAGCCCCATAAACCAAATATAGAATGCTGAGCTACAGACTTGAGCGATACCAAGTATCGAACTCGCGACACCTGCTCTTTTGGTAAACGGGCTAAGTGCTTGGCTCATCGTCACGCCAAAGCCTATTGAGAACCCAGCGCATATCAATCCAAATCCGATGAAGTAACACCCAATGCTCAATGCGTTATAGTGAGCAAGCATAAGTATGCTTGCGGCTACCATTAACAGGGACTGTGATATGAACATTAGCGCGCGCTGCGATAAAAAAGTAAGCATCAATGGCGCAGAGAATGAGGTGAGCATACTGACTAGTGCTGTCCCGGCCATGATAGAAGAGTAGCCTCCTCGGTCAAAGCCAAGTTCATTCATTATCAACATTGGCGATACGTTGACATAAGTCAGGATCATCGTAACGCTAATGGCGGCGATGATGACTCGGCTGATAAATAGGCGCTCGAAGAACGTTTCTTTTTCATCAATCATAGCGTCTGAGTTTTGAGTGGTATGGCGTGCGGTAGGCTTTGACTCTTTTAATACAAAAATGGAAAGCAAACATACCAACACACCCATAGCAGCCATCGTCGTAAATAGGCTATACCAAGGAAATTTGAGCATAATTAAATGCCCTACAACCGGTGCAATCACGGGAATAATACACGTGATGCCGTTGAGCATGGAAAGCACTTTTGCACGACGTTGATCATCTAGAGTATCGCGCAATATAGCGAATGCGACGATATAGCAAGAGCCCGCGCCAATTCCTTGAGCAAAGCGCGCAGTCAAAAAGCTGGTGGTTTGTTCAGCACTACCGCCTAATAACGAAGCGGCAATAAATATTACCGCTCCTGCAATCGCCACTGGTTTTCGGCCAACTGAATCGGCAATTTTGCCTGCCAACAACATGGTGGTTGCCATGCCCGCAAGATAGATAGAAAACGCGATATGCAGTTGGGACTCGTTGGCATGTAGATCTCGAGCAATTTGCGGCAAACCTACTAAATACAGATCAATTGCGGTCGGATAGAGAAGAACCAGTGCAAAACTGCACAGTAAAAAACGAAACATGTAAACCTCACTCATTGTAGGCGAGGGATAGTATTCGGCTTAGAATTTAACGGCGAGTGGTCTTTACGACAACGGGTATTTCCATTTAGGACAAACCCTGTGGGAAATTTCTGGGAAGAATAAGCAGCGCAACCTTAAGAAACGCTGCTCACTGTTAGTTAGTCAAAGTCCACCAGTGAACTATCACCACCTTCGTTTGGATGGCCCCAAGTAATAATTCTACTGTCTGATGTAAGTGCTGCGAAAGCAGACCAATTTGAGTAAATCTTTACAATGTTTGTGAGTTGATGTTCAACTTCACTTGTGTCACCACCTTCAATCGGGTCTCCCCAAGTGACGACGGTACCGTCAGTTTTAAGGACGGCAAATGCAGTCCATGTAGAATATACTTCTGCGATGTTGGTGATTTGTGATTGTACGTGTGTACTATCACCTCCAGCAGTTGGGTTTCCCCATGTTACTAACGTTCCATCATCTTTTAGGGCAGCAAAGGCTGTCGCTGTAGAGTATATGGTTTTGACATTGGTAAGTTGCTCTTGTACATAAGAGCTATCGCCACCAGTTTCGTGATCACCCCAAGTCACCACTGTACCGTCAGTCTTTAATGCAGCGAATGCATTATTGTTTGAAAATACTTGTTTAACCTCAGTGATATCAGACATTTGTATTGGGCATGTGTGCGGTAAACTAGGGCAGGAATTACCCCAAGAAACGATACTCCCATCCGTTTTTAGAGCCGTAAAAGCAGCGCTACTAGCAACAATAGAGCTTACGTGAGTCAGTTGATCTTGCACTTTTGAACTGTCGCCGCCGTCTTCCTCATCACCCCAAGTAACCACTGTGCCGTCACTCTTGAGTGCTGCAAAAGACCAGTTACTAGCAAAAATCTTATCTACTTGCTTTAATTGAGCCGCAGTTTGACTATCAACACTTCCGCCTTGATTTGGATGCCCCCAAACGACCACTGTGCCATCTTGTTTTAGTCCAGCAAAGGCCCAGCTTGCTGGCGAAATATCGACAATATTCGACAAGTCTACACCTGCACTGCTGCCTCCATATGCAGGGTGTCCCCAAGATGCAACGGAGCCGTCGGGCTTGAACGCCGCAAAAGACCAACCAGTTTGTCTTGAGAAAATTTTAGTTACGTGGGTTGGCGGTGTGATTTCATCGAGAAAACTGCCCCATGTAACCAAAGAATTATCATTATTTATCACCGCGAAGCCAAATTGAGCTGATGCAATCTCTTTTGGGGAGTCGAACTGATGTTGGACGTGATAATTGTAACCGCCATAATTTGGGTTACCCCAAGATACGACCTGACCATTTGGTTTTATTGCAGTAAAGGCGGCTAATGACCCTTTAACTTGTATGTTATTCACGGAAACGGGTATAGGTTGGCTGTCGATACCATTAGATCTGGCAGTAAGCGTTGTGTTCCCTTCTTTTATTCCTTCAAGCAGTCCTTCACCTTTACTATTATCATGTGATACAGACGCTATTGTTGAATTTGTTGTGCTCCATTCAACGTTGAGGAGTAAGTCAATTTTACTTCCATCTTGGAATTCACCAATGGCATTAATATGATGTTTTTCACCGGGGGCTATGGCTAATAGACTTGGATCTATCGTGACTTTATGTAGTGGCTGAGCTGGAACTACACTTATCTGCATCTGCGTAGTAAATGTATGACCATTTATGGTTGTTTCTACGCCAATTTCAGCGGAACCATCGGAAACTCCTGAGATAATGCCATTGTTTTCGTCTACCACACCATTAGAGCTCGGTATAATACTAAATGGGTTATCTAATTTGTGTTCAGAGCCGTCAGAATAAATACCATAAATTTCAAATTTTTTTGCATATCCTTTTGGGATTTCAAGAACCGCGGGCTCGGTCCTTATGTCAACTAACACTGATGGTCCAGCAGGCGGTTTAATTTGTCCACCATCATTATTATTGCTCGAATTGCTACTATCACCGCCACCGCATCCAGCGGTTATTAATATCCCAATGTAATTAAACAAAAGCGGCCATTCTTGAACGAAAATTAACAAGATTCATAGAGGATGCTCTATTTAAATTAGCTATTCGCACTACAGCGAGTAGTTAGTTAATAAAGGTGTCGATATGTAATGATGTATTACATTGACAATGAATGTATTAATGGAGGATATATCATGCCAGTCTGATGTGCGGCAAGGGGGGAAATACGGTGTATCCTGTAATTTAAGTGATTTTTTACTATAAAATATGGCGCTTATTTGTAAATGTTAGTGTAAAGTTTTGTGTTTTCGAGAATAGGTGGTGGCAGTATTTTAGTGAAGTGCAGACGTTGGATGTTTACTCGCTCTATTTGGTTGTATAGAGTGGTAAAAAGGCGACAGCAAATTACGTTGATGTCGCCTTTGTTCGATAACTTTCTTACTTAATGGTCACTTTCTCGATGATGATATCTTCAACGGGCATATCTTCGTGACCAAAGCGCGTGCAAGTGGCGATTTTGCCAATTTGTTTAACGACATCCATGCCTGCTGTTACGGAACCAAATACTGCGCAGCCCCAGCCGTAATTGGTTTTCCAGTAAAATCGAGAAAATCATTGTCTTCTAGATTAATAAAAAATTGTGCTGTTGCAGAGTGTGGCGCATCGGTGCGAGCCATAGCGATTGAACCAGTGACGTTTTTCAAGCCGTTATAGGCTTCGTTGGCGATCGGCGCATGAGTTCTTTTTTCTACCATGTTCATGGCAAAGCCATCATCACGGATTTCATAGCCGCCACCTTGAATCATGAATCCATCAATGACTCGGTGGAAAAGGGTATTTTCAAAAAAGCCTTCTTTGCAGTAACGAAGAAAGTTTTTTGCAGTTTCTGGCGCTTTTTGCTTATCAAGTGTGATTTCAATATCGCCGTAATTGGTAGTCAGAATGATCATGATTAAATTTCTTTAAAAAGATGGGTTGCTAAATGGCTGGGAAGTATAGGTAAATGATAGGAGAAAATGAATAGTTCAGTCATAGCCGCAAGCATATCCTGTTGAAGCGTATACGCAGAGTTGTCGTTTAACTTGGATTATTGCAGTGTAACTGACTATCGAGGCTACACTTTATAAAGTATTGAGTGGGATAAGCGAACAAGCTTATCGATATAATCATTCGCAAAGGAATACGCAGTGCTTGAACACCATATTCGAAATTACATCTCTCATCAGTTAGCTAGCGTTGGCATTAATAGTGATCCTTATGGGGTCGAACTCACCAGTGTCTTTGTGTTAGCAGCATTGATTACCGCCACGATTAGTTACTTGATTGTCCATCACGTGATTGTGCGCTCGGTGAAGAACGTTTTACGCAAAACGAATAAACCACTCTCAGACAGTCTTAAAAAGTACGATTTACTCGGAAAAATATCGCTGCTCGTGCCGATTATGATTCTGGATGTACTGATTCCAATCTCAGTGGGTCACTACACGCTCTTAGCAACGATTTTGGATCGCTTGCTGAGTGTGTCGATTTTATTAATGATCGTATGGGTGATCTTTGCATTGCTCGATGCACTCAATGATATTGCTACTTTCAAAGGCATTACTCGTAAAATGCCGATCAAAAGCTTTGTTCAGCTTATTAAGCTCTTTACCTTTTTTGTTGGTTTAATCATTTTTGTTTCGATCCTCTCCAATGAATCACCGGTTATTTTTCTTTCAGGGTTAGGGGTTGCTACGGGCTTTGTGATGTTGGTGTTTAAAGACACTATTTTGGGTTTTGTTGCCGGTATTCAGTTGTCTGCTAACCAAATGATTAGCCTCAATGATTGGATTCAAATGGATGCTTATGGTGCAAACGGAACGGTGGAAGAAATATCATTAACCACGGTAAAAGTACGTAACTTTGATAACACAATAAGTATGCTGCCAGCGTATGCATTGGTACAAAATGCCTTTATCAATTGGCAGGGGATGTCTGATTCAGGCGGCAGACGCATAGAGCGTTCAGTGAATATCGACGTAACATCGATTCGTTTTATGCAAGATGAGGAAATTGAAGCGCTGAAGCGTATTCGAATTCTGCGTCAGTATATTTATGAAAAATCGCAAGAGATCAGTGAATATAACCAAGATCTTGATCAAGATGATGGTGGGATAGGTAATACTCGACAGATGACTAACCTTGGGTTATTCCGCGCCTACCTCAATGCGTACCTGCGTAGCAGCAAAGATATTCATCAATACATGTTAATCATGGTGCGTCAATTACAGCCAACGGAAGAGGGGATTCCTCTGCAGGTTTACGCGTTTAGTAATAATGTAGACTGGGCAATTTACGAAGGTATTCAAGCAGACTTATTTGATCATATCTACGCCATAATGCCAACGTTTGGTCTGCGCCCTTATCAGGCGCTTAGCAGTAACGATTTGAATAAAAGAATCGGAAACCTTTAGGGTTTCCGATTCAATACCGTCTTGTTTAATCAAGGCGATGTGTGATTAACATACGCCTTGAGCAAGCATCGCATCAGCAACTTTAACGAAACCAGCAATGTTTGCGCCGAGTTCGTAGTTTACTTTGCCAGACTCGTCACGACCGTATTCAACACACGTGTCATGAATACGGCGCATAATGTCTTGTAGGCGTTGGTCAACTTCTTCGCGGCTCCAACCCAAGCGTAGTGCGTTTTGGCTCATCTCTAGGCCTGATGTCGCAACACCGCCAGCGTTAGAGGCTTTGCCTGGTGCATAAACCACGCCCACGTTGTTAAATACCGCTACCGCTTCAGCAGTACTTGGCATGTTTGCGCCTTCAGCAACCAACTGAACGCCATTACCTGCTAGTACTTCTGCATCGTGGCCATCAAGTTCGTTTTGCGTTGCACATGGTAGCGCGACATCCATTTCGTACTGCCAAGGTTTGCCTTCGCTGTACGTTAAGCCCATTTCATGAGCGTAATCTGCGACACGGCCACGTTTTACGTTCTTGATTTCCATTAGGCGAGCCAATTTTTCTGGTGTGAAGCCTTCTGGATCGTAAACAGTACCATCTGAGTCAGAGGCAGTAACCACTCGGCCGCCCATTTGGATTGCTTTTTCAATTGCATATTGTGCTACGTTACCAGAGCCAGAAACACCCACTCGCTTACCTGCTAGCGTTTGTCCTTTCTCTTTAAGCATGGCTTCAACAAAGTAAAGCAGACCATAGCCAGTCGCTTCAGGGCGAATCAAGCTACCGCCAAAAGAGAGACCTTTACCAGTGAATACACACTCAGCGCTATTTGATAGTTTCTTCATCATGCCGGTCATAAAGCCAACTTCACGCGCACCAACGCCGATATCGCCTGCAGGTACGTCAGTGTCAGCGCCTAGGTGACGGTGAAGTTCTAGCATCAGAGCTTGGCAGAAACGCATGATTTCATTGTCACTCTTTCCTTTAGGATCAAAGTCACTACCACCTTTACCGCCGCCCATAGGTAGGGTAGTCAGTGCGTTTTTGAATGTTTGCTCAAAGGCTAGGAATTTAAGGACAGATGAGTTCACAGAAGGGTGGAAACGCATGCCGCCTTTATAAGGGCCAATTGCTGAGTTGTGTTGAACACGGAAAGCACGGTTAACGTTCACTTTTCCTTGGTCATCAACCCAACTAACACGAAACTGAATCAAACGCTCTGGCTCGACCAAGCGTTCAAGAATACCTGCTTCGATATACTTTGGATTTTTTTCAACGAAAGGCCAAATAGAGCTGATTACTTCAGTAACGGCTTGAAGAAACTCTGGTTGATTTGGGTTATTGCTGGCAACACGGGCCAAAAAAGCGTCTTTAAGTACCGCTTCTTTCATCGGGAACTCCTGTAAACAAAAATACTACCATGTGGGATGTTGTGTTTGGATTCTATCAATGTGATCCATTCGCTTATATATCAGGCAGTTTAAGTTGGTACTAAAGTTAATGACCGACTTTTTACCCTTACTCAATAAGGGAACAAAATATTTTATTTTGTTTTTTGTTATGGAGTAATGTATCTCGGTAGAGTCACATATCTGAAAATATACTGGTTAAATATTTTATTAAAACCCGTTACAAAACGTAATTATGTGACTTACTCCCGTAGACAAAATCATGATTGTGATTTGTTAACCTGTTTAATCACCTGCACTGATTCCCTCTCTTCTTGGATCAGCACCACCGATTAACTTATCGTTCGAAAATACGACTCCCTGTAAGCCTGAATTAAGATTTTTTAGTTCAACCGTGTAACCCATTTTCTCAAGTGGGCGCTTAAATTTTACTGCTGATGTATTTTGTTCAATATCGTAAGTGCCAAAGCGATTGAGCATACGCGGCATATCAATGGCCTCTTGAATACTCATTCCCCATTCAAAATGAGCAATCAGCGTCTGAGCAACATAGCCGATAATGCGAGAACCGCCAGGTGAGCCAATCGCCATATAAGGCTGACCATTTTTCAGTACAATGGTTGGTGTCATGGAAGATCGAGGTCGCTTTCCCGGTTCAACGTGATTCGCGATCGGATAACCGTTTTTGTGGGTCGCAAATGAAAAATCAGTCAGTTCATTATTAAGCAAAAAGCCGTTACTCATTACTCTAGAGCCAAAGCCATTTTCGATAGTGCTGGTCATTGAGACGATGCTCCCTTGCTTATCTACAATCACGATGTGAGTCGTACTAGGTAACTCTATGGATTGATCATCGGCATAGGCGATGGGGTCATCCCAACGCGGTTCTCCCGGGGAAACATGTGCAAGGGCAGTTCCTTGGGTGATGAGTTGGGCCCGTTTTTCGAGATAACTAGCATCTAACAGCCCTTTGGGCATGGGGACAAAATCCGTATCGGCGATATATCGACCTCGATCTGCAAAGGCAAGGCGTGATGCGTCACCGATGATTTGCCATGCGATAGGGTTATTCGCTCCTAATTTTTGTAGATCGAAATGGCTCACCATACCGAGGATTTGTCCAAGCGTTATTGCTCCTGAACTAGGAGGGCCCATTCCGCACACGTCGTAGCCTCGATAATTTGCACATATGGGTTTACGCTCAATGACTTTATACGTGGCAAAATCTTCCAATGCGAGATAGCCCGGGTTGTCGGTAACAGAGCTGACTTTAGTGACGATGTCTCGGGCTATTTTGCCGTGATAGAATGCCTTTTCTCCTTTTGTTGCCAATAAATTAAGGGTCTCAGCATAATCTGGGTTGTGCAGTATTTTTGCTTCGTTTAATGGTTTTTCACCCTCAAAGAAATACGCTTTCGTTTCAGGATAGCGAGCGAGGTGTTGTTTATCGCGCAGAATAGAACTGGCCAAGCGCTCAGAGACAGGGAAGCCGTGGATGGCGAGTTCAATCGCTGGATCAAATAGTGAGGACCACGATTGGTTGCCGTAACGCTGGTGGAATGTAGCGAGAAGCTTAACCGTTCCAGGGGTTCCTACTGAACGCCCGCCAACGACGGCGTCATAAAAGCTGAGTGGTTTGCCTTTTTTATCGAGGAACAATTCGGGCCTAACGGCTAGAGGCGCAGTTTCGCGACCGTCAAAAGTGGTCAGTGAGTTCGTTGGTGCATGGTAATAGACTAAGAATGCGCCGCCACCAAGACCGGATGATTGTGGTTCAACTAATCCCAATACAGTTTGCACCGCGACAAGTGCATCCGCAGCGGAGCCGCCTTGCTTTAGCACGCGGTAACCAGCTTTTACTGCGAGAGGATGAGCCGCTGAGACCATAAATTCACTTGCTTCTACACTCTTTTTGGCACTGACTTTACTGGTCAGTTCTGGCGCAATGTTATCGGCAACATCTTGCGCCGTACCAATGGGGCTTGCGCACCATAATAGTAAACCGAATAATAATTCAGCCTTCTTTGTATTTAACACGCGATGTTCCCCCCAAGTCAGCTCGACTATCGACACGTAAGTTAAGCCTAGTGAACTTAGGGTGGGCTTACGGTTTTTTTTTGCTATTCATTTTGTAATTAAGCATCGTTGACAGAATTTGCTAGCACCTTAAAGTTAATCAAAATAACGGTTTTTAACACTTTGATTAATCGACATTATTTCCCTCGACATTTTTCTCAAAATGAGAATATTCCAATTAACTTGAAGAACGCGGTCTCATGTTCGATACTGTTTTTTGCAATATGATTTGTGATTTGAGTCTCATTTTGAAAGGAGAGAATAGTGAAACAGATAGGCACAATAACCAAGTTATGCCAGCTAATGCTGTTAGCGATCATCACTTCTCTCTCTTACTCTGTCTTCGGTGCAGGAAAAGCAATGGTGTTGCCTGGATTGCATCAGCAGGGAGAAGATTTGGATGGAAATCCGCTCTCATCTCAGCAAGTTTTGGACTGGGAAATAGCGAATAGCGACATTATTTTTGGAGCCTATGATTCTGCTGCCGACAATCACCGAGCGAGAAATGTCGGGTATATGTATAACCAAAAATTGGAAATGAACAGTAGTTGGTTAGAACACCATATTCGCAGTGATGCAGAAGAAAAGGGGCTCAATTATGAAGATTTTTTCCTTCATTTTGCTGAAGACACAGTGGTAGCAGAGGTAGACCAAACTCATGGTGAAAACACCCTGCTTAACCGCAAACCAATGATTGTTGGCTACACAGTGAATCACGAACATGCTGGCTTTTGGCTATATCAGCAACCGCCTTGGGATGTTGATGTCTTTGAGCATGCGAAGCAGGGTGGTGCTTTGTACGTGTATCACGCCGAGCAATTCGATCGCTTGGTGTTCAAGTTTTCTCAAACTGCACAAGGTGGCAGCTTTGTGATTGAATACCCATCACAAGTTGATGCGTATGGGCAAGTTACCCAATGGAGCCCATTTGACATCAAAAAAGACAAAACCTTAAACATGACAAAAAGCCAGAACGTGATTTGGCAAATGCCAAGTGATTGGGTTCGGGCAACCACTCATGATGGCAGCGGTGCAAGCTATGGCGGCGGTCAGTATTTTGGTTCAACCTACCTGCGAGATGGTGGTCAACTCTATGTTGTTCGAGTTCGGTGGGATGCAGACAGTGTTGCCACTCGTCCAAAAATCAAAGAAGTTAAGCTTAAAAATAGCTTCCCGGTAGTAAAATTGTCTGATGCTCCAATCGCTACTTCCGATGGCCGCAGTATTCAGCGTTGGAGAAAAATCCGGGGCTTTGATCTCTCTGCAGATACTAACCAGGATAATTATCTTGATTGGAATGAATATAAAAACCGATCGAATAAAAACGCCACCGCACGTTTTCGTTGGGAGTCTCGCGTTATTCCGTTTGGCCGGATGTGGAATCAAAACTCCTCGTGGGCGTTAACACATCTTGCTAATCCCGATTATATTGAGGCCATGCGTGCGTACTATGCCGCTGTTTGGCAAGAGCAGGGCGTGAATGGCGCGTATAACGATGACACAGGGTCAGTGGTATGGTAGCTGAGTTGGGCATGATTGCAGGTAGTGAGATTGCAGATGAACGTTATAAAACGGATTTTGCTACTTTTTTGCGTGGGTTAGCGGCCTTTAATCCAGATACGTTGATCGGAGCCAATATCGGCACGGCTAACTTATATGGTCGCAATGGACAGTCATATCTTACGGGCGCGGCGAATCTCTATCTACGTGAGCACTATCTTTTTCCATCAACAGGCTTTAGTGGCTATGCAGGGATCAGTAAATTTTGGGACAATTCTGTGCTAGCCGCGTCGGGGCAAAGCACAATTTTTCAAGCAACGACTCGCTATGGGCGAGTGCAGTATTTGGGTAATACTGAGCAACATTGGCAGCAGGATCAATACTCAGCGCTTGCCATTTACTACTTAAATCATCACACAGATAAAAGCTTCTTTAATCAATGGAATAACGGTTATGTTTACGGAAGCAACAATACTGATGCAGTGAACTTCTGGCGGGCAGGGATTGCCAAAAATATTGCCTATCAGCCAACGAAATTATTAGCCATCGATTTGGGAGAGCCGGCCAATACACTCCCGGCTGAATTTGAAGCGATACCGCTAATGTTATCAACGGCGACTCCTTACCCTGCTGACTATACGATTGTAGGGGATTCAACCATGAATCAAGCCGCTCATCCTGACTTACCAAGTGGCATGATTGAGTTATTGCCAACGTATACGTACTTTATCTATCAAAGCGCAAACGAAGTTGTTCCGCAAGGTCCTGAAGATATGGTGCTTGCGCGGGAATTTACCAAAGGGAAAGTGCTCTACCGAACAGATTTTCATGGTAGGAATCAATCCTTTTATACGTCGGATAAGATAACCGTTGAGCTTGACGTCCCGATGCGGCCTGTTGATGCTCAGGGTACGGTAGGGGATTATGTAAGTCGCGTCGAACTGGGTGGTTACGAAGGCATGTTCTTGCTTTATTGACGGATAGAACAAGAAGACAAGGCGCAATTATGCGCCTTGTTCATGTTTGAAAGCGGTTAACTACCGATCGCCAATTTAACGGCGGCTTCCGCATGAATCGCTGTCGTATCGAATAACGGTACATCGGTATGGCTCTGTTTGACCAACAATGCAATTTCGGTACAACCTAGAATTACTGCTTGTGCACCCTGTTGATGAAGTTTTTCGATGATATCTAGGTACACTTTGCGCGACTCGTCTTTAATCTCACCACGGCAGAGCTCTTGATAGATGATCTCGTGCACGTTTAAACGGTCGGCTTGTTCTGGGACGACGACGTCAATACCAAATTTGTCGCTCAAGCGTCCTTTATAGAAATCTTGCTCCATGGTGAAGTTGGTGCCTAGAAGGCCAACTTTACGTACACCGCTCTCAAGAAGTTTGTGCGCAGTCGCATCGGCAATATGCAAGATTGGAATTGAGATATTCGCTTCGATCTGTGGCGCGACTTTATGCATGGTATTGGTGCAAATTAGAAGGAAATCAGCGCCTGCTTTTTCGACAGACACCGCAGCATCCGATAGAATTGCCGCTGTTTCATCCCATTTACCTTCATGTTGCAGTTTTTCGATTTCAGCAAAGTTGACACTGTACATGCTGATTTTGGCTGAGTTTAAGCCACCAAGGGTTTGCTTAACGCCCTCGTTAATCGATTTGTAATAACTGAGCGTGGATTCCCAGCTCATACCACCAAGCAAGCCAATTGTTTTCACGTAGTTTCCTTTACGTTGAGTTCGGTTATTCATTTAAACCTAAGTAGTAGTCCAAATCAAAGCAAAGTGTGTAGGTGCAAGCAAAGAAAACGATTTTAGGTCATTGGGTTAACTTGAACGCTAATTTCTTAATTATTCGAGCATTGAATTTCATCAATGGTGCAAGTAATGAATAGCGCAGAACCTTTCCATCAATGACAATCCATTCCTTATAGACGTTAAAAGTGTGATAGCCAAACTTCGTTGAATTGACAAATTTTAGTCGAAACGAGAATTCTTCCGAGTAATTCTCGTGATCTAAATTTTTCACCAAATTGAAATTAATACCTTCGCCATAAAAGTTGCGACACTCTTGCGATAACCTAAATGTTTTATCACCACAATGAATCAGTCCTCCCGCATTTCTACCTTTTGATTTTCCTGATGCGATTGGCGAGTTTGGATGCTCTTTAAAACGGTCATCAAGGCTATGAGAGACAAATAAGCGTTGAACAAAACTACCGTTAGATTTATCGGTACAAAAAGGTAGAAGATTCCATTGGAATGATACATAAAAGAATCGACTAAACTCATGTCTGAAAATAGCGTTCTTCTGAATTCAAATTTTTCATTATTCGGTGAGTATTCAAATAGATTCAATTCACGCATATCAGACTCTTCAGGCATGCAATACAGCTTGCCATTAGAGGAAAACGTATAGGGAAATGATTTGTGGTTGAATTGGGGCGCTTTGACTTCCCCAAGCGGAATTGGGTTCGAAGTGACATCCGCGTACTTGATTTTTCCCTTTTCCTGCCAATGAGACATTGATTCATACATGAGCACTAAACTTTCGTTTATATGGCACAAGAAAGGATCCGCTTGGTAGTGTTGGTTATCTATGTTTAACCAGTTGACCCATGATTCATCACAAGTTTGGGTTTCGATGATATTGCTTAGTTGGGTAACAGGTACTAATCCTATGCGCCATTCAGTGAAAGAAAAGAGTTTTTTTGTGAATAATATTATTGTGTTAATCATTATTTGTATCTCAATGATTTTTCTTGGCTTACTAAGTTTACAGGCCTAAAAATCAGTATTTGCTGTAGTAATTAATGCGAAACCTAAAATTGGGTTGTTGCTTTTATAAGTTATAAATGATTGTGCATCTGATATTTATTTTCTGATTTGAACGGTAATAAACCATTTGTTGCTTTATCGAAACGGTATTATTTGAGTTTTATCTTTGGAGTTAATTGTAATGTTCAATCCGATGTTATTATTCAAGAGTTAGGTTGAATATAATTCATGCCCAATTGATGGTTAATGTTGAAAATATTTTTCTTTCATTTGTTTAGTCAGCAATGTTATTTGGTACAGTGCGGGTTTAGGATCCATGATTCGTTCAACATCGTATTGCTCATATCGCAGTGCCACTCTAAGAGGGAAAGGAGAAAGGTAAGCAAAGATCGTGGCTTTGGGTTGCGAACTTGCCACTTCAAATCATTGATTAAATGTCGTGCGGTTACCTCTTTTCCTCGGCTGGGTAATAGTTTTTTTCCAACTTGTAACCGATAAAAATTTCTCACAAAGTTAGCACCAGAGAACTCCGTTAATGCCAACGATCCCCAAAATCTAGGGTTGATTTCTATGAGATAAAACCCTTCTTGGGTTTCAAGGAGCTCAATCATCATGACGCCAGACCAATGAAGACGGTTGGTAATCTGTGTTGCGATTTCCAATAAAGAGAGTGGAATTTTTTTTGCCGTTCGCCTGTACGAAGAGCCTCCGCCATTTTTGGGTTGGTGTATTCTCTTATTGATATTGAGCGAAATCACGCGACCTTTCGACGCTAACACATTAATGCCAATCCCTTTTCCATGTAATCGCTTTTGGCAGATGACATCGATTGTATGTAGGTGTTGAGCAATATAGTGTTGTTGCTCTTGATGGCTTAACTTTTGTACATCATATTTTTGTATTTTTCTTCATGATAAACAACACTGTTCCTGGTTTTGAGATAGACGTATTCTTCACTGATGTCGCGATTTTCTAATCGTGATCCTTGCTCGATTAATTGGCTAACTGGGTATTTTAGTGTTTTTCCATCGCACATCTCTTGTATCGCCCATTTATCAATCGCTTGATAGTAAGAACTCGGTGTGGGTGATGCTAAAGTGAAGTTTGCATTCAGAGATGAATAATGATGGATAACAAACAAGGATGTAATGTCATTGATTGGCAGGATGAGATCTATTTTTTCATCTTGTAATAAGTGGATCAGTGTACTTACATCAGGTGTGTCAAAATTAAAATAGACAGATTTGTGTGTGTACTTTGAGACACAGGCTAACGATCGTTGTTTTGTATGCCTAACGATGACGACCTCATCAATAGAGACCTCTAGCGCGAGTTGTCTGACGACGACTAAAGCAGCTCGATCATTCGTTCCTAGCACCGCTACTTTCATATAAAAAAGCCTCACCTTCCTTGTAGAGTCGTTGTATAAGCATACGTCTTAGCCGCGTTTACGACGATTGATTGAGTCCAATCCGAACGTATTTAAAGTTTGCGCAATGTTAGAGATAGGTCATGTTTTTGTAAAGGTAGGGGGTGTCTTTATATTGAGACAGATAAGTGTTAATAGTTATTAATACAGAATGAAATGTCGTATAAAAGTTATCGTCTGGCGGTTGATGTTTACTTAATAATTGATGGAAAATATTGCATTAATTTTATTGAATAATTAAGTTTAATTGGTTTTATTACCTGAAATATAAAAATTCGATTTTAAGATTGTCTTTTAAGAAAGTGTGTGTTGTGCACGTGTATTTTATGTGGCAATTTTCTACCATCTCTTGGAAGCAAATAATTTGAGTGTCAACCAACATTATTTCAATTAAAACAGTACGTAATGGTTTGGTTGGTGCAGTAAATATTCACCAAGGAGATATAAGTGAAACATTTGGCAATGGCAGTGGTAGTAAAGAAAGATAAAGTATTGGTCCAAAAGTGCTACCACGCTGATAAGGGGATGATGGCTCAATTTCCCGGAGGGAGAGTTAATTTCGATGAGTCAGGGACTGACGCTGCGATTCGCGAACTCGCTCAAGAGACAGGGATCACAGGTCTTTCTCATACCGCTACCTATACCAAAGAAAATGATATTGGCGGTCGTACCTATTTTGTCATTTTACGTGCGGATGAGAGTGTGGAACCAGGTTCGTTCGATATGCACCAGAAGTTGCATTTTGATTGGCTAAGCACAAAAGAGATACCTGAAGCGCCGTTTTACTCTGTAGAGCGGGAGTTCGTTAATCAATATGTATCCGCTTTGGCTTAGTGCTCCCTTTCATTGTTCAAAAAAGAAAAAAGCCAATCACAATGTTGTGATTGGCTGCATTTTGCGTGAACAAATCGGGTTCACAAACAACGTCAGTTGGCTAGGTGACCCTCGGCTTAATAAGGGTCACTAAATACATAGCAGGATGTGTGCCATCTTTTACATGTGCATAAATGCGCACAACATCTATAAATTTGGTCTGAAATTAAGCGCATATTTTCGATTTGCAATTGCAATTTGCAAAAATGTTCGAAATGCTACTGATAATTAAAACACTATTACTCGTAATCTGAAGCGTAAGTTTCTTCATAAGTATGAGAGTACAGCTCAAATAGATTGCCGAATGGGTCTTCCATGTAGATCATTTGTGCTGGTTTACTGTCATCTTCTGGGTGGTAACGCATAATGTCCATACGAGCTTTTCCGCCAAACTCTTCTATGCGTTGAATAGTCGCATCGAAATCATCAGTCTGCAGACAGAAATGGAAAATACCGATGCGAGAAAAATCAACTTCATGGCGTTCTTGACGCTCTTTCATCTCAAACAGTTCAACACCAATACCATCGCTTGTCACAAGGTGCGCGATATTAAAGCCTTTAAAGCCTTCGCCAAACACGGCGATACACATTCTACCGATAGCGGTTTCACGCTCTTCAATCACTTTGGTGTTACCCATAACCACTTTTAAGCCAAGAGCTTTAGTGTAAAAGTTAACTGCGGTGTCCATGTCACCGACCATAATACCGACATGATTCATTTTCATATTTGTTACCTCAGAATAGGGTTATTTGCCGTTTCGTTGAGGTGAAGTATAAGTAGAGCGCAATATGCAGTGAAATTATCATTCATACTTAAAATAATAATGTTTTGTTATTAATTGTGTTGGGTATTAGGAAAAGAGAAATGATCAGAGAGGATTATGATCCCCTCTGATGTTTGAATATATGTCTATTTGGCTATGTTCGGATTGGGTTGATTGACAGGTTTGATCTTGTAGACCAATAACCCAAATAACCCGAGAGCGTAAAGCATAGACCAACCAAGACAGGCCATCATTAGAATACACATCACGAGCGAAATATAGGCGAGCATGCGTCTTGCGCCGGTTAGCAGCTTACAGGCAGACAGCATAGCCATAAAATAGACCATCAGAAACGCGCCATTCGCCAGTTTTAAAAAGAACTCTAAGTTGAGTTGCGTAAATTCGCCGATAAAACATGAAATCAGTAACACTAAACCGACAATAAAGTGGCATTTGCAGGTACACCTGATGCAGACAAATGGGCTATGCGGCTTTGAGGGCGGTATTCACGCGCTTGCGCCCAAAGCATGCGAGATAAGCTCTGGGTATAGAGATTGATACTCGCAAAACATGCAGCAAACCCAAGTGCACTGATACCGAGTGTCGCCTGGAGCCAAAAAGCAATTGAGCCAAATAAGGAATGGAACCTGAATCAAACTGGGCTGAACCATAAGCATGAAATTTTACGATCACGACTGAACAGGCCCAATACGTCGCACCTGCAATCAAACAGCCGATAATGATCGCAATTGGAAAGTCGCGTTCAGGTGATTTGAATTCTTCACCCATGTGGGCAAATGCTTCAATGCCGACAAAGCACCAAAACATTACAGCAAGGGAACTGCCAATCAATGCCCAATTCTCCGAGGTCACACTTGGCATTTGAATCGTGCTCGGTGTGATATCGCCATACCACCAAAATGCGGCGACAAGAGTAAAAACACTGACAGCGATGAGGCTTTGAATTCGCCCAGACGTTTTTGCTCCCGAGAGATTGACCAACACCAATAATAGAACCGTGATGGACTGTGCGATAAAAGAGTGGTTGAGAGCATCTGGTAGTAACGGACGCAAAAAACCGCCAGCCAGTGCGACAGCGGCAGGTACACCAACAGGGATAACACTTAAAAATAACCAAGCAATGCTTTTTTCTAAGCGTTGATTAAACGCTTTACGCACGAAAAAAGCGGTACCGCCCGCATTTGGATAACGCTTGCCTAATGAGGCGAACGTCAACGCGATAGGGCAGATGCCGATTAACAGCACGACCCATGACCAGAGCGAGAGCTCTCCGGCGATACTCGCCGCGATGGCCGGTACCATAAATAATCCAGTACCTAACAGTGTGGTAGAAAGCTGTGCGACTCCTGAGAACAGGGTGATTTCTTGTTTAAGTTGCGCCATTGTTTGTTATTTCATCCTTGTAACGGCTTTTGCTCGAAGTAACGTATTTATCCTTAAACACGAATTTGTACTTGAGCGATTTCAAGATGCAGATAATCAAGCGTTGTCGATGTAGCTGTTGTTTCGAGGTTGCTGAGTATCGTTGTGAATAAGCTTACTCCTGTTGTGGGTAGATATCATCCAGTAAAGAGTGCGATTTGGGCATCATTTTGTCGTTTTGATACGCAAATTTAGTCACTATGTTTGCTTACCCAGTCAATTTGTTCCGGTATGATGGTTTGACAATTCATCGGTATGACCAAATTTTCTCATTGGCTTATGATCAATCACATCAATCTTAATTTGCTTCGCTCACTACAAGTGTTACTCGAGGAGTGCCATGTTAGTCGCGCGGCAGCGCGTCTGAATCTCACCCAATCAGCTGTGAGTCGGCAATTGGCTCAGCTGCGCGAATTGTGTGATGATCCTTTGCTAGTCAGGAGCGGCAACCAGCTAATAGCGACCCCAAGAGCACTCACGCTGCTGCAACGCGTGAACCAAATTCTAGGGCAGGCGGATGAACTATTTAACGACGCGCCTTTTAGTCCGAAGAATTGGCAGCGTGAATTTGTTTTTGCATCTAGCGATTATGTCGCGCAATTTGTAGTTCCACAGATCATTACTTTGCTCGACCAACAAGCACCACAAGTCGATTTTAGTTATCGGTTATGGCAGCAAGATTATCTGCAAAAGATTCAAGCGATGAATATCGACTTGGCATCGACTATGTTACCGGAGCCGCCAGCCCATTTATCAAGTATTTTGTTGGGGCAAGATCATTCAGTATGTGTGATGCGCTCCGAGCATCCGTTAACAAAGTTATCAGATTGGCAAGGCGAGGATTTGGTTGCGTTTCCCCATCTAAAGGTAACGGGCGGTGGTGATAAAGACAGCCATGTAGATATTGCGCTACAGCAAATGGGTTTACAGAGACGAGTGGCGGTCAAAGTACCATTTTTCTCTACGGCGGTTAAAGTGATTGAAGAGACGGATTTGTTAACGGTTGTACCTGAACATATCGCACACAATTTAACTAAGGATACTTCGCTGACTTTTCGACCATTACCGTTTGACACTGCGAGTCATCAATACTGGTTAATGTGGCATCCCAAGTATGACCATGACAAAGCGCATGAGTGGATGCGCGAACAAGTACTGCAAATTATGCGTATTTCGCCAAGTTCTATTGGGGTTCAATAGTGGTTAGACGCGTCGCTGTGGATGAGTGTATGATTTGAAATCATTACATATATGATTAAGTTTGATTTCAATTCATTGCCATTCGGTTGTATTTTACCGTTATCTAGCCACCATTATTGATTTTAAAATGACACTAACTGTTTGGTTTTCTTTATTTACTGTATGTTTATTAGGGGCGATGTCGCCAGGCCCTAGTTTGGCGGTTGTCGCTAAACATAGTTTGGCGGGCGGGCGAAGCAATGGCATTGTTACCGCTTGGTGTCATGCCTTTGGTATCGGCATTTATGCGTTCATTACCTTGATTGGTCTTGCTGTGGTTTTACAGCAATCTCCACTGTTATTTAAAGGTATCAGCTACGCTGGTGCGCTCTATCTGGCTTATCTTGGTTACAACGCATTACGTTCAAAAGGTGGGGTCGCTGCCAAACTGCAATCTGGTGAAAGAGCGACTTTGTGGCAGTCTGGGCGTGAAGGCTTTTTTATCTCCATTTTGAGCCCGAAAATCATTTTGTTCTTTATCGCGCTATTTAGCCAATTCATTGCCATCGGTAATGATTTTACCAGCAAGTCGATCATTGTTCTGACCCCATTTATCGTCGACGGTTTATGGTACACTTTAGTGACTATTTTGCTTTCGAGTTCCAAATTAATTGACAAAATTCGCAGCAAAGCACAGTTGATCGACCGTCTTTCTGGCATCATTCTTATTCTGTTAGCCGTAAGAGTGGTTTTTACCGTTTAAGAATTATGATTAAACTTGCGATTATCGGTTCCAACTGGATCACCGACCAATTTATTGAGGCCGCGATTGCTAGCGGCCGCTACCAACTGTCTGCCGTATACTCTCGTTCTTTAGATAAAGCCCAGCAATTTGCACAAAAGTATCTGGCAGTTAACCCTAATTTGCAGTGTTTCAACGACCTCGAATTGCTAGGGAGCAGTGAGGACGTTGATGTGGTTTATATCGCGAGTCCGAATGCTTTACATGCTCCGCAAGCAATACAAATGATGCAAGCTGGTAAGCATGTTATTTGTGAGAAACCATTAGCGGCAAACGTGACGTTGGCACAGCAAATGTTTGAAGTTGCTAAGCAAAACAATGTGATTTTGTATGAAGCGTTTATGTCTACGCATTTACCTAACTTCAAGCGACTTCAACAAGAGTTACACAACATTGGCAACATAACCAAAGCGTTTATCAGTTATTGCCAATACTCCTCTCGTTACCCCAAATATCTGGCGGGTGAAAACCCGAACACCTTTAATCCTGAATTTGCTAATGGTTCAATTATGGATATCGGTTATTACTGCATTGCTTCAGCCGTTGCATTGTTCGGCAAGCCCGTAAATGTAAAAGCTAGCGCGCAGATACTCGAATCCGGGGTGGATGGAAGTGGCAGTGTCATACTCGAATACGCAGGCTTTGAAGTGGCTATTCAGCATTCTAAAGTCAGTGATTCTTACCTACCTAGCGAGATTCAAGGTGAAGCAGGGGCGCTTCAGATGCATCGCATTTCGGTTGCAGAGAACCTCATCAAGCAAATGCGAGGCGAGCAGGCTGAGGACATTTCTACCGAGCAACATGATAATCCGATGTATTACGAAGCACTCGATTTTTCTGAGCAATTTGCCAATAATGAAATGAGTGTGAAAGCGATGGAGCGTTCGCTTATCGTCGCCGAATTATTGACTGAGATTCGTCACCAAACAGGTGTCGTTTTTCCCCTAGATCAGCAATAAATTAACCAAATAGAGAAAAATAGATGCAAGCAGAAGTAAAGTGGATTGAAGATTTTAAATTTTTAGGTTTGTCTCAATCTGGCCATTCCATTGTGATGGATGGCAATGGTGGCTCGACAGCACCAAGCCCAATGGAGATGGTATTAATGGCGGCTGGTGGTTGTAGTTCAGTCGATGTCGTTGATGGTTTGAAAGAGGCGAAACAAGCGGTAAAAGGTTGTACTGCTAAGCTTACAACTGAACGACGTGAAACGGCACCAAGAATTTTTACCCACGTAAACATTCACTTTGAGATCAGTGGCGAAGGTATTGATGAGCAAGTTGTTGAAGAAGTGACCTCGGCGTCACTACAAAAATACTGCTCAGTATGTTTGATGTTAGGCGAGGGCGTTGCCATGACTCATAGCTGGGAGATTATCGCTTAGCGTACCGCCACGAGGGACAGAAAACAAAAAAGCCGAGTGAATACTCGGCTTTTCTTTGACTGATAGATCTGGAGAGTTAAGGCAGAATTTCAATTGGTGTGCCTGGGGTCACCAGTGCCAACAACTGATCCATATCTTCATTACTTAACGCAATGCAGCCGTCTGTCCAGTCGAAACTTTGTACGAACTGGCTTGGTTTTACTTCCCCATTTTTTTGCCCGTGAATCTTGATGTTCCCGCCGGGATTGACTTTCAGCCTTACTGCATTGGCACATCGTCTTGATTTGGGTAGCTGATGTGAATGGAGCGATAAAATTGGGAATCTTCCATCACGTGCTCTAATTTGTAGCTACCTTCTGGGGTTCGTTGATCACCTTCATAGACTTTGTGACCAATGGGGCGTTTTCCTAGTGCAATGCGAAACTCATGAATGACTTGATCATTTTCAATGATATAAAGACGGCGTTTCGATTTGTCGACCGTGACTTTATCAATTTCTGCATGGACAGATGCCGATAACAGCGTAATCAGAATTAAAAGCAGAATTTTCATGGGTTTGGTTTTACTAATTATCTTACAGTTTAATCACACACCAGCACTACTTTGTGAGCAAGTGTCATAAATCCGGTTGTTGAGAGCGAAACTGGTCTCTAATGGTTAAATCATAGCGTTTGGGCGGCGCTTTGAATAGATCTATCGATAGTAGATTTGTCTATTTTGTCGCACCTGTGCAAGGTCAAATCTCGATGTAACAACGCCGCAACTGGCTTAGGTTTTGTATACTTGTCTCAAGAATAAAAAAGAGCAGTATGGCAATCTGCGAGTGACTTAACAGTGTCTGTTTTGCGTCATGGGAATGTGCCACAGCGAGTGATACTTTCGAATTGATAACATCATTTCAGACAAAATAAGGTCACTATGTTTCCTAGGTCATTGCTTAAAGACGTTATGTCCGCGAGAAGTCACCGATTTTTGGCGAAGTCTCATTTGATCATCTTGAACAGCTGCTTGAACCTCAGTCGGCTGCGATTGTGAATGAACTTGATTTGTCTGGAACCCCGCAAATCCTATACACCCGTGACAACCCGACGCCATTAGAAAACTACTCGGATGCATTCTGGTCATGGGCTGCACAGTTTGATACCTGTGATGGTGTTATTCCACTTACGCTAGCGGGTTGTCGAACCATACAATCTGAAATCAGTGATTTAAATACCTATATTTTCGTTTTGGATAACTATTCCAAAGCTCGTACTTATTTAATTGTTGAAAACACGGATGCAGAAAAACTGAGGATTGCCAGTGAGAATAATTCAATCGACTTTTTGCAGATTCTTGCTTCTCGATGGCAATGCCTACGTGCGGAATTAGAAGCGACACGAGAATACCGTCAACGCGATATCAAAGAAGCGAAATACCTCGATGTAATTCATCAGCGTGAGCAATTCATTGAAGATATGAAGCTGGTGCAAAAGGTAGCGTTGGATATCTCAAATCCAGAGACATTGGATGAATTGCATCGTTCGGCGGTTGAGATTGTGCGTGAGAATCTAGGTGTAGACCGCACGTGTTTGATGTTATTGGATATTAAGAAACGCTGTTTTAGCGGTACTTATGGTACTGATGAAAATGGTGTAACCACGGATGTCCATCACACGCAATATGACCTTCATCAGTTGGAAGAAGCGTACATTAACGCTCTGTATGATGACAAAGTGAGTCTTGTCGTGATCGAAGATGCGCCACTTTATAACGATGGCGCAGTGATTGGTCAGGGTTGGAACGGCATGCTTATCCTGCGTGAAGGCGCAGAACCGATTGGTTGGCTTGCATTAGACAACTTTATTAACCGTGCGCCAATTACTTCGTATCAGCGACAAATGTTGGAATCGTTTGGTTCATTGTTGTCACAGATCTATATTCGCAAACGACAAGAGCAAAATGTTCGCATGTTGCACGCAAGTATGGTGGAGTTATCGCGCTGCATGACCGTACGTGACGTGTGTAAATCGGCGGTGACGTTCGGTATCAATAGAATTGGAATTGATCGTTTAGCCGTATTTCTTACCGATGAAAATTGTTCTTACATGCAGGGCACGTGGGGAACCGATATTCAAGGTAATGTCGTTGATGAGTCTTACTATCGTTCGGAGCTTCTTGATCGCACAATTGTCGATAACGCGCGCAACAATCCGAACGAAGTGGTATTTGAAGAGTCAGTGCCTATCTACCATGACTTCCATATTGTTGGGTTAGGCTGGACTGCGATGACCATGATGACGAGCAGTAGTGGCGAACCCATTGCCTTTATTGCGGCTGACAACTTAATTCGCCGTTCTCCATTGACCCATCAGTTGCGCGAAGTGATTCGAATGTTTGCCTCAAACTTAACTGAAGTGCTGCTGCGTACTCGTGCGCAAGAGGTCGTGCAGCAATTAAACGAAACGCTTGAGCTTGAAGTTAAAGCGCGCACTAAAGAGTTACAACAAGCTAATGAACAGCTTGAGTTGATGTCGAAAATGGATCCGCTGACTAGATTGGGCAATCGCCGTATGCTGGAAGGTGTGCTGGAGAGTATTTGTGACAATGAAAGTGTGGGCAAACAGAGATTTGCGCTGATCTTGGTCGATATCGACCACTTTGGCTTTTACAACAACAGTTATGGTCATATGCAAGGCGATATTGCCCTGATGCGTATTGGCAACATCTTGAAAAAAAGAGCCGAGCAAAACAACGAGGTCTTCTGTCGTATTGGAGGGGAAGAGTTCGCTTTACTTGTTTCCAACCAAACTGAATCGCAAGTCAAAGCGTTAGCTGAAGCCATTCGAGCAAGTATAGAAAACGAAGCGATCACTCATGAGAATAACGACGGAAGAGGAATATTAACGGTTTCGGTTGGGTATACCGTCGCAAACATTCAGCAACAAGAGTTTAATTTCGATGTGCTATACAACCAAGCGGATCAAGCTCTGTATCAAGCGAAGGCAAACGGACGGAATCTAGTGGTTGCGTTTAAAGAGTCATTAGCTATTGCAAAATAAAACAGCAGCCGAGGCTGCTGTTTTATGGGAAGATGGAAAAAACATCGCTTGGAGTGAAGCCATATTGTTTTAACATCTCGATAGCTTCTTTCTGCTTTCTGCAAAAACTTTAAGCTCACATCTTTTCTCCATCAAAATAGAGAATTTGATAGTAAGTGCCTAATTGCTTTTTTGACTGCCGACATGCCACTCTCCGAAGAATCATCAGCGAAGATAATCCTAACCATCAACGAAAGATATTTTCATTAACGGCAAAGCTTCGCTGATTCTTAGTATTTATGCAAAAAATATTACGGTTACAGCATGTTATGTGATTAAAGTTTAGGTAATTGAGTCGTTTTTTGAACAGTTTGACTCGTTTTCTTTAATTGTTTAACGAGTGAAAGTAGCTTCTCTGGTTGCCAAAGTGGCTGTGCAGTAGCTGAATCGCTGCGATATTTTTGGCTTGCCATCTGTTGTAATTCATCCTCGATTTGCTTAGCCAAATGGTCATCTTTGATACGATTTTCAGCTAACCATTGCTTTGCAAGATGCATGGTGCGCGCAACATCATTGGTTTTATTGCTGCCAAAAACTTTCGGTGCTATCCAAGTTTGTTACGTTGGGCATCGTGACTTTCGGCTGACGCTTGTTGTGTAAGTGCCAAGCGAGTGTTGCTACCCATAAGGCCGCAAAAAGTGCTGTAAGGTACGGCCAGAATCCCGCAGAAATTTGGGTTACCGGTTGAGGCGTTGTTGGTGCAGTAATGACAGGATTTGAAAGGACCGTGTCTCCTGCTTGTACATCTAACGATAGGCCATCAACGGAGGCTTTTTTTACGACTTCATTTACCGTATCAAACCATTCAATCGTTATTGGTGGTAGCTCGACTTGACCAACATGTTGAGCGATCAATACATGGCGAATGGTCATTTGTGTAGAACCATCATTCAGAGTCTTAAATTGTGGTTTTTCAATATAAGGGCGTACCCCTGATGGGTATGTCACATTGAGCTTTGGAAACGAGTCAGGATTCAGACCTTGAATGGTCAGTGTCAGCTCGCGAGTTAATGAGTCACCTAACGTCAGTGAATGTTGCTGTTTAAGATTGGCGATAGGGTTGTTTTGTGTATCAAGCCAGGTTTGTGCAAGTTCTAATTTTGCGGTTGGTAGCCAAGCGGCACCAAGGTTAGTTGGTTTTGATTTTACCGTAATTGCTAAAGATTCGGGTGCAATTTGTACGGGTAGAAGTTTGGTTGTACCACTTCGGTTACTACCAAACACGACAGTCGCATCAAAGCCGATACTCTTAAGCTCATGTTTTGGCGCTTGTTCTGCTTTCACGTTGAAGGTCTGATCGACGACAGTCGCTTCAACCCCATTGATAATGGTTTGGTATTGATTGGCTTGTCCGACTAATTGTACTGAGAAGCCAATTGCCGAAGGTGGGGTGATTTTGACATTTTGTAATCTGCGCGCATCCGCTTTTATCACCAATCGAGTTTTTAGTTGCGTAGTCTCGTTAGGGTAAAGTGAATTTTTATCTAATTGGCTGTGTAACTCAACCAGATCACCCGGCGCAGGTAAATCAGTATCTTGGGTGACTTGAATCGTTATCGGCGCAGAGCGATTTCCATCGATAGTAAAACTAGGAATCGTGGCCGTTCCAAGTGATTTCGCTTTTAACGCAATCGTCCATTCACTGCTGCTACTGCGTTTGCCATTAATGAAATTAAGTGAGCTGCCAAAACTTGGTTGACCCATAAAAAAGTCAGACTCGAGTGCTTTAAAATCGATACTGTCTGAGTCAACTTTATCATCATAAGTTACGCGCAGCTGGAACACTTCGGCTTGTGTCACTTGATTACTAGATACCGTCGCGGTCAGAGACGCAGCAAAGCTAGGCGCAACAAAGAACGCAAGACAGAAAAGAGTGAGGATGCGTAGCACACGCGATTTAATCGTTACCATTGTTTAGCCGACTCTTGTGGTGGTTGTTTGTCTCGAGCTTGGAGGATCAGTTGTGCGCGAAGCAGTCTACTTGGATCACGCGCAGATTCGACGTTTTCGAGTTTTCTAAATTCAGGATCTGATTCGGGAGTATCAGAGCTGGAGGTTGCTTGATTCACCGCTGATTTATTTTCTTCATTTTGTTGTTCATTGTTTGACTTACTCTCTTGACCTACGGGGTCAGAGGCGTTTTCATGAGACTGCTGGAGACTGCTGAGACTGCTGAGACTGCTGAGACTGCTGAGACTGCTGAGACTGCTGAGACTGCTGAGACTGCTGAGACTGCTGAGACTGCTGAGACTGCTGAGACTGCTGAGACTGCTGAGACTGCTGAGACTGCTGAGACTGCTGAGACTGCTGAGACTGCTGAGACTGCTGAGACTGCTGAGACTGCTGAGACTGCTGAGACTGCTGAGACTGCTGAGACTGCTGAGACTGCTGAGACTGCTGAGACTGCTGAGACTGCTGAGACTGCTGAGACTGCTGAGACTTATTCTCTTGCTCTGATTGCGACGATTGTTCAGACTTTTGTTGCTGTTGCTGTTGCTGTTGCTGTTGCTGTTGCTGCTGTGCTTGCTCAACGATAGCTAGGTTCTTTTGGGCATTTTGGTAGTTTGGATTTTCTTTTAACACCTGGCGATATAGCGCCTCTGCTTTATCGTATTCTCCAAGCTGAGCGTGAGCGTTAGCCAAGTTATATTGGCTATCAATATCATTACGCTGTTTTAGTGACTCAACGGCCGCTTTATAGTCTCCTGCCTGATATTGCGCGATGCCTTTCCAACTTGGGTTTTCAAACGAATTGGCTGCCGCTTGATATTGCTGCTCTTTATAGAGCTGATAACCCTGTTGATCTTGAGTAAGGAAAGGATTGGCAAAGGCATGCTCAGGAGTTGCCGCCATGGTGAGCATTATGCCGATCGATAACACAACACCACGTCGACAAAGCATAAGTGCGAAGGGTAACAGCAAAATCACCAGCCAATAGCCGCTATTAATACGGTCATTGACTTTTTCACTCGCTTGATTGGCAGCAGTATTTGATACCTGATTTGTCAACTTAGCGATAGCATCGATATCTCTGTTATCTGCTTGGACGGGCACAAACAATCCTTGATTGTTATTGGCAAGTTGTTGCATGCGCTTAAATGGTGTTTTTGCGATGACAGTGGTTCCGTTTTGTGACTGTAACAGCGTGCCATTTGGCAACGGAATCGGTGCACCTGCTGGTGTACCAATGGCTAAGATACTTAAGCGCCAGTCACCTTGATCCAAGAGATCTTGAATTTCACTCTGTTCTGCAGGTTCTAAATCATCACTAAACAAGACAATATCACCTTGGGCAAAGCCTGCGTTAGTCATGGTTTCAATGGCGAGACGGACAGCGGCCACGGCATTCGCCCCTTGATAAGGCATAATCTCTGGCGACAAATTGGCAATTAAATTGACCAAGGTGTGGCTATCACTCGTCATTGGGCTAACAAGGTAAGCATCACCTGCGTAGGCGACGAGACCGGTTTCTCCATCTGACCAAAGTTTGAGTAAGTCATTAGCTTTATAACGCGCTTGAGCCAATCGAGAAGGCTTAATGTCGTTAGCATACATTGAGCGTGACATGTCCATCACTAACACTCGAGCGCTCGAATTGGTGTAGCTAGGGCGCTCGTCTGAAGAAAAACTCGGTCCTGCAAGTGCAATAATGGCCAGTATGCCGCTGATCGCAAATGCCCACAGAATGTTACCAGAGGATTTTCTGGCTTGTGGGGTCATTACTCTCGCTAAATGAGAGGCGACCAATTGGTGCCGACGTTGGCGTTTCGCAAGCCAAACCGTGAGCAGAAGTAGGGGAACAATTAAGCTCAACCATTGTGGATATAGGAAAATAAAATCAGACATGATTACGTCTCACCCACATAACAATGCAAGAAAACAAAAACGCGATAGAGAGCGGGTAACGAAACCACTCTTGTTGTGGTCGCCAAGTCTGAGTGGTTTGGCTAATTGGCTCAAGCTGGTTTATCGTGGCATAAATGTCGGATAAATCTTGAGTGTTACGAGCGCGAAAATATTTACCGCCAGTAATCTCGGCAATTTGCTTTAACGTTGCTTCATCCAGATCGCGCGCTGTATTTACCTTCCGTGAGAAAAAGAATTGCTTCACTTCCATCTCACCAGCACCGACGCCGACGGTATAAATCGTCGCATTGTATTTTTTCGCAATCTTTGCGGCTTCAATCGGGTCAAGTACGCCGGAAGTGTTGCTTCCGTCACTGAGTAAAATCATTACTCGTTGTGGGGCATCACTGTCGACAAAGGTTTTGGTTGCAAGACCTATCCCTTCACCAATAGCGGTACTCGAACCGATAAGGTCCAATACCACCTGCTGCAATTGAGCTTTGATAGTGTTGCGGTCTAAGGTCAGGGGCGTCTGTAGATAGGCATGATCAGCAAAGAAAACCAATCCAAGGCGATCACCTTGACGTTTTTCGATAAAGTCTGATAGTACTTTTTTTACTGCGGTCAAACGGTCGACATAATCGCCATTTTGTAACATGTCTTCTTGGCTCATCGAGCCAGACAGGTCAACCACCAGCATCAAGTCGCGATGCTCAGGTTGGTGTACAACAGGTTCACCATACCAAACTGGACGTGCTGCTGCGGTGATCAAAGCGATCCAAATCATCAGCACTAGCAGTTTTATTGCTCGATTACCTTTGGCTGGCGCAGAATTTGATTCTGGCAGATAAGGTAGGAAAAGAGGTGCTGATGAGTTTGCTGGTGGCAGCAGAAAATAGACTGCCAGAGGAAGAGGCAGTAGAAATAAAACAGGCCACCAGACAAATTCAAAATTTGCCAACTAACGACTCCTTTTTTTAGGTGGTAGAGCTTGGTCTACCCATTGATAACAGTGATTTACAAGCTCTTCACTGTTTTCGATATGTTGTTTACTGTAAAGGACGGATTGCCACTGTTCGTAATTGGCTGCAAAGACAGGCTCTGTAATTTGAGAGTCTAAAAATGCATACCAATCTTTACCGGTTAAGTGCGCGATCTGTTCACGTGGGTAATAGCAAAGAGAAACTTGTCGAACCAACTCTAATGCAGCGGCAGGTTTTTCCTTTTTAATTAAATTTAGTGCGGTTTTTTTCGGCGCTAGACGTTTTTTATGTCGACGAATGGACAAAACAACGAGCACGATGACTAACAAGGCCATAGCAAGTGATGCCCACCATCCCCAGGCGAGTGGGAACCAATCTGGTGCTCCCGGTAACGTCATGTCTTCTAAAGGTAATAAAGCTTCATTCTTAACACTGGTCATACATTCATCCAGAAATTTGATTAAGTAACAGTTGGTCACTACTCAAGGCGCAAAAACTAATCCCTGTTTTTTGTGCAAGCGTTTTTAAGCCTTGTTGTTTATCGTCAAATGCCAATTTTAGTTTTGGCGTGACTGTTTTGATGAGAAATCAAACCATTGGGTTCGAAAACCATCGGATACTTTTTCATTCCCACGATAAGCGGTGTTGCCTGATTCGAGGGGATCGCAAATCTGTACAAAGCGCACGCTATTGTGTTGACGTAGGCGGGTTAAAGCCAACTCCTCTTTGTCTTGAAAGCGAATAAAATCGCTAATAAACACAATTTCGCTGCCTTTGGGCGCAAGCTGTTGTAAAGATTGTAATGCCGGAGCAAAACCATGAGGGTTAGGTCTGCGGGGTGCATCAATTAGTGCAGCGTGCATATCCACTAAACGTTGCAAAATGGCAAGCGGGCCTTTATTGCGGCCTGTTGGCTTTATTTCAATCAGCTCAAAGCCGGTATCGATGATAGCGCCAATGCGATCTTGCTGTTTAATGGTTAACCATGCGATCAAGCTCGCCATATGAGCCATCAAAACGGATTTGAGCATGAGTTGAGAACCAAATAGCATGCTTGGGCCAAGATCCAAGTACAAAACGAGCGGCTTTTCACGCTCTTCAGAGAAGAGTTTGGTGTGTGGTTTACCGCTGCGCGCGGTCACTCGCCAGTCAATAGCACGAATATCATCACCTGCTTGGTAGCGGCGGACTTCACTAAAATCCATTCCTCGGCCCAGCTGACGACTTTGGTGCACGCCTAATAGTTGTGACCAAAGTCCTTTTGCTGGTGGTAGCCACTTCACGCTTTGGTTGCGAAAGTAAAGCAACTCATTAAGCGTCAAATCGACCCCATTTGAATAGGGAGAAAATTGGGTTTGCATCGCGCTCAACTCACGCACTACCAACTAATGATAATAATTTATCAATCACTTGGTTTGGTGAAATACCTTCTGCTTGCGCGTGGTAAGTCAACAGTAGACGATGTCGCAAGACAGGATAGATCATTGCTTGTACGTCTTCTGGTGATACGAAATCTCGACCAGATAGCCATGCATGAGCACGGGCGCAGCGATCCAAAGCAATGGTTGCACGAGGGCTTACGCCCATTTCAATCCAACTCGCCAGTAATGAGTCATAGCTGCTTGGTTCGCGGGTAGCCATAATCAAACGAATAATATACTGCTCGATCCCTTCAGCCATATGGATGTTGAGTACTTCTTGGCGCGCATCAAAAACCAGTTGTTGTGACAAACGTGGTACGTCTGAGGCAGATTCACCTTTTGCTTCGCCTCGATTCAAACGTAAGATGGCAAGCTCACTTTGCGCATCAGGGTAATCAACATTTAAATGCAATAAAAAGCGGTCGAGTTGAGCTTCAGGAAGTGGGTAAGTCCCTTCTTGCTCAATTGGGTTTTGCGTTGCCATGACTAAAAACAGTTCAGGTAACTTATAGGTTTGGCGACCTGCAGTAATTTGTTTTTCTGCCATCGCTTCAAGCATGGCCGCTTGTACTTTTGCTGGTGCTCGGTTGATCTCATCGGCCAAAATCAAAGAGTTGAAGATTGGCCCCGCCTGGAATTGAAAATCGCCGGTTTCAGGGCGGAAAATATCCGTGCCGGTTAAGTCTGCTGGCAGAAGGTCAGGAGTGAACTGCACACGGTGGAAGTCTCCTTCGATACAGTCAGCTAACGATTTCACGGCACGCGTTTTTGCTAGTCCTGGAGGTCCTTCTACAAGAATGTGGCCATCGGCGAGTAGTGCGACAAGAAGCTGCTTTACCAATTCTTGTTGGCCGATCACTTGGCTCTCAAGGTAGGTCTGCAATTGTGAGAATGTTGTCGACGTCATTAGCTTGTATTACTCCTCGTAAACGGACTCATCGATACTATTCATTTATTGCGGTTCAGAGTGAAATAAACGCAT
The DNA here is from genome assembly GCF_009938165.1 of Vibrio taketomensis. Taxonomy (NCBI): domain Bacteria; kingdom Pseudomonadati; phylum Pseudomonadota; class Gammaproteobacteria; order Vibrionales; family Vibrionaceae; genus Vibrio; species Vibrio taketomensis. The sequence continues at coordinate 464,130 of NZ_AP019650.1, forward strand.
CTTGAATGTACCGGAAATACTTGAGCAAATTGATATCACAAAACATATGTTAAGCAACTATTAAAAAGATGAAATCTTAGTGTTCTTTACATAAAATTGCCAAAAACACGCACAACATCAACAAGCGTACGAAAAACATCCACTAGAGCCGAATCTGGAATCAATGTTGTCCCAGACTCTATTTGTTTGCAAAGAACACTGAGTTTTCGATGAAATGATTTATATGTGCCACAAAACAATCCCAACATATTGCGCATGGTCAATGCTCGAGGAGTAGAATCTGATGCCTGAAATCAGTAAACTTAGCGTAGAACTATTTTACGATGAGTCGTTATCATGAGTGATTTTGAGAAAGAACTAGAGCAGATGTCGCAAGAAATGGCTAATGAGCCAGAAGTCGCGTTACCATCAATTGATGAACAAAAAGCGATCGCTGCTGAATTAAAACGTTTAGAAGAAGCCGGTGAGCTAACGCCAGAAGTATTGGAACAATACTTTGGTAAGTTTTATAGCAAAACAGATACCCCGATTCACTAAGTGAGTTAAATTGATTAGACGCTGCTTTTCGCAGCGTTTTTTGTATCCTTGGTTAACGATTCTTCGATCCTACATGTGCTAATCATCGACCAGTCTACACACCAAGTCATTCTCGTTTAACACCCGTCATGAGGTTAGTTGAGTATATGTACGATTTTATTGTGGTTGGCGGTGGAATTGTTGGGGTATCGACTGCTTGGCAGTTAAAGCAGCGACAGCCCAACAAGCGTATTTTGTTGATAGAAAAAGAGTCATCGTTGGCGGCTCATCAAACTGGGCACAACAGTGGAGTGATTCATGCTGGAGTGTATTATCAGCCAGGTTCTCTGAAAGCCGATTTTTGTCAGCGTGGTTCACAAGCCATTAAAACGTTTTGCCAAGAGCATTCGATCCCTTATGAACAATGCGGCAAGCTGATTGTTGCCACGACTCCGCTGGAGTTAGAAAGGATGCAAGCTTTATATCAGCGCTGCATCGAAAATAAGCTCAGCGTCAGTTTATTAAACACCAAACAACTGAATGCAATGGAGCCAAATATTGTTGGCCTAGGCGCCATTTGGGTGGATGCCACCGCCATTGTTGATTACCGAGTGGTGACGCAAAAAATGGCGGAACAGTTTGTTGCACTCGGAGGCGAGATTTTTCTGAATACGGAATTGAGCCAAGCGCAGGAAACAAAGGAAGAAGTACAACTAACTTGTATTAAGCAAGGCTTGTCCCAACAATTCAACTGTCAATATCTCATCACGTGCAGTGGCTTAATGGCGGACCGCGTCACTAAGATGCTTAATATTGAAACCGACTTCCAAATTATTCCCTATCGCGGTGAATATTACCGTTTGGCACAAGAACATAACCATGTCGTCAAACATCTTATTTACCCCGTGCCTGACCCTGAGTTGCCTTTTTTAGGCGTGCACTTAACGCGAATGATCGATGGTAGTGTGACGGTCGGTCCTAACGCTGTTCAGGGTTGGAAGCGCGAAGGGTATTCAACGCTGAATTTCAGCTTAATGGATACGCTACAAATGCTGTTGTTTAAAGGCTTTTGGAAAGTGAGCGCCAAGCATTTTAAAACTGGTGTGTGGGAATGGCGTAATTCCTGGTGGAAACCTGGGTATCTAAAATTGGTGAATAAATATTGTCCAGCGATTGGCCTAGAGGATTTACGATCTTATCCGGCTGGCATTAGGGGCGCAAGCGGTATTAAACGACGGTACTTTGGTGCATGATTTCCTATTTAAATCTAGCCCTCGCAGTTTGCACGTATGTAATGCACCCAGCCCGGCAGCAACATCTTCCATTCCTATTGGCGAATATATTTGTGATCAGGTTCTTCAAAAATAGTCACGCTAAGAAATGTTAAGGTACTCAATTTTTTGATCGTAATTTTGGTGGTCAATTTGGTTGTTAATGAGGTAATGATTTGAAGAGCGATGAGTTATGGTTCATGCTTTTTGGATATCAAAGCTCGGACATGCGTTCCGAGCTGTTTGATAGTTTGCCTTTAACCGCAGAGTTTTCCTTCGACTAGAACACGGTCAACGAGGTAATCGCCTCTAGGGTTGTGATGAATCACGCCGTTCCAGTATTGGCCATTGTCAAGTTCGACTTCAAACGCAATGTATCGACCGTCTTCGTTAAGAACACGAACTTCGGATACTCGTTTAAGTTTTGATTTTGCTGGCAAGTTTTGTTTAAAAATGTTCAAGGCTTGGTGAATGTCTGCCGTTATTTTGGCTTCTTTCCAAGTGGCGTATTTAGGATGAGCTTTGCAACTGTTTTCGACGGCGTCCATTTTATCCATCGTTTCCTTTTCTTTCATATCTGCAGCGTGAGATGCAAATGCTACTAAACCGACGCTACAAGCCAACAAAAACTTTTTCATTGAATAACCCCTCTGCAAGTAAAAATGTTGCGGTATTAATTTCCTTATCACTAACTAAATGTGAGCAACATCACGCAAGTTGTCAAAAAAATAGTCAATCTATTTCATTGCATCTGGTTTATTTGAAAGGGAGGAGTACTTAAGGAAAAGCCAACACCACGAGAGTGGCATTGGCTGTTTAGGTAGGCGTTAAGGGCACATCTTGCCTTGTTTAGCGACACTATCGATTAGGTAATCACCGCGGATATTACGGTATACGATGCCATGCCAAAATTGACCATTTTCTAGCTGAATCTCAATCGCATAGTTGATGCCATTAACCACCTGAGTTCTTACTCGATTCACGGATTTCACCGGTGATGCGTTATTCATTCGTTCAACCATCGTGTTGATGGCTTGTTGTACGTCAGGAGTAATTCCTGAATCTTGCCAGCCACCAGGCATCATTTTGGTTTGGCATAGGGCTGTGACTGGTTTGGTTGTATCATTATGTTCTTGTGCAGCTTGATTACTGCAACCTGCTAATACAGCGGTACTGACAAGAGCTAACATTAAATAACGCTTCATTATTTTTCTCCTAGCATGCAATGGGATTCGCATACGGTTAAAACTTGTGTCCAATTTGAGCTCTATTGAACGCATTGTCAAAGCTATTTTTGTGAGCTTATTGTCAAAGCTTAGTCGCGAAGTTACCGCACGATCCACGATCACAAAGGAAAAAATTGCTTATTATTAATAGCGAAAGTATCGGATTTTTACGGAGAGCAATATGAGACATTGGATAGTCACAATTTGCTTCGCTTTAGTGTTGACAGGCTGTGGTTCCAAATGGCTTTACGACAATAGCGATTGGTTTGCCGCGCAGTATCTCGACAATTATATCGAACTTAATGATCCGCAACGGGCATTCCTTCGACACACAGTGAGAATGTCGGTGCCTTGGCATCGCACGAACGAGTTGCCCCTCTACATCGATCATATTGATGATATTGACTCAATTGATCCCAAAACGTTCTCTGTCGCGGATTATCGCGAACAACAACAACGTTTTCAGCAGCACTCTGTGCGAGTCTACGAGTATTTTTCAACCCAGATAGTGACATTGATTTCTCGTCTTGATGATGATCAGGCAGAGCAATTTATGGACTATTTGAGAGTTAAGCACGTTAAGCGCAAACAGCGTTATCAAAATTACGATGAGCAGCAATTTCGCCAGCGTTTTCGAACCAAAATGACGGAAACACTCGAAAAATGGATGGGACCGTTGAACGAGAAGCAAACCGTCTTGGTGGCAGATTGGGCGCAACAGCGTAACGTTACTTTACCGCTATGGTTTGACTATCAAACGCGGTTGCGGATTGAGGTCGACCAGCTTTTGAAAAAGCGCTCTGATCAAGCGTTAATTAAGTCTGCGTTAGACAGTTTTGTATATAACCCTCAACAGTTTTACTCCCAACAACTCCAGCTTTTAGTCGAGCAAAACAGTCAACTAGGAGAAGAATATTTAGTGGCCATCATTAACCAAATGAGTGCCAGTCAGAACCGTCATTTAGAAAATGAGTTGGATTATTGGCGGGATGTGATGCAAGACCTTAAATGAAACACTTGGACCAAAGTGCCATAGATAACTTCTGAAATTGAGTTACTCTGGAGAGCTGCAGACAATACGAAGGTTGCGCTGTGATCTGGTTGGACTATAACGTGGTTTCAAAGGAATGAACATGGATTGGTGGTTGCTTGTCGCTGCTGGCATTGTCGGTGGTATATTGAATAGTGTGGCGGGTGGCGGAAGTTTTATTACTTTTCCCGCATTAATGTTTGTCGGTATTCCTCCCATTGCCGCCAATGCAACCAATACATTTGCCGTCAGCGCTGGTTATCTAAGTGGGGCATACGGGTTTCGTCAAGACATAGCCAAGCAACCTCAAGTTATTTTGTCGATTGTGCTTTTAAGTTTGCTTGGCGGCGCTGTCGGCGCGCTGCTGCTTCTCAACATTTCTGAGCAGGTATTTACTCAAACCATTCCTTGGTTACTACTTTTTGCGACCTTTCTATTCGTGTTCGGTGAAAAGTTAAGCGTTCACTTAGCCAAAATTCCCAAATTGTCGACCTGGTTAGGGGTGATTTTACTCATTGTGAGTGCGTATGGCGGTTTTTTTAACGCAGGGCTTGGCATTGTGGTGCTCAGCTATTTGGTTCTCGCGCAGTATACCGACATCAATCAAATGAATGGTTTGAAATTATTGGTGTCGAGTTGCGTCTCATTAAGCGCTATTTGCATTTTTGTATATCAAGGCGTGATTGCTTGGTTGCCCGGCATTGCGGTATTAGTCGGTAGCGTAATTGGAGGCTATTTAGCCGCAAGAGTATCGCGACAAATTAATCCCAATTACGTTAGGAGTTTTGTCATTTTATCGAGCATGTTGATGACCATTTACTTCTTTGCCGATATCTACATCGTATGAGCTGTGCCGCAAGTTGTTACATCATTTTTCGCGTGATCGTGGGTGTGGTCTCATAACTCAAAATAGTACCAATGTTTGCTGCTAAATGAGACTTTAAGCCAAGATTTATGGCTACAAAGCGTAATAATGATCATGCAAATTCTAATAGGTCGTTAATTTGCCACTAACTAAACTCTTGCAGTTTTGTTCGTGCTTTTTCTTATAAAGGAGGAGTTATGAATAAAAAGTTAGGTACGGTGATGACAAGTAGTCGTATGGTCACCTTCTTCGCGTTTCTGGCCGCCATCTTTGCATGGTTTTTAAATATGCATGCACTATTTACTTTTACTGTCTTGGCACTTGCTTGTGCAGCATACATCTATTTGGCGGACAAGTATCACCAATACGCTCATCGACACGACGTGGTCACTATTCCCGTTAAGCATCTTCCAATAATATTTGAAGATAAACGTCCTCGAATGCCTTAGTCGAGCAATGACTGTCAGTCATTTGGGAGAGATAACACACCTTGGTAAGCAATTATTAAGGTGTGTTTTATTTGAGACCATCAAATCAATCAAAAATCCGAAATAGATCAACATCGAAGCACAATTGGTCAGAAGCCCTCTTGGATATTTTCTCACAATAACTCGTCAATTGATTTTGTTGAGTTTTCTTGGTGAAAGCACATGGATTGACGTGATTGGAACTTAATGATTGTAAGATGATGTGATGAGGACGTTAACATGAAACGTATACCTGCCTTGGACTCGATTCGAGGTTTGTTATTGGTCTTGATGACTATTAATCACTTAGTTTGGATAAGTGGTGGTAACTCGGTGATTCAGCTGTTTAGTCTGCAGCCGTTAGGGCAGTTTGGTGCAGCTGAATGTTTTGTTTTGGTCTCGGGGTTTTTAGCCGGCGCTATTTATAGCCGCCCAACGTTGACCAATGCAGATGTTCGCGGCAAAGCTTGGGGGCGCGCTGCAAGTATATATCGCTATCACCTCGTATGTTTAATGGTGGTATTTACATGGTTTGCCTTATGTAGTGCGTATCTTCCTTCGGCAGAAAAGTTGTTACAGCCTAACTTAACAAGTTTTACGCACGCGCCTTGGTCTTCAGCGGTGTTAAGTGCCTTGCTGATCAACAAACCCAATTATCTAGAAATCTTACCGTTATACATCATGTATATGCTGCTTTTACCGGCTTTGATTGCGGGATATCGTCGTGGTTGGATGCTGATCGTGTTGCTAGTCAGCGTCGGAATCTGGTTATCGAGTGAGTATATCACGAGCAATTACTTGGGCTCGGCATTCCCAGAGTTACCTCTGCAAACAGGATATTTTGATCCCTTTGCTTGGCAATTGTTGTTTGTTAGCGCATCGGCGGCAGGATTTTTAGCGAATCAAGAAGGCTTTAGCTGGTACTCGAAACCACTTACGGTCGCCGCTGGGTGTATCGCATTAGTTGTATTTTTGGCCCATCACGGTGCGTTTTTATCTTGGGGTATCCATCAAGGCGTATTGTATGCGCAAGCCGATAAACCGGAACTTGGCTGGTTGCGTTTTCTCAATGTGGTGACTTGGACCTATCTCATTGCTGTGCTTATTAAACATCGACCAACATGGCTGGTTTTTAGACCTCTTTCGTATATCGGGCGACATTCACTCCAGGTGTTTGCGTGGCATACCGTACTCATCTATTTGATGGCGCCAATGTTGTGGTCTCAACGACTCACCACTCACTATGAACCATTAGTGTTGATTTGTTTAATGTCTATCTGGATCCCTGCTTGGATTAAGGAAAGCTCTGACCCAATGTCAGCGGTAAAGCGTTGGTGTTTGGGTGGCGGGGGAGCTGTGAGCGCAGCGTTAGTGTTGTCGTTGGTATTTAGACCTGAACCGATTCCTAAAGTGGTTGCGGATGCAGAAGGGTTAGCGCCACTAACGATTAAAATGGTGAATATTGAACGAGAGGGCCCGGTGATACTGTTGGTCTATGGTGAAGGTGACAACTTGTCAGGCATGCCAAGTATTCATGCTAATGGTTATTCTGTAGAACAAGCAAAAGCAGGGATACAACTTAAGGCGTTACCTGAAGGAAAATACGCCATATTTGCCTTTCAGGATAGTGATGGCAATCAGCAGCTAACCATGGGGGCTGGTGGCATGCCTATGGAAGGTTTTGGTTATTCCAATAATCCCGCTCTGCAAGGGCCTCCAACCATGGCACAAATTCAATTCTCTCACCCTAACGAAGCGCATCAAGTGATTCAATTGGTGAATCTATAGCGCTAAGTACTGCCACTTGAGTATATGAAGTGGCAGTTTCCTTGTTAACCTTGTTCAACCGTCCAAATCGACTTTTGTCTTGATAAAGCCCGCTTCTCAACCGGAGTGAGCAAATTAAACTCAATGGATTCCCCGTTGAAGCGTAAGTTGCGGATCAATTCTGGTGATGCGCGATATTGGTATTTACTATGTTGTGCTAATCGCAGATAAAATTTCTCGAGTTGATTTTCAAGCTGCATTGCACACTCTCCATTCCAGTATGTGGAGAGAAACAAGCCTTTTACGTGTTTTGCTTCGAGCTTGTCTGTCGAGTATGTAGGAATGAAAGAGTAATGATATTGGCTATCTGGCGTGATGCTGGGAGCGTGAAAGGCCAAATCAATGGACTCAATAACTGGTTGGGCAGTGCATAGCTGTTGTAGTAGCGTCGATATACGGCGAGTGCCCGCTCGTTTGGTTTTCGCAATCGTGTGTTGATAATCAATATTGATATTAACATCGATGTCGACGATATTTTGTTTATCAATCAAATCCCATAAAGGGTCTTGCTCAATGTTTTGATAGGTTCAATAGGGCAACCAAAGTGTAGCTCCCCAGTTTGTTCATCATAGTGCCAAAGAGCAGGCCACCCGCCTAAGTAACATTCTTTTTCTTCAAAGACTCGATGATAAAAATGATGGAAAATCATTGGCACGTAACTAGGGTCAGGAAGTATCACTTGAGCCATTTTGCAAGCAGGCAATTGTACCTCAAGGAGATCGCTTGGTATCGGCTCGCTCGGCAAAAAAGGAAAGGCTAAGCTCATGGGGTAGGTGCTGTTGGCATTTTGACTGTGCTCTCTAAACTCCAATATTCTCATTTGTTCAAATCGAAGCGAGCGACTGTATTCTTGTTTTGCGAGTCGATGGTGTGCATTCGAAATGGCCTCAATAATGACATCGATCTGACGTAGGCTGGTATTAACGGTAAAAGCAAAGCAACCCCAGTGTGTTTCCGGATGTTCGATGACCTCTATCGGTAACGCCAAACAGCGTTGAATTTGCTCTAGCTTTTTGCTGTCAATACGCTCGAAATTGACTCTTTCAGCCCAAGTCTTATGTCCAAATAGATTGGATGGGGTCGTTGAAGTTTGCTGACGAAAAGCGCGCGCAAATGCTTCTTGAGATTCGAATCCATGCTCAATGGCAATATCTAGAATTCGGAGCTTACCTTCGGCAAGGCGCATCGCTGCCAAGCTGACATTGCGCATACGCTGATAGCTAGAAATCGAGTAGCCCGTTTCGGTTTTGAAATGACGTTGAATATAAGAACGGCTGTAACCACAATGTTGAGCAATAGCATCAATGCTAATAATGGTCGGTAATTGCTCTTCGATTAAATCGATAATGGCTAAAGTAAGCGAGTGATTCATTGAGTGCTGATACGTTAAGTCGGAATTTCACATCTTTTGTTTTGGCTAGCTTAAGCAAAATACCGTCTGGTTTCGAGCTAGATTTCTGAGATGATCATCGCAGATAGATAAGTTAGCCTTCTATTGCAGAATACAAAAACAAAAAGCCGATACTTTGAAAGTATCGGCTTTGTTAGTGCCTAGCTAGGCTGACGTTGTTACAGTAATTATTATGCTTGAATTAGCGTTGCTGCTTGCTTCATTGCTTCTTTAGTCGAACATTCAACAACTTTTGCATTCGCAAAGCGGTGTGCATCTTTTACTTGAATGTCATGAGCAAGGATAACCAGTTTCGCATTTGCTACATCTAGGTCAGTAATGCGGTTTTGGATGCCGTTTTGACCTTGAGTTTCAACTTTGATCTTGATACCTGCAGCTGCACCTGCTTTCTCAAGCGCTTTTGCTGCCATGAAAGTGTGTGCTACGCCTGATGGGCAACAAGTAACAGCGACTACGTCGTACTCACCTTCGCCTGCTACTGGTGCTGCAGCTGCTGCTTGAACTGGTGCTGTTTCAACTTCTTCAGCTTCAACTTGTTCTTCAGCTACTGGTTTCCAGAAACCTACGATAACAGCTGTAGTTAGAGAGCCTAGAGCGATACCCACTACGTACATTGGAATGTTGCTTGATACAGGCGCTGTAATTAGACCGCCCCAAGGTGCGTGCAGTAGGATGTCAGTTAGGAAGCCAAACACACAGCCAACGATACCACCAGCAACGATTGAAGGAAGAACGCGCATTGGGTCGTTTGCTGCGAATGGGATAGCACCTTCAGAGATACCGATAGAACCCATGATTGCTGCCGCTTTACCCGCTTCTTGCTCTTCTTTCGTGAATTTTTTCTTGAATAGGAAAGTTGCTAGAGCCATACCTAGAGGAGGCGTACAAATTGCGATACCAACGCCACCCATTAGCCAAGGTTGAGTATCAACTTGAGTTTGAGCAAATAGCGTTGCTACTTTGTTGATAGGACCACCCATGTCAAATGCAGTCATACCACCAAGGATAGTACCTAGGACCACTTTAGATGCGCCAGCCATTGAAGCTAGGAACTCGTTCATAGAGGTCATGAACAGTTTGATTGGCTCACCGATACCCCATAGAACGATACCAGCAGAAACTAGAGTACCGATTAGAGGGTAGATAAAGTACGCACCAAGCGCAGTCATGTTTGGAGACAGTGGGATTTTCTTAAGTTGGTAAACAACACCACCCGCAAGGAAACCTGCCACGATACAACCAAGGAAGCCGCCGCCCATATCTGCCATGATGCCAGAAGAGATCATTGCTGGCGCAAGTGCTGGTTTGTCAGCGATTGAGTAACCGATGAAACCACCTAGGATGATAGGGAAAAGAACAAGACCTTTAATACCGATGTTTGAGATGTCAGCTAAAAGGCCGTCAGCCGGAACCGCGCCTTTACCTGAAGCCATAACTGCAAGAGCAAGTAAAACACCACCAGCAACGATAAAAGGTAACATGTGAGAGGTACCAAAAAGTAGGTGCCCCTTTAAAGTGCTAAGTGTCTTTTTGAGATCACTATTATTATTGGTAGCTTGAGCTGTTAGGGTACTCATAATTATTCCACCTATGAATTGATTAAAATATTTAGAATTTGTTCTTCACTTTGTGCATTGTTAATTTCTTCGATAAATTCATCGCTGAATTTTCCGAATAGTTCTTGTAGTACATAAATATGATGGTCAGCACCGTTGTCTGGTGAAGCAATCATAAAGAATACTGTTGGTTTGATGCCGTCTTCGTCACCGTATTCGATACCTTCACGCTTTACGCCAACAGCGATTGCAGGTTCGGTAACTGCTTTGCTTTTCGCATGTGGGTAGGCGATGCCATCAGTAGACGTAACGCTGACTGCTTCACGCGCTTCGATGTCAGCAAGAAACGCATCTTTATTGCTGATACGGTTGTTTTCTAATAATGCTTGCGCCAATTCTTCAAACACTTGTTGTTTATTTTCAGCTTTCAGTTCGTGTTTAATTAAATTAACGTTAGTAAGTTGTGTAATCATATTTAACTCTGGGTGTTCATGTTCTGAGATAAAATTAATCGATTACAGTGTTTTGAGAAATAGCAAAAAAAATCCATCCACTATACTTTTGTATCCAGCCAACATGAGTGTGATGGTCATCATTATTTTTTGAGAGTTGAGAGAGGGCTATATACGAAAAAGCCCTGCAGGGCAGGGCTAGGAAGATTGAGTACGACAACGTATCAGCAATAGGCGCGTGCGACACGCCCAGCACACGTGAGCGTGTAGTTTTGTGCAAACGCTGGAACAAAGACGGATTGGCCTTTTTCAACCACACATGATTGTCCATTTTCATGCTCTAAAGTCATAGCTTCATCCAGTGGCAATAGAATTTCAGCACTATCCACACACACATTGCGTTGGTTAGAGGTCGGGATGATTGCAAACTTAAAGTCCTCGACAGGAATTGGATATTCCAGCATGTCGCTATTTATGTTTGGCTCAAGCAGTAAGGTATCAAATGGCTTCTCTTCGAAAATAGTGCAAGCCGCCAGTTCGTCAATATCCATATGCTTCGGTGTAAGGCCTGCGCGCAGTACGTTGTCCGAATTCGCCATAATTTCAAGCCCCGTACCTTTGATGTAAGCGTGCGGTGTTTCTGCATCTAGGAACATCGCTTGGCCTGGTTCAAGTGTGATGACATTAAGCAGTAGTGGTGCAAATAGACCAATATCGCCTGGGTATTGAGTTTCTAATTCAAGGATTAGTGCCATCAAAGGATCAGTAGAAATATTGGCTTGCGCAAGCAGGACGGATAAAGCCATCTCTTTAGCTTCCCCTTCAAGAGAAAGTAAACCAGAGAAGAAATGACGTAAGCCGTTAGAGTTTTGGCTTACGATAAGCGCGTTCAATAATGGTTTGATTTCGGCGATATCAAGCTGAGTAAAGTTGGCAATAATGTCAGAGATGGAGCGGAAACCATTCATCGCTTGGTAACGAGTAAGGGCATAAACAAGCTCAGGTTTATGGTTTGGATCTTTATAATTACGCTCGCTAGCCGATAGCGGAATACCTTGCTGCTCTTCTCGTGCATAACCCGTTTCGGCTTGGTATTTGTTTGGGTGAACTTGAATCGATAGGGCTTTTTCAGCGGCAAGGACCTTAAAGAGATAGGGTAACTCACCAAAATGATTGGCAATGTGGGCACCAAGAAATGCGTCGCGGTTGGAGTTAATCAGTTGCGACAGCTGTGTGGTTACGCCTTCCGTTTCAACCATTGAACAACCGTTTGGGTGTGCACCCATCCAGAGTTCGGCTTGTGGTTCAGATTTCGCGTTATCTATATCGAACAGTTGGTTGAATGATGTGGTGCTGCCCCATGCGTAGTTTTGAATCACGTTGGTCATTGGGTAGAACACTGAATGTAAGTTAGGGGTGTTTTCAAGTCGGCTATCAGTCATGATGGTCACCTTAATATTTCAATCTTTAAAGCACTTCAGCCCAAGCGCGAAGGCTTAGGCTGAGGGAGGTTGGTTGAGTGATTACGCAGTCGCTGCAACTAAGTGAGCTTTGCGCATTTTCTTAAGGCTGACGCAAGTTACTGCGGTTACCGCGGCACCTGCTGCCATGCAAATCAGTGCTAGAAGTGGGTAGTTCATCGCGCCAAGTAGCGCCACAACTGGTCCGCCGTGAGCAACACTGTTAGTGATACCGAATGAGAACGCCATGACAGCAGCAACCATTGAACCAAGAACGTTCGCTGGGATAACTGACATTGGATCTTGCGCGGCAAACGGGATAGCACCTTCTGAGATACCGACTAAACCCATTGCGCCTGACGCTTTGCCCGCTTCAATCTCTGATGCTTCAAAGATATTCAATTTGCGGCCAAGGACAGTGGCAAGAGCCATACCCAGCGGCGCAACCGGAATCGCACACGCCATCGCGCCCATAAATTGAGTTTGGCCGCTGGCGATCATGCCGACAGAGAATAGGAATGCCACTTTGTTAAATGGGCCACCCATATCAAAACCAGCCATGCCACCTAGTACGATACCAAGTAGCACCACGTTGCCTGTGCTCATGCCAGTGAGTAACGCGGTTAGGCTATCCATTAGGCTCGCGATCGGTGCGCCGATAACAAAGATGAATAGACCAGCGATAAATAGCGAACCAGTAATTGGCGCGATCATGATCGGAACGAGCGGTTGGATAAACTTGTGATAATTGATTGAAGTAATGAATTTAACGAAGTAACCCACCAGTAGGCCCGCGATGATGGCACCGATAAAGCCAGTACCCGCTTCAGCACCGTAAAACGAGCCGTTGTTCGCAATCCAACCACCAATGAGACCGGGAGCTAGAGCTGGGCGATCCGCAATTGCGTAAGCAATGTAGCCAGCCAGAATAGGAATCATTAAAGTGAAAGCAACAACACCAACGTTGAGGATTTGGTTCCACATACTGCCATCTGGAATGGCCATGCCCGCCTCTGTAGGTTTACCACCAATCGCCAATGCAAGCGCAATGAGCAGACCACCAGTAACAACGAACGGAATCATGTGTGATACACCATTCATCAGGTAGCGGTAGAGATCACCACGAGCCTGAGATGCTTTATCGGCAGCAGATTGCGGTTCCGGTGTGTGTTCCGCATTATAAGTAGGTGCACTTAACGCTTCGTTAATTAGTGCTTGAGCATTGCGAATAGGGGCTTTTACATTGGTTTTGATTAGGCGTTTACCAGCAAAACGCGCCATATCAACTTGTTTATCACAAGCAACGACGATTGCATCAGCGCGAGCAATTTCTTCGTCAGTTGGGCTGTTTTTTACCCCAATTGAGCCGTTGGTTTCGACTTTAATTTCGTAACCTAGCTCAGCCGCTCCTTTTTCTAGCGCTTCAGCGGCTAAATAAGTATGCGCGACACCGGCAGGGCATCCGGTAACACCAATCACAAAACCTTTGTGAGTTTGAGTGGTGACTTCGCTTTCAATTTGGGGTTGTTTCTCAAGTAGCAACTCTAATGCTTCTTGATTAGATTTCGCCGCAAAAAAGCGCTCAATAAAGCCATCTTCAATCAGTTTTGAAGAGAGCTCTGCCAGTACTTCGATATGATGGTTATCACCGCCATCTGGAGAGGCGATCATAAAAAAGAGTTTTGATGGAAGACCGTCTTCGGCGCCGTATTCAACACCAGCTTTGCTCACACCGATAGCGACAGCAGGTTCAATGACCGCACTACTTTTCGCGTGGGGCAGAGCAACGCCTTCTTCAAAGCCGGTATTACCGAGTTCTTCACGTGCTTTAATGTCAGCAAGAAATTGTTGTTTATCAGAAATACGACCTTGAGCGTACAATACGTCGATAAGCTCAAGGAATACCTCTTCTTTTGTCGTCGCTTTAAGATCAAGAGCAATCAAGTCTTGATTAATGAGTTTGGTGATCATATCCACCCCTATTGACTTTATTGTTATCTATAAAGCCATTCTGCTAGGGATCGATTTTGCGCTGTAGTGAAGAAAAATTGCATTTACTGGATATTTGTATCGCACTCCAGTATGTGTGATGGTGATCAATTTTTGTTTTTATCGGGGAGGATATTTTAACTATCAAATTTTCATTATTTTACATGAGTTTATAGGTATTTTTGGAACGGGTAACGATGTTGTCACTAGAGTTTTGGTGCTTTAGCTGGATTATTGTAACTTTAACTTGAAAGTGTGACTGTGGTCAGTAGCACGAATTCATTGTGCGTAGTATACCTGCGTTTAATAGAGTAAACAGTATCGAGCAGAGTTCAAAAATGGTCTTTCATGACTTAATTTCTTCAGTGTTGAGTGAGCGTGATTCGAGCCATAATATTTGGTTTGCGGGTGATTTTCATACGCCGCCAGAGTTTAGCTATCAGGTGAACTTTCCGCGCCTAGAATTGGTGTTAGACGGAGAATACGTGAATGAAATGGAAGATCATGAACGTAAAATGAGCCGCATTGTTGCCAAGGCTGGTGATGCCATTTTTGTACCGCCAAACTGTTGGAACAAACCCGATTGGGATACCGATTGTTCGGTGTTAAGTATGTTATTTGGTCGTCGTCAACTGGGTTTAAGTTTTGTGAGTAAGCGCAAAGGTGAAGCTGGGTTTTACGATATTCAAAAACACAGTATTCAGACTCGTTCGGGTTTTGCGATTGATAATATTCTGGAAGCGCTAAGTTCACTGGCGCGTGAGAGTCACAAAAAACCGATGGATGACTTATTGCTACAGGCTTTGCTGCAATACAGTAAAACTATGCTTGAACAGCCAGTCGAGCAATCGCAAAGCCGAGTACAAGATCTCTATCAGGGCATTTGTATCTATATTCAAGAGAACTTTCATCGTCAGATCACTCGAGACAGTATTGCTGATCGGTTTAGTATTTCATCAAATCACTTGTCGCGCCTATTTCGTCAACAAGGTCATATGACCTTAGCTGACTATATCACGTGGGTACGTGTCGATCGCGCAAAGTTCATGTTGAAGAAGTACAACTTTAAACTCAATGAAGTGTCGCTACGTTGCGGGTTTAAGGATGTGAACTATTTTTGCCGCGTGTTTAAAAATCGTACCGGTCGAACCCCAACCGAATATCGAGGTTCGATATAGGTTGTGTTAGTAAGGCAATAATCGAGACATTGCATACATCAGTAGCGCTTGTAAGTCGACACTGCGGCGCGTTCTGAGTATGCGTTCAGCCATTTGACCTGTGAGCAAATTCCGGGTCAGATTTGTTGCTGCCACGATTTGTTCACGAGTTGGGGGTTGTGGCATTACTAACGCAATCGCGACGTTGACGGTGCCCATCTTTGACGCCCAATCAATAGCGATATCATTACTAATCACAGCGACTGAAATATCACTGATGTCGGCAAACATCACGTGTGGCAGTGCGATACCCGGTGTGACACAAGTTGGTGAGCGTTCCTCACGCTTCACAAAAGCCAAGATAAGTTCGTCAGGATGTGAGGGGTAAATGAGTTGTGCTAACCCTTTTAAGCATTCAAATTTAGTTAAGGGAGTATGCGCTTTAGCATAATGCCATTTGATTTCACAAGGCGGGCTAATTTGTGGCATACGCTGGGCAAGCTGGCTTGAAAATTGGTAGTTAATTTGATCACCAACGACACTGAAATGATCGGTCAGCACGTCTTTTAAAACAAAACATGCCAACTCAGCATCAATACCAATCGCGGTGATCTGGCATAAATCACCTTGTTGTAATCCAACGCGCATCATCGCCGATGATTTGGTCAGGGCGGCAGTACGGTTTTGTGTGATATTGATGATACTTAGAGAGCTACGAAATTTTTTCGCTAAGCGTGATAACGGCAGCGCCACGTGTGCGCTACTGTTACAATCGTCCACTAAAAAGGTGATTTGATATTCGTTCATGAAAGGGTGTTAGCGGCAATGAACAAGAAAGACTTTGTCGACATTAAGTAAGACATCTTCAATCGAAATTTGCACTTGATCAGTGCCAGCAAAACGACCCGCTTGTTCAATTTCAATATCAGAGACGATCAGGATACGGTCTGCTTGGGCAATGTCTTGATGGGTCAGTTGGTTTTCTATTCCCATCGCGCCTTGCGTTTCTACTTTAATTTGCACGTTAAATTTTGCCGCGGCTTTGACGAGCGCGTCGGCCGCCATATAGGTATGGGCAATGCCTGTAGGGCAGGCGGTCACTGCTACTATTTTCATGATTATTCTCAGTGATTGTTCTTGGCTGGATCCTAGCATAACAGTGCGCGAACGCACGGATTTAAACGCTTGAAAGGTAAGAGCTCTATCACACTTTGTAAGCTGTGTTACATTACTCCAGTTAATGCTCGTTTCGTACTATATCGTGATGGCAAAGGGTTGGTTAATCTAATTCCCCATGACGAAGAGGCACGGCTTCTCAAGTGTTCCTTTTTAGGTCATCTAAAGAGGCTGCTGTTTTTGCCCAGTTGATCGAGTACTTGTTGTTTATTAGGTATAAAAATAATGAATATCACCTCCCTAATTGATACCAATACCATCTGCTTAGATCTCAAAGCACAAACTAAAGAGCAAGTTTTAGCTGAATTGGTCGACGTGCTGGCTGATGCAGGAAAACTGTTCAACAAGCAGCAGTTTTTACAAGATATTTGGAATCGCGAACAAATTGGTAATACGGGCTTTGAAGAAGGCATCGCGATTCCCCATGCCAAAAGCTCGGCGGTAAAACAGCCTGCGGTTGTTATTGGAATTAGTCGTCACGGCATCGATTATGGTGCTGAAGATGGCGAGCTTTCTGATGTGTTCTTTATGCTGGCATCGCCAGATGATAATGATCACCATCATATCGAGGTTCTCGCTCAGCTCTCTTCCAAACTTATTGAAGAGGACTTCGTTCGTCAGCTAAAAGAGGTGACAAGCGCTGAGGATGTCATGGCGTTGTTGCTTGCCACTGAAAAAGGGCAAAGCGCTGAGGCATCTTTGAGCACCCATTCTGTTGTCATTGAGCCACCAAGCGCCTTGAAAGTACAGCTGGCACGAGCAAAAGAGCATTTGCTGTTTGGTACTTCCCATATGATTCCATTTATCGTGGCGGGTGGAGTGTTGCTGTCACTGTCAGTGATGATCTCTGGCCATGGAGCGATGCCAAAAGAAGGCATCTTAGCTGATGTAGCCCAAATGGGATTGGCGGGGCTGACTTTATTTACGGTCGTGCTTGGTGGCTATATCGCTTATTCGATTGCTGATAAACCAGGTTTAGCGCCGGGGATGATTGGCTCTTGGGTGGCGGTCAGTCAATACGATACCGGGTTTTTGGGTGCGATTATCGTTGGTTTCGTCGCGGGTTTTACCGTTTTTGCGCTGAAAAAAATTCGTTTGCCCGACAGCATGAGTGCGCTCAGTGCCATCTTTATTTATCCGCTGATCGGTACCTTTGTCGCTTGCGGTACTGTGATGTGGCTGATCGGTGAGCCGATCGCCGATGCGATGGCGAGTTTAAACCATTGGCTAGCAGGTCTGGCGGGCTCAGGCAAGATCTTGATGGGCACTGTACTTGGTGCGATGACTGCGTTTGATATGGGTGGGCCAATTAATAAAGTCGCGACTTTATTTGCACAAACGCAAGTCAACACCCAACCTTGGCTGATGGGCGGTGTGGGGATAGCGATTTGTACACCGCCTTTAGGAATGGCGCTTGCAACGGTTTTGGCTCCTAAGAAGTTTAAGCAAGATGAACGCGAAGCAGGTAAAGCGGCCGGTATCATGGGCATGATTGGTATTAGCGAAGGGGCGATTCCGTTTGCGGCTGCCGATCCTGCGCGGGTCATTCCAGCAGTTGTTGCTGGTGGCATTGTGGGTAACGTCATTGGATTTATGTTCCATGTATTGAATCACGCGCCTTGGGGCGGGTGGATCGTTCTGCCAGTGATTGATGGCAAGCTTGGCTATATTATCGGGACGGCCTTTGGTGCACTGACTACCGCCTTGATTGTGATTGCTCTGAAGAAAACCGTTAGTGAAGAGAGCGATAAGAACTCAACCATTACCCATTGCGGCTCAGTAGAAGGAGAGGGTGAAGCTGATGTTCTCGCGGTAACATCTTGTCCTTCAGGCGTAGCGCATACTTTCTTAGCGGCGAAATCATTAGAAAAAGCGGCTTACAGTTTAGGCATAAAAATTAAAGTCGAGACTCAAGGTGCCAATGGCATTAACAATCGCATTACCGCATTGGATGTACGCCGAGCGAAGTATGTGATCTTTGCACATGATGTGGCGATCAAAGAGCCGGAGCGATTTAAAATATCAAGATTATTGATGTATGCACTAAAGACGCGATGTTAAGTGCCAGCACGATTCTACAATCTACTCGTTAACCCTAGAAAGTATAATGGCTTATCCCCCTAGGCTATTGTGCTTCTGAAAGCCAACGTATGTTGGGCGAAAGCCAGTTAGTTGAACTAACTGGCTTTTTCGCTTTCTGCGCAAAAAACAAACGAACTCAGATGCGAAAAATGAGTTGTAACATTTCATTTTTCGTAAATTTATACTATCTAATTGATATATATGAAAATTGTGTGGTTTTGCCTAAATATAAATGTCATATACGTTTCAATTTACTGAAACGTAACTGTCACATTTCATGCCTAAAGTAGGCTTCGTTGATGAAACACAACGGCAATAAAGCCATTAAGGAAAAATGTGATGAAAAAGACAGTAATCGGTGCAGTGGCACTACTAGGTACTCTAACAGTTACTCCAGCGCTAGCGAAAGAAACGATCTCAGCAGTAGGTTCTAGTAGTGTAACTCCGCTGATGGAAGTTTTCTCTGAAACATACATGAAAACAAACCCAGACGTGTTTATTGAAGTACAAGGACCTGGTTCTTCAGCAGGCGTCAAAGCAGCGAAAAACGGCAGTGCAGACTTAGGTATGTCTTCACGTAACTTGAAAAATTCGGAAAAAGAGCCACAACTGAAAGAGCTAACAGTGGCACTAGACGGTATCGCAATTGTCGTTAACCCAAAAAATGAATTGAATGGCCTAACCGCAGAACAAGTAACCGCTATCTACAAAGGCGAAGTGACTAACTGGAAAGATGTGGGCGGCGCAGACAAGCCAATCGTAGCAATCACTCGTGATACAGCATCAGGTACCCGTGGTGCATTTGAAGACATCATGAAGCTAAAGCGTAAGATCGGTGATAAGAAAGTGTCGGCGATTTCTCAACGTGCTCAAGTTGCTAACGGTAACGGTGCGCTGAAAACAATGGTGGCATCTAACCCTTACGCAATTGGCTACATCTCATTAGGTACAGTTGATGCTTCAGTGCATGCACTACCAATCGATGGTATTGCAGCATCAGTAGACAATGTTAAGAACCAATCTTACAAAGTAGCACGTCCATTCCTAGTGCTATACAAAGAAGGTAAGCCTTCAGCAGAAACACAGAAATTCCTAAACTGGATGGTGGCTGATGAAGCTCAGGCACTAGTAGACCAAAAAGGCTACATCTCAGTTAACTAATACATTGAATACCCTTGCTCAGCCCGCTTTGGGCTGAGCCTTTTATTTCACAGCTGACAATATGTTTTTAGTTAGCTTAGTGAGAACAAAATTATGACCATCGCAACACATAGTGAAAAGCTTATGAATACTGAAGCGACTCAAACCGCGGCTAAGCCTGGTCTACGTGCTCAAAAGCGCATAGATTGGAAAGAGCGTATTTTTCATGGCCTATTTCTAACCAGTGCCGTAATAGGTATCGTCTCTCTAACCGTTATCGCGTACTTTATCGTTAAAGAATCGATTCCCGCGTTTCAAGAAGCAGGTATAACGGGCATCGTATTCGGCCAAGAATGGTTGCCACCAGCGCTTTATGGTGTCGCGACCATGATCGTCGCTTCATTAGTGTCGACGCTTGGCGCAGTCATTGTTGGTGTGCCTGTTGGTGTGCTGACTGCCATTTTTATTGCGGAAATCGCTCCTAAACGCGTTGCCGATATCATTCGTCCAGCGGTTGAGTTGCTTGCCGGTATTCCTTCGGTTGTATACGGCTTCTTCGGCTTGGTAATTATCGTTCCGTTGATTCAAGACATCTTTAATGTACCGGCGGGTAACACTATTTTGGCGGGTATTATCGTGCTTGGTGTGATGATTCTTCCAACGGTGATTACTGTTTCAGAAACCTCAATTCGTGCCGTACCTCGTACCTATAAAGAGGGTTCTCTAGCGCTAGGCGCTTCAAAAATCTACACCATCTTTAAATTGCTCGTTCCGGCTGCTCGCTCAGGCATTATGACTGGCGTCATCCTTGGTATTGGTCGTGCACTTGGTGAGACCATGGCAATCATCATGGTGATGGGTAACGCCCCGGCGATGCCACAAGGCATTCTTGATGCGGCGCGTACACTGACAGCTAACATTGCGATTGAAATGTCATACGCAAGTGGCGTGCATGCGAACGCTCTATACGCAACCGGCGTAGTACTATTGGCATTTATTATGATGCTTAACGCAGCGCTACTGTACCTAAACCGCCAAAAAGCGAAATAAGAGTGGTGACGATGATGGATTTTGCAAAACTAAAACAATCTCGCCAGAGAAAAGATCTGGTACTTAACGGGTTTATTTGGGCATCAGCGGCATTAACGGTCGGATTCCTGTTCTGGATTATTTGGTACATTCTTTCTAACGGTTTGCAGCATGTAGATTGGAACTTTATTACCGATGACTACACGCGCACAGGGGATGAGCATGGCATCTTCCCAATGATTGTATCAACGCTTTATATGGTGATTGCATCGATCGCAGTGGCTGCGCCACTGGGCATCATGACGGCAATCTATTTGACTGAATATGCGAAAGTGGGTAGCCGCTTAGTCAAAGTGATTCGTTTCTGTACGGAATCGCTAGCGGGTATTCCATCGATTATCTTCGGTCTATTTGGTATGACATTCTTTGTCGCAATCTTAGGCTTAGGTTTCTCGATTTTATCAGGTGCATTAACACTAAGTATCCTGATTCTGCCGGTGATTATTCGTACCACAGAAGAAGCACTAATGGCGGTACCACAAACCTATCGTGAAGGTTCGTACGCTTTAGGCTCTTCAAAAATTTACACCATCTGGCGTTTGATTTTGCCAAGTGCAATGCCAGGTATCTTAACTTCGGTCATTCTGAGTATTGGTCGTGTAATTGGTGAATCTGCACCGGTGTTCTTAACCGCAGGTATGGTAGCGCGTATTCCAGACTCGCTGCTGGACTCAGGTCGAACACTGACAGTACACCTTTACAAATTGACTACCGAGCTGTTCACCATTGAAGAATGGAACCAAGCATACGGTACAGCGACAGTGCTAATAGTAGTTGTTCTACTTATCAATATGGTAACCAAACTGATTGCCAAGCGTTTCAATACAGCAACTTACTAATCGCGTCCAATAAGCGAAAGCACAGTGCGACAGAACAGACAAAAGAATTAAGAGATAAAAGACATGAACAAATTTAACATTGAAAACCTAGATCTATTTTACGGTGAAAACCAAGCCCTTAAGTCAATCAACCTGCCAATTCCACTGCGTCAAGTGACGGCGCTGATTGGTCCATCCGGTTGTGGTAAATCAACACTATTGCGTTGTCTAAACCGCATGAACGATTTGATCGAAGGGGTGAAAATCACCGGTAAACTGACCATGGATGATGAAGATATCTATGGCAATATCGATGTGGCTGACTTACGCATTAAAGTGGGCATGGTATTCCAAAAGCCAAACCCATTCCCGATGAGCATCTACGAAAACGTGGCTTACGGTTTGCGTGCACAAGGTATCAAAGATAAGAAGTACATTGATGAGGTGGTTGAGCGTTCACTGCGTGGTGCTGCGCTATGGGATGAAGTAAAAGACCGTCTAAAATCACACGCATTTGGCTTGTCAGGTGGTCAACAGCAGCGTCTATGTATCGCCCGTACTATTGCGATGGAACCAGATGTAATTCTAATGGATGAACCAACATCAGCACTGGATCCAATTGCGACTCATAAAATTGAAGAGTTGATGGAAGAGCTTAAGAAAAAGTTCACCATCGTTATCGTTACGCACTCAATGCAGCAAGCGCGTCGTATCTCAGACCGTACCGCTTTCTTCTTAATGGGCGAATTGGTTGAACATGATGCAACCGACGTGATTTTTAACTCACCACGTGACGATCGTACTCAAGGTTACGTAAACGGTGACTTTGGTTAATCAACGATTTATAT
The DNA here is from genome assembly GCF_009938165.1 of Vibrio taketomensis. NCBI lineage: Bacteria > Pseudomonadati > Pseudomonadota > Gammaproteobacteria > Vibrionales > Vibrionaceae > Vibrio > Vibrio taketomensis. The sequence continues at coordinate 486,510 of NZ_AP019650.1, forward strand.
GAAGTCATAGTCTTTATGTAAATTAACAGTGTTTACTGATTATAACTATAAGCGATGGTAACTTTGCCCCTCTTAAGAGGGCTTTTATACCTAAAAATGGTAATAGGTGAGTGATAGGTTTAATTGATGACATACAAAAATAGGGAATTAAAGTGCTGAATTTTATATTCGCGTGAAGCTTTTCAAAAATTATTGAAACAATATGTATATCAAGTTTTGAGTGTTTTCATATCTCACTTACAAGAAGTGTTGCACTCTCATAAATGGGAAGAAGTTAATTCTAATGAGAAATTTAGTTCATTTCTGTTAAAAATCCAGAATATCACTCGTTCTTATTGGTGCATAAATATATCGAAATAAACAGTGATGAAAACGCGATTGAGTTAGCGTGGTGGACAAGGGATTATTCCATGAGAGAGAGCGGGATCATAAAGAGACATGGGGACGAGCATGTTGTGGCTTATCGAGTAATGGATGTCATGTTGATCATCCTGACTATTGCATCTGCCTCTTATATCACCGGCACTTGGAATATCTATTATGTGCTCGCCACCAGTATTGCTGTGTTTTCTTTTAGTGTTCTTGCTGAACTGCTCGGCGTTTATAATCCGTATTTTGTTTCCTCGCTAAGGCAAACCCTCGCACCGATTGTTTTATCATGGTTATGTTCCGTGGGTTTTCTATTGCTGCTTGCTTTTGGTTTCAAAGCGACCGATGTATTTTCGCGCGTAACCTTAACGTTATGGTTTGTTGCAACACCTGCGATTTTAGTCGCTTACCGCGGTATATCGTCGAAAATACGCAGTAGTTCTCGTACGGACTCTTACACGCAGAAAACGATCATTATTGGAGCAACCCCTGCGGGTATCGCGCTTGCCAATGAGATCGAGTCAAAGCGTGAGCATGGTTTGCGCTTATTGGGTATTTTTGATGATCGCAGCGCTGAGCGACTTAGAGAAGAGCATGGTGATGTCAAAATTAGCGGTTCAGTAAATGATGCGTTAGCGTTGGCAAAAGAGCGCAATTTCCGCCATGTTTATGTCGCATTGCCAATGGAGGCAAGTAAGCGAATCAAGCAAGTCATTCACTATTTTTCTGATAGTACTGCTCGAGTCTATATCGTTCCTGATTTTTTCACCTTTGATTTAATTCAATCGCGTTGGCGTAATGTTGGCGGTATCCCAACGCTCAGTATTTATGATACTCCTTTTTATGGCATGTCGACGTTCGTAAAGCGTTTAGAAGATATCGTTATTGGCTCTATTATTTTGTTGTTGATTAGCCCTCTGTTACTGCTGATCGCTTTTGGAATAAAAATTACTTCACCCGGGCCGGTTATCTTTAAGCAAGACCGTTATGGTATAGATGGTAAATCTATCAAAGTATGGAAATTCCGTTCTATGACCGTGATGGATAATGGCTCGGAAGTGAAACAAGCAACCAAAGGTGACACACGAATAACACCATTCGGTGGTTTTTTGCGCCGTACGTCGCTTGATGAACTGCCGCAGTTTATCAATGTGATTCAAGGCCGAATGTCGATCGTTGGTCCTCGCCCTCATGCGGTTTCACATAACGAGGAATATCGTAAAATCGTCGATAAATACATGTTACGTCATAAAGTGAAGCCTGGTATTACGGGATGGGCGCAAATTAATGGTTATCGTGGCGAAACAGATACATTGGACAAAATGGAAAAACGAGTCGAGTACGATTTGAACTATATTCGCCAATGGTCAGTGTGGTTTGATATCAAAATCATTTTCCTGACCGTATTTAAGGGCTTTGTGGGCAAGACAGCATACTGAAAAGTGGTTTGAGTCGGCGAAGATCGAGACCTACGCCAAATATTAGTAAACTTATTTGTCAATCTACTCACTAAGTGTTGCTAAGGCATTGTTTACATTTCAAAAGAGCTGATATATTGGCAGTTAAATCAATACTCTAGGATTGAGTGGGATGATAAGGCTCGCCATACTTTCTGATATACACAGCAACAGTTTCGCTTTGCAGGCGGTGATAGAGCATGCGCGAAATGAAGGGGTGTCTCAGTTTGTCAATTTAGGCGACATCCTTTATGGCCCCATAGCCCCACGCGCGACATACGATTTGTTAAGGCCGCTCAATGTGACAACGATATGCGGTAATCAAGATCGGCAGATATTTCAAGCCACAGAGTCTGAACTCAACACCAACCCAACATTGCAGTTCATCCTCGACGATTTAGGTAACGAGCCTCTGCAATGGATGCAAAAGTTACCCTTTGATTACCAAATCACCCCACAAATCTACGCCTGTCACGGCACGCCTATCGACGATTTAACCTATTTACTCGAAGACACGCAAAGCGGCCATCCTCAACTTCGAACTGATCAGGAAATAATTCGCTTACTTGCAGGAAATACCTCACAGATTGTGTTGTGCGGGCATACCCATATTCCTCGTTGTGTTGAATTATCTACCGGGCAGATAGTGATTAATCCTGGCAGTGTTGGTCTACCGGCTTATGCCGACGAGGAACCTCATTACCACCAAATGGAAACGTATAGCTCGCACGCGAGTTATGCCATTTTAACGCAAACTCAAATCGGGCAGTGGCATGTTGCGTTTCATCGTGTGAAATACGATGTTGATGCTGCCGTCCAACAAGCTGTACTTAGGAACCGTCAAGATTGGGGACACTATTTGTCTACTGGTCGTAGTAGCTAAATTTAAGCCTGCTTAAAAGCCGTTAAATTATTTAGGATCAAGATGAATTCAAATAACCTCATTATCGCTTTAGCTCAAATTCCAATTGTTGATGGAGACATAGAAGCCAATTTGAAACAACATCATGCGGCGATTGTGCAAGCAGCAGAATTAGGCGCTGATTTGGTCGTTTTTCCAGAGTTATCTTTGACTGGATACACCATTGAGCGCGCTGCGGACTTAGCGTTGAATGCGAAACACAGTATTTTACGTGAACTATCTGAATATGCGGTGACTCATCAAATATCGGTTATTGCAGGATTATTTAAGGAGTTGCCTGCAAGAAAGCCAACCATTAGTGCCGTAGTTTGTAACCCGACGGGTGAATTAGATTTTTACGCAAAACAATATCTCCATGGCAGTGAAGAAGAGTATTGCTCTGCAGGTCATCATAACCATTGTATGCGCCTAAAAGGCTATAAACTGACATTAGCGGTATGCGCAGATTTTTGCCATCCTCGCCATAGTAGCGAAGCGGGTGAAAATGAAGTGGATGTTTACATTGCGAGCGCGCTTGTTTCTCATGCTGGTTATGAGACGGACGCTGAAATTTTATCAGAGATCGCAAAGGACCGTCGATTCACCGTGCTGCTCAGTAACCACATTGGAGAAACGGGGGGCTGGCAAGCAGCAGGTAACAGCGCAGTATGGAACAGCCATGGTAAACAAATGTACAATACGGGCAGTCAAACCGGCTGTGTTGGCTTAGTTGAGATCACCGGACAAGATATTGTTGGGCAAACTTTAGCTCTGGATGTAAACACTTTACGCGCTGAGGTGATGGCTTAAGCTTTCGAGAGCGAAGCGGCATTGGATTAACCAAGGGAAGGGTAATGGAATTACCAATATATATTGTTGACGCATTTACGGATCAACAATTTAAAGGCAATTCGGCGGCGGTAGTGCCGCTGGATGCATGGTTAGACGATGAAACCATGCAGAAAATAGCGATTGAAAATAACCTCTCAGAAACGGCTTTTATTAAGCAAGAATCGTTAAATCAATATACGATTCGATGGTTTTCTCCCTTAACTGAAATCGATTTTTGCGGTCACGCGACGCTTGCCTCGTCCTATGTGTTATTTAATCTTTACGAAAGCCAAGGGCAAATTGAGTTTATTACTGAGAAAGTTGGCTCGCTTTACGTGAATTGTCGTGATGATGGCCGAATTGAAATGAGCTTCCCAAATCAAGCGCCGGAACTCGTCACTGAGGTTCCTGTGCCACTGCTCCAAGGATTATCGATTCAGCCGGTGAAAGTGCTTCGCAATCGCCAAGCTTATTTTGCTATTTATGATTCTCAACTTGATGTTGAGAGTGTTACTTATCATTTAGAACAGTTAGCGCAGTTGGCGCCTTATGACGTGGTTGTCACTGCGCCAAGCGATCGTTACGACTTTGTCTCTCGCTATTTTTGGCCCGCTAATGGGGGCGATGAAGACCCGGTGACAGGGTCAATTCACGCGGGCTTGGTACCCTATTGGGCTGAGCAACTAGGTAAGCAAGAGATGTTGGCTTATCAGGCATCGAAACGCGGTGGCGCCTTGTACTGCCGAATGGTCAGTGATCGAGTGTTACTATCTGGCTTTGCGGTTATCTATTTGCGCGGCACAATTTACATCTAATAACTCAAGGCATGGCGTTTAGAAGTAGGGTAACCAGTAAACTCTGATGCCTCTTTGGAGTATAGGTTGAGCTTTGAGATGCATTAAGCTCCTAGTTTTTCCTGCAGATGCTCAATGGCGAAATCGATAAAAGCACGAAGCCTCGCTGGCATATATTGCGTTTGTGGGTACTGCATCGCAATCGCTCCGTGATAGTTACTTTGGATGGTCCAATCAGGTAATACTGCAACCACATCACCTTTTTCAATCGCTTCGGCAATCACAAAGTCGTGGAAGATACCGATACCCAAACCATTTTTTACGCCAGCAAGCCGCATTTGCGAGTGGTTTACCGCGTAACGGCCTTTAACGGCAACTGAGTGATATTCATCATCTTTAAAGAAATCCCAGACATTGTCACGTTCACGTTCCGCGAGGTATAAACATTGATGAGAAAACAAGTCGATTGGATGAGAGGGCATACCAAATTGTGCGATATAGTTAGGGCTAGCACATAGACGTAAATGGGTTTTACCTATCTCTTTTAGAACCAAGTTTTCATCGGGTTTATCGGTGAGTTTAAAGGCCACATCAATGCGATCACGCAGCAAATCCATTTCTCCGTCAGCAACGCGTAGCTTTAATTCCATTTCTGGGTAGCGTTCAAGAAACGGGATCACCAAAGGTTGTAACACCGAGTTAAGAAATGCCTCGGGGGCAGCCACCATAATAGCGCCACTGACTTCAGTATGATCGCTATGCGAAAGCTCAATTGCTTGATGTGCTGCGTTAACCATCAGCAATGCTTGGTCATACACTTTTTGGCCTGCTGGGGTAATGATCAGTTTACGTGTGGTTCGTTCAAACAACTTAACAGAGAGGGCTTTTTCTAGACGAGTTATCAGCTTACTTAATGCCGATGGGGTGACATCGAGCATTTTTGCTGCAGCGGTGAAACTCCCTTCATTCACTATCAAAATAAAGCTGGCGAGGTCTGGAAGCAGAGTAATTAAACGAGCGTTGATCATATTTCTTCACATACTAACATATTTGAAAATAAGGATTTTTTGCGATTTGCGTCGCGGTTTTTGACGGTGTAGCACGTTATTGTCCAATCATAACAACATTATAACGAGAACGAAAAGATGCCTTATACCGACTTTATGTTTGACCTCTGGTCGACAGTAGAAACCTTTATGTTAATCGCTTCAGCCGTGATGGTTGTTGGTGCTATCCAAATGTCGTTTAAAGCGCCAATCCCTCAATAAAGACCACCATTCATGAATAATTTTGAGAGAAACCTCTAAGCGGAGATTGAATCGCGAAGAGGTTTTTTTATGCCTGCTTCCGCGACTTCACCTGGGTAACCGTCATTAAGTAAAACGTATTTGTGCCTCTGATTCAATAATGTTTTTCCACCTGGCGGGATAATGTTAAATCACTTCCTGAATTACACTTAATACATACACTGTGGAGATGGATAAATTAAGCCCAGTGCTAATGAAAACAACAACTATTGGAAGGAATTGAACATGTCCTCTGCATTTTACCAACAGATCCAACAACAACTTGAAGAAGTGAAGGCTGAAGGCCTTTACAAATCAGAACGTGTGATTACTTCTCAACAACAAGCTCAGGTTAAAATTTCTACTGGCCAAGAAGTGTTGAACTTCTGTGCTAATAACTATTTAGGCCTAGCTAACCACCCTGCGCTAATTGAAGCGGGTAAAGCGGGTATGGAGCAGCACGGTTTTGGTATGGCATCTGTACGCTTTATTTGTGGTACGCAAGACATCCATAAAGAGCTAGAGCAAAAACTATCTCAATTCCTTGGTAAAGAGGACACCATTCTTTACACCTCTTGCTTTGATGCTAATACTGGCTTGTTTGAAACGATTTTGGGCGCTGAAGATGCAATCATTTCTGACGCACTGAACCACGCTTCTATCATTGACGGCGTTCGTCTATGTAAAGCGATGCGTTTCCGCTACTCAAACAACAACATGCAAGAGCTAGAAGAGCAGCTAATTGCTGCGAAAGAAGCGGGCGCACGTAACACGCTTATCGTGACTGACGGCGTATTTTCAATGGATGGCGTAGTGGCAAACCTTCCGGCTATCTGTGATCTAGCTGACAAATACGGTGCATTGGTGATGGTTGATGACTCACACGCTGTCGGCTTTATGGGTGAAAATGGCGCGGGTACACATGAGTACCACAACGTGATCGACCGTATCGATATCATCACAGGTACGCTAGGTAAAGCAATGGGCGGCGCTTCAGGCGGCTACACTTCAGGTAAAAAAGAAGTGATTGATTGGCTACGTCAACGCTCTCGTCCATACCTATTCTCTAACTCTGTTGCACCTGCGATTGTTAATGCATCTCTACGTGTACTTGATTTACTACAAGAAAGTGGCGATCTACGTGCTCACCTATGGGAAAACGCAGCACACTTCCGTACTCGTATGACCGAAGCGGGCTTTACGCTAGCGGGCGCTGATCACGCAATCATTCCAATCATGCTGGGCGATGCAAAAGTAGCGGCAGAATTTTCAGAGCGTTGCTTGGCGAAAGATATCTACGTAGTAGGTTTCTCATTCCCAGTGGTGCCAAAAGGTCAAGCGCGTATTCGTACTCAAATGTCTGCAGCACACTCTCGTGAGCAACTTGATCGCGCTATCGATACGTTTATCGAAGTTGGTCAAGAGATGGGCATCATCTAATTCATCTAAGGAATGGGTTGGTTTTGGCTTGAGTCGATGAGCAACCCAATTTCACAAAATAACCTATTGTTAAGTTATACCAGTATTTTTGTGCCCTGAGCATTTCGGGGCCTTTTTGGTGCGTAGTATGAAAATTAAAGCATTATCAAAGTTAAAGCCTGAAGAAGGCATTTGGATGACCGAGGTTGAGAAACCAGAACTTGGCCATAACGACCTTCTGATCAAAATCAAAAAGACCGCAATCTGTGGTACAGACGTGCACATTTACAACTGGGATGAATGGTCGCAAAAAACCATTCCGGTACCAATGGTGGTCGGCCACGAATACGTGGGTGAAGTTGTCGGTATCGGCCAAGAAGTTCGAGGTTTCGCGATTGGTGACCGTGTCTCAGGTGAAGGCCACATCACTTGTGGTTACTGCCGTAACTGCCGTGGTGGCCGTACGCACCTATGTCGTAACACTATCGGTGTGGGCGTAAACCGCACTGGTTGTTTCTCAGAATACCTAGTGATCCCTGCGTTTAACGCATTTAAGATCCCAGCAGATATCTCTGATGAACTAGCGTCAATCTTTGACCCGTTTGGTAACGCAGTGCACACAGCGCTATCTTTTGACCTAGTGGGTGAAGATGTGCTGATCACCGGTGCTGGTCCAATCGGCATTATGGCGGCGGCAGTAGCAAAACACGTTGGTGCTCGTCACGTTGTGATTACTGATGTAAACGAATACCGCCTAGATCTTGCTCGTCAAATGGGTGTAACTCGCGCCGTGAACGTAGCAGAAGAGTCACTTGAAGATGTAATGGCAGAACTTGGCATGCAAGAAGGCTTTGACGTTGGTCTTGAAATGTCAGGTAACCCAGCAGCGTTCAACTCAATGCTAAAAACTATGAACCACGGTGGCCGAGTAGCACTACTAGGTATTCCACCATCAGACATGGGCATCGACTGGAACCAAGTGATCTTCAAAGGCCTAGTGATTAAAGGTATCTACGGCCGTGAAATGTTCGAAACTTGGTACAAGATGGCTTCTTTGATCCAATCTGGCCTAGATTTGACGCCAATCATCACTCACCAATTCAAAGTGGATGACTTCCAAAAAGGCTTCGACATCATGCGTAGCGGCCAGTCTGGCAAAGTTATCCTTGATTGGGAATAACGAAAATTAGGTTAAATCGGTAGCCGTTCGATTTGCTTGAACATGGGTGATTCGAGCCGATGAATAGTAAAAACAGCGCCATTTAGCCAACAATTTTCGGATATATGAAAACGCCACAGACAGTCTCTGTGGCGTTTTTTATGTTTGATGCTCTGTAAAAGGGGGTAAGGGTTAATCCATAAGATTCAACTACACTACTGCCACTTGAACATTTGGGATATTAGTAAGCCTTCCATTCTCAGTTTTGCCCAAGTTGATACGTTAGGTGTATGAAATAACGTATATTTTCCTTTCATCTAGTTTCTTTATAAGAACTCTATAAATGGCCATTCTCGTTTTGATCATGAGCCAATAGTCACAAGACATCTATGTACTAGTGCAACTTGTTGTTTATGTTGATATGTTCTCAGTAAAGTAACAAGAAATTCAGTTGAGGCTGGGGATCTTAGTGAGAGTTCAGTCTAATACACTGTTAGAAATTATCGGGTAACTATGGACGAATATCTAAAAATTGGGGCAACTATCATTGCTGCTCTTGGCGGAAGTGGTGCCATTATTCTTGGTTGTCAAATTACTTAGGAAAATTTGGGCAAACCGGTTAATGGTAAAAGAAAAGCCGAACATGATCGAGAGCTGGAGAAACTAAGAACTGAGTTACATCAAGAGAGCCAGCAAAATTTAGCCAAACTCAACAGTGAGATCGAAATTTATAAGCAAACCCAACTCAGAGAGCACAATGATAAGTTGTTGATCTATCGAGCTACGATTGACTTGGTGGCTACAATGCTGGCAAAAGTAGAAATGATTGTTCTTAGAAATAAGCAGCAACTAACAGCACAGAAGCAGAGCAATTCGAAACAGAGCGCCTAAAGATTTATGGGTATCTAGCAATGATAGCGCCGCAAGAAGTGATGGATGCCAATGATGTATTCATGATCAGTTATTAGCTGTTGTATTTGACGGTAAGTCTGTTAGTTGGGAAGTTATTAGGTCTAAGGCTCTTAATTTGACCAACGCAATGCGCAAAGACATTGGGATCGACAAGTCTGAAGTGTCATATAACGGTGAAAGATAATTCTAACAAATTGTTCAAGAGTGATTCGGCACGCGTGGCATTTTTACTATGCGTTTGGTTTAGTGGTTAAGGTGCTATGCGGAGGCTTCGGTATTGCGTGCCTCACACCTTAACAAGGCGTTATGTGCTTATAGAGTGGAGTCCATGAATCGGATTATCAGAGGAATTATGAAATACACCGATGGCAATCAATCCAAGCTAGGCGATTCTGTTCAGATTGATGATAAATATTTTGGCGTAGTAGTCGTCGATGTTGATGCAGACGAATACTCTAAGCCGTACCCTAAGAAAGCATGGTCATATTTATCTAGTGGAATCTTAGTGGATACTGATTTCGGTGGTTTAGTTCATTATATTCAAGACAGTTTGACCGTTGAGAAAATGGTTTTAATTAAGCGGCAGATTTGAATCGCGGCGAATGAATCATGTAAGTCGCACATAACAGTAGTTCAAGCGGGATGCCAAACTGTGCGCTGTTTCGCTTCGCTCAAGTGTAGCGCACTACTAGTTTGTCACCCCTTAACTTAGCGTTATACATATGGAGGCGTATATGGAGAATTTTGGAACAATTTACGCAAAAGCAATTGATGATTTATCTTCGAAAATTTTTATTCCTGTATTTATTGGTGCGCTATTTTCTGAGGTGTCAGTGTTAATGCATCAAAAATGGGGTTTTGGGCGATTTATATTCTGCTCTTTATGATTGGTATTGCTCTTGCTTCAGTGATCTTAATCTTCATTTCTTTTGCTGAGTTCTACATCAGCGAATTTCGAACGTACACTGGTATATTCTTTATGCCTTTAGGTGCTATTGGCTTGCTGCCACAATATTTCAATGCAATATCAGTCCCATATACTCAGGTGACAGCTTTTTCTCTTTTAGTATGGGCATTTGTTTTAGTTAGTCCTTTGAGGTTTGTCCAACAATTACTAGAGGATTAATACGGACTATGTATAACAAGTAGTTTAAGCGGGATGCCAAACTGTGTGCTGATTTTCGCTTCGCTCAAGGCTAGCACACTAAGTTTGCCACCCATAACTAAGCGTTATATGCTTGAGAGACAATTTGCAATGATTACTGTATTAACAGATATTCCTTCGGAACCACAACTAGCTGAGATTAACGAGATTCGGCGTAAAATTTCTATGGTTCCGAACAGTGTGCTAGATAGGTTTGAGCCTCTAACAACTGCTTATTGGGACTACGTTGCTGTGGTTCTCTATTACAAAGATTTGTCTTTGGCAGGGTATGCTGCACTATCGCAGCCCTATAAGATTGCACGAAACGAGCTTGAACTCAGTGTCTTTGTTGCACCTGAATATCAAAATTTGGGTATCGGAAAGTTACTCATAAAACAAGCAATAAATGTGGCTAAGAGCTTTGATTCCGTTGATGAGGTAACAATAATGGTAAAGCGAAAGCTCGGTTTAGAAGGCTATTATAAAGAGCAGGGTTTTAGTTGTAGTTCAAGTAGTGATAATTCTTTTAGTATGTCTATGAAATATCCGTTGGTGCGCATATAACAAACTGTTCAAGAGGGATTCGCAACGCGTGGCATTTTTACTATGCGTTGGTTTTTGTGATTAAGGTGGTATGCGGCGGCTTCGGTATTGCGTTACTCACCCTTAACAGGGCTACATGGATTCCCCGGTTGTCAAACATCCGCTAAACTTCCAGTGATGGGTTTTGGACTGCCGCTCTACATTCGGTCTACTTATCGATGATTCGCATGCATCGTGACCCTGATGACTTTGCGCGACTGCGGTGCCTTATTCGTTAGATGACATTCAATATGTCCGCCGCATTAACAGGCTCTCCGCTCGTGGTCTTAACCTATCTCCATCCATTGCGTCTGCTATGACCCGGTAGGTAAAACGCTTACGCTGCTTGAGTTAACGAAAGCTTAAGCAGCAATTCTCATACTCCGTCTGGTTGTGTATCAGTGACCAAATTATTCGTGCGTTTTCGCTGCCAACGCGACCACCGCACGATTCATCCTCTTCGCTCTAAAACGCGTCGGCACCACTGGTTAAACCGGTCTTGTTTATCACCTAAGTTAGCGATGACTGTTCGAGCACCATGGACAAGCAGTGTCCGCAGATATTTATCGCCATGTTTTGTGATGCGTCCTAATTTCGGTTTTCCGCCAGTTGAGTACTGTTTAGGAACCAAACCTAACCAAGCAGAGAAATCTAGGCTTTTATCAAATTGAGCGCCATTGCCGATGGAGGCGAGGAGAGCTGTTGCGGTTTGAGGACCGATGCCGCGTACTTTCATTATTCTTTGGACGTTTGTGCTGACTTTAGCGAACGCGTCGAAAGTGATTTCTGTGTTATCGATATTCTGGTTGAGAGACTTAAGGTGCTCGAATGCATCAGCTAACGTTGCACGTGCTAAGTTGGAAGCTCGTTCTCAGGGTTTTCAAGCATGTCAGGTACTAGCCTCATCAACGAAGCGCGACCAACGGGGATGATGAGGCCGAATTCAGAAAGTAGTGCACGAATACGATTCATCAATGCGGTCCGTTCGCGCACCAATGCTCTCTCATTCGATGAACCGATAAGATAGCTTGTTGCTCGGGGATTTGATAGGAACAAAGCGAGTAGTGGGCCTTTGCACGGCTTCGCATATAGCGACTGCATCATTGAGGTCATTTTTCCTTTGGTTCGATATGGTGTGACATATTTCACCGCCATGATACGAGCATCGTGACCGAGTTTTCGTAGTGTTCTCGCCCAATAATGTGCACCACCACGCTTCGACACCTATTCGCATAGGTGGCATATTTGCTATTGTAGTCAGCAGTTTAGAGCAGTGACTGATTTATGAAGTAAAACTTTGCCATGCTGGTCAACAGCATGAATGCTGAAGTGGTTTTAGCTAAATCAATCCCGCAAAAATAAGAATAGTCAGACATGGTGCCTCCAGTGCAAATGTGTACCACTTAATTGTGGCAGTTCCTCGGGAGGAATCCATGTCATTCGTTATATGATAGGAGTGCGCTCCAAATGTACATCATGTACTATTGCTACATCCTATCTGTAACATCTGAACAAAGAAAAATGCCCTAATTGATAAAGTAACTGTGGATGAGTATAAACTGCATGCAATCAAAGTATTACATGAGGTCTATATACGCACAGAGTCCAACCAGCCGCTTTGGGTGAGCTTTGGTGAACCTAGCTTGAGCTATCTTGATGACAACTGTTTACCTGCTCACTTTGCTATTCTACCTGAAGTGAAGAAGAAGGCACCAAAGCTGGTGTTGTAATTGGTGTGTTAGGAACTCCAGTGCTTAGCAAGTTAAATGAAGTTTTTAACAACATAGCTAATATGAACCCATTTGAGGATGATGACGCCAATGCTTTTTCATGCTTGGATTAGGCTGAATATTGATGACCCTAATAGTGAGATTATTGACATCACTTCTAACCCTGCAAAATATTCCGCTCAAGGGTATTTAAATAAACCTCTTCCTAGAGGACACATTGAAGTTTTAACTAAGCAATCAGATGTGTATCACTTTCATGCAAAATACACATATTGGAAGTTTAGTAAGAACAGATATAACCATGATGTTAAAAACACTGAATCTTACCTCGAGCGCTTTGCCAAACAGCAAGGTATAGAGATGAATTTGGCTCTCGGGTGTGGCCCTCTAACAAGAGCTATATACTATTCTTTCAATATCTTAAGAGATCATTGCCAAAGTTTTGGGTATCATATAACACATATGAGCCTTCTGCCTGTCAATAGGCAATAACATCCTATTGGCTGCGTGAGCAGCCAATGCTCTTCGAACAACAAAGTTATCTACTTCGCTTTGTCATTTCGGTCATCAAGCATTGCTTACGACAAACACATATTGAGGATCTCTTATTACGGTCTCGCCGCTGCCTATGACTTGTCATAGGGTCACTAGACACATATCGGTTAACCCCAGCAGGCGCTATTCAAAAAAATGGTTAAACAGTTGTTTTCCAGTTATCTTCAGGCTCAGCCGAGGTGTAAGCAACTTTGCTGTTCGTTGTTATGGATGCGCACCAATGAAGTGGCTAATCAAAGCAAGCGGGCTTGGTCTAAATAAAATTCAGCTTTTATCGAGCGATTGCGAGTTTGCGTAATGTTCTCATCCAATAATGTGCACCACTACACGCTTTGTTGCCTATGTGCATAGATAGCATATTTGCTATTTTAGTCAGCAGTTTAGAGCGAGTGACTGATTGATGAAGTAAGACTTTGCTGTGTTGTTCAACAACATGAATGCTGAAGTGGTTTTAGCTCAATCAATCCTGAGAATAAGAGTAGTTAGACATGGTGCTCCCGGTGCAAATGTGTACCACTTAAGTGTGGCATTTCCTTGGGAGGATCCATGTCATTCCTTATGTGCTAGCGATAAAATGAGAATATTGAGTATGAATTCATCTTTAAGTGTCCCAACCGATAACCCGTATAAGTTAATGGCGATTGTTGGTGCTGTAATTTTCGTATTTAGCCTCTATTTCTTACTCAGTCAAACTTACACCTACAACGATATGGTTTTCAAGCTGCGGAGAAAATTTCAATTATTGAAGCTCAAGATGAGTTGCCTGATAGTATCAAAGAAGATCGTATTTCAATTGAGAATATGAAAATCGAAGTCGTGAGTAAAGACAGGAAATATTTCCCTTACCTTTGTGGCGTAATTGCTATCTTAGGTGGATTATTGTGTGGTATTGGGTTTCGACACTGGATATTTGAAGTATATCCAGATGAAGCGGCAATGCGTAAAAACAACTGAAAAGCTTGCGTTTAGCGAATAGGGCGGCATCAAGAGTTAAGTTGGGAAAACGCATAACAAGTATCTTAGGGAGTATAAATAAGGTTAAGTAGCAGCGTTTCTCAACGAATAGAACATTACACAAAATGGATAAAATATGGACATTACAAATGCAATTGGAAAGCGGATTACTACGAAACTAGGCGAAGTGGTTATCCGAAAATTCTTAGGCAAAGGAAAGTCAGGGTATTCCTATTTGGCAGAGAGTAATGATGGCAAATATGTCATCAAATTCATGCACTATGAACCGTGTGCTTACTATTCGTTTGGTGACGCAAATAAAGTAGAACTTGAAGTCGAGGCTTTTGAAAAATTAGCGAGTCTTGGTATCAAAGTACCGCGATTAATTGAAGCAAATGCAGAGCACAATTATTTACTAAAAGAATATATTGAAGGTGATCTTGTTACTGAGTTAGTCATTGCGGGTTCGTTAACGGATGCTTGTGTGAAACAAGTTTTTGAAATGGCTCGAGCATTAAAAGAGGCAGAACTCAACATTGATTACTTTCCTGACAACTTCGTAGTCATGCACAACGTACTCTACTACGTGGACTATGAATACAATCAGTATGCGCCAAATTGGGATTTGCCAAATTGGGGAATTTACTACTGGGCCAATGCTCTGGGTATGAAGAAGTATAGGGAAACAAAGGATGTACTTTACATAAATCAAAGTGCTGACTCAGGTTTGCCAATTAAGCAACCGTTTGAAGATATGGTGAAGAATTGGTGTGAGTCGTTTGGTTAATATTATGAATAATGGCTACAAGTTTTGTCTGCTGTTAGGCTTCACCAAAGTTGGTTCCAACGCAGCTAACTAACGGTTATTGTAAAAATAATCATTAAGGACTGTAGTCACGTGGCATTTTTTCGTATGCAGAGTGCTTTAAGTTGTTCTCTCGTCTTCGGGTTTAAGAGCTTCTGAGGGTCTCAACTGATAGTTAAGGAACTGAGATCTTGTTTGTGGTCATACCTATTCTCAGACCAATATAATTTGTGGATGTGTATAATAGGTGTTTCATATGCAGTAAGGACACCACCTATGAAAAATACAATTCTCGCTTTTACGTTAGGTTTAAGTGCGTCAGCATTAGCTTCACCTCAGCAGCAAATTGAACAAAAAGTTGCATCTTGGATGAGTGTCGAAGTTCAACCTATCTCATCTTTAGCGATTCGAACTGCGTTTCAATGTGAGTTTTTCTCGGCAACACCAGTCGTTAAAGAACCACATGGCGAAATGCGCTTTGGTGGCTATCTATTTTATTCATTGGATGATGCGGTTAGTAGCCTTGAACAACCATCCTCGACACAAGATTTGCCGGACATGAGTCGTTGCCTCAAATCAGACTTTGACCTGTCAGATAAACAAAATGTGCTTGTTTTTGCCGAGGCAGTAAAAAGCCTTTATGAATTTAACAGCTCTTCATTTTCAGAACAATTTGAGACAGTGATTGAAAAGTCCGACTCCGGGTGGACAATCATTACAGGCGCATTTTTTGATGACTACTCTGGCTATGTAATAGATCTAAGTAATCAACAGCATGGTCCTAAAATCAGCTATAGCTTAGATATTGATCGCTAGGTGCAATTTATACTACTTAAGCAAGCGTTAAACGCTAGGCGGTGACAAATGTCCTCTATTCCAAGATGTAAAGATGAACTGGAGTTGGCCATTAATTCAATATTTTTGAAACTCATGGCAGACTACCGGTCAATTCCAGTAACAAAGCTCGCATTCTCGGTATAGGGAAACGTTAAAGGAACGCTCATTAGCGTGAGTGATACGGTTGCTTACTTACTTGGCTGGGGGAAACTCGTTCTTAAGTGGCATTATTTAAAGTCCCAAAACCAGCAGGTAGATTTCCCTGAAACCGGTTATAAATGGAATCAGTTGGGTTTACTCGCAGAAAGCTTCCACCAAGAATATAGTGAATGGAAATACCATGATCTGCTTGCTGAGCTTGAGTCTACTATTAACGAGTTACTGTTACTGATTTCAAACTTAACCGATCAGGAATTGTATGGTGTTGAGTGGTATGAGCAATGGACGTTGGGAAGGATGATTCAATTTAATACATCATCACCGATGAAAAACATGCGCACAAAAATTCGTCGCTTCAGTCGAGAGTTCCAGTAATCACGTGATTCATTCAGACTTCAGCGGTGTGGCATTTAGCTATAGATTGGTGGAGTGATATCGCTCAAAGGAAAGGATAACGATGAAGGGCGCAATTGTACGGTGGGTTGATGACCGCGGCTTCGGTTTTATTAAATGTAGTGATCATCAAGGCGATATTTTTGTTCATATATCAAAGTTTGAAAAAGGCTACAGACGTCCAAAAATCGGTGACGACGTCGAGTTTCAGCTTGAATGGAACAACGGTAAAGCGAATGCAAATTTTGTCTCTTTAGTTGGCGTTGTGCCTCATAAACACGGCAGTGCAGTGTCATCGATATTACTGTGATTCTTATTGCTTTTCATCGTAGGTTCAATAGGTTACTTTGCTTACGAAAAGTTAGCTGCTATTCCTACATATGAACAGATGGGCTTTACATGTGAAGGCAAAGTTTATTGCAGCCAAATGACGTCATGCAATGAAGCAAAGTTTTATTTAGCGAACTGTCCGAACGTAAAAATTGATGGAAACAACGATGGAGAGCCTTGCCAAATGCAATGGTGTGACAACTAAGGTTTGAGATAACAGGGAGTTATGTTGAAGGAGAGAAAATGGACGTTCTAAATCAGCTTTACCCATCAGAGAGTCAGCTTAAAAAGCTGGCATCGTCACCTGACTCTGGCGAAATTCATTTGTTAAACCTGTTTAAGTTTCGAGAGAAGGCTGAATATGCCGATGGTAGAGAAACGGCATTAACGGGTAGGGAAGCATATGATTTGTACGGTCACCCCATGCTTAAGGTTCTCGAGAAATATGGTGCAGAAGTCGTTTTCTATTCTGAGATTACAGGGCTCATTTTAGGTCAAGTCGAAGATCTCTGGGATTCATTCGTAATCGTTAAATATCCATCACGGCAAGCGCTTATTGACATGACGTCATCCCAAGAATTTAAAACGTTAAACGTTCACAGAGAGGCGGGTTTAGCGGGTCAGCTAAATATAGAAACTAAGGTGTCTTGAATAAGATTTGGCTAGGTTTGTCGGTCATATTTTGCATTACAGGTTTGAAGGGAACGATGGATATGTGCCTCGAATTAAGAAATATAAATCAACGGAATTTCTATGAAATTTGTCAGTTAGACGTCGCCCAAAACCAGCGCAATCATGTTGATAGCAATGCTATTTTATTAGCTGAAGCGAACTTTATGCCTTTCCCTTGGTTTAAGGGGGTTTACTTAAATAATAATCCTGTTGGTTTTATCTTAGTAAACGCAGATACTGATTCTGGCAAATTTGAGCTTTGGCGTCTTATGTTAGATCAATCTCAACAGTCAAAAGGTTACGGCCGCAAAGCGATAGAGTTATTGAAATCAGCATTGGTTGATGAATATAGAATCTCTCGGCTATACACCAGTGTTGTTTCAGGTTCAGGCAGCCCTTTAGGTTTCTACACAAGTTGTGGCTTTATACCGACAGGTCAGTTAGTTGAAGAGCGCGAAGTGGAGTTGTATTTATCTCTTGAGCGCTAACGCTCAAAGAGAGTATATGGATTTAATGTTGGATTGTGATGATCGCTATTTTAAGTGTGATACGCACTAATCAAGTTACTCAAAACGGCAATAAAAACGAACGGATTCGGTTAGGGCGTGGTTTATCGTGCAGCTAAGTACAGGGAGGGATAATGAGCAAAAATTTATTGATGTTAACCGTTATTTTGAGTGTAGCCGGATGCAGCACCCAGAAACATCAACTTCAAAGGATCACGTGAGGTTTGTTATCGGTAATCCGTTAACGACTTACGAGGTTAACTTATCTATAGGGAGTTACGATGAGGGTGGATTTAAAGAAGGATCATTTTCGCAACCATCATATACTCTGACCGAAGATCAACGCTATATCGTTGGGAATGCAAAGCGTGGCTCGGTGATTGCAATCACGTCGACAAAAGCGACTGACGCAGGTGGGAATTATTTAGGTAAGTTTACTCCTTGCAATAAGACGCTGGTATTTCAATTGCCTTCTGGTTACTCAACCGTCTATGTTACCGATATAAATTATGAATGGGGAAAGATCGTCATCTATCCAAAGTACAGAGATAACTACGATCAAGCCAAAGCCTATTTTAGTGAGAGACCCGAATGGGGTATTCAGGACCTCGCACAAACCACTTATCGCCAGTTGTACGCGGAGCTATATAGTGGTTGTAGAAAAACAAGTTCTCACCCTTATGCCCTTTGGCGTCCATATTAATAATCTATGTAAAGCGTCATTAGAATTGATGAGCAATGCTTGGCATCTTTCGATAGCATAAAAATTGAAATTCATGAGGTCACTAAGATAGGAACATAAAACAGGATTGCATTGGGAGGCTGGATGCCATTTACACCACTACCTATGGGGGCTGCGTTAGTGTTTTGCTCAAACTAATTGGTTTAAATGAAATACGAAAGCAAGGAAGCAGAAGTATGAAAATTAACAGGGTACACATAGCAAAATGTCACTGCGGTGCAGTTGAATTAGAACTTACGTTACCAAACGGTCTAGAAGATCCTCGTCGCTGTTCATGTTCGATGTGTCGAAAGCGTGGCGCAATTGCCGCATCAGTGCTTTTAGAGAACCTAAAAATTGTTAAAGGAGAGGATAATCTGACTCTATACCAATTTAACACCATGACAGCTAAGCATTTCTTCTGCAAAACTTGCGGCATATATACGCATCATCAAAGGCGCTCCAATCCACATCAATATGCGATCAACGTAGCGTGTTTAGAAGGTGTGAATCCTTACGATTTGGAGCCAGTAAAGATTTATGATGGCATACATCATCCGGGTGATTCTATATTCAAGTAATCTTATTATGTCAGAACCAGAACACCGGTATTGATGATGACAAGATCGGTAAATATCTACGTGTTGTTGGCAATCATTACGTTCGTAGTGGAATTTGCCATTAGTGACGGTAACGAGAAGTTGTGGATTGACTACTCATTAGGAGTGATGTCTTTGGGATGCTGGATAGGTTTAGGCTATTTAGCATGGCGAGCTAAAGATAAAGTAACTCATGTTAATCGAGAGTACGCTTTAAAAGGGGTTTTAGCGATAGTCGTTAGTTTGGCTATATTTGGTTTACTCTCAGGCTACTACTTACAGACCCCGTTTGTTGTGGTGGCAACACATTGGTACCGTTATCACTCTTGGTTGTTGGGTTCGATATATTTGTCAGTGTTTACATTTTTATTGTTCTTATCTGTACTAATGCTGAAAAGAGTATTAGCAGGTAAGGTGAAGTAACATCGATATAGTGCCAATTAGGAGCAATATAGAAAGCTTCATTTAGCATCATGGATGGTGCGATAGGGTATTGAGGGAATGAGATGAATGATAACGAATCAGTAAAAATACTTTCTGAGATTAGAGATGAAATCAAAACCATGAATAGTCAGATTAAATGGTTAACGGACAAAGCCAATGAAGCAATGTTAGAAGATGAAAATAGAGAGAAAGATTTACTGAAAGCGGCTGAATTGGAAAACAATAAATCCAAGAAAGACCTATTAACGGTGGTGATCATGTTGATTGGTCTTACGGTTTGGTTTGCATTGGAAAAATTTGGACTTGTCTAAAAATGTAGAGCCAAAATTTGCAGAGAATGGTGACCTAGTTGATACATTTATCGCATTGGTGCAGCTACCTATTTTCGTAAAAAGTATTGCTATTACCCTCATGGAGTGACGACATTATGGATCCATTAACGCAGGGTGTGCTTGGGGCATCATTTTCACAGTCGGTCAGTAAAAAACAGCATATAGTAGTCGCAGGTATATTGGGGCTACTATCGGCAATGTCGCCTGATTTAGATGTGCTGATCCGCTCAACCAGTGATCCTCTGCTATTTCTTGAGTACCATCGGCAATTTACTCATTCGCTATTGTTTATTCCTATCGGCAGTTTGATTTGCTGTCTCGTATTACACCCTTTGATCGCAAAAAAGCGCGGATTTACTTTTAAGCAAAGTTGGCTTTATTGCGCGTTAGGATTTGGCTCTCATGCACTGTTGGATGCCTGTACGTCCTATGGTACACAGCTATTATGGCCATTTAGTGAGCAACGTTTTGCTTGGAATATGGTGTCTGTGGTTGACCCTATATTTACTTTGCCAATCGTTGCTTTATTTGTGTTTGCGATGCTGAAGCGAAATCGTTGCTTTGCGCGAATCACATTGCTTTGGGCTGTTGGTTATCTGGTGCTTGCTGCAGTACAAAGAGAAAGGGCTGAAGAGGCTGGTTGGCAATTAGCCGCTGAGCGTGACCATTCACCATTAAGACTGCAAGCGAAGCCAAGCTTTGGCAACATTTTGGTTTGGAAAGTGGTATATGAGACTAATGAACACTTTTATGTGGATGCAGTTAGAGTAGGCACATCCGCTAAATATTACCAAGGTAGCGCTATTGCTAAGTTAGATCTTCAAAGGGACTTCCCGTGGCTTAAAAATGATTCACAGCAAAGCCAAGACATCATGCGTTTTAACCGTTTCTCAGAGGGTTATTTAGCACAAGATCCTCATAACAATTTGCGTATTATCGATGTGCGTTACTCAATGATTCCTAATCAGATTAAGCCCCTTTGGAGCATTCAATTATCTCCATCGGCGAGTACTGATGCTCATGTCGCTTATTTAACCCATCGAGAAAATAGTAAAGAGTCTACAGAACGGCTTATCGAGATGATATTCGACTTTTGATTGCTTATTGGAAAGGGGCGTTAGAGGGAATAAAAGTGAGATGCGAATTAACGTGCGATTTGCCGCAATAATATCCATTTATTAGCATTTAAAATGTTGACGGGTTAATAAAATGTTACGGTGGTGGCTTGATTGAATGGTCACTCATTTTTGTGATTAGAAATGGATATCTAGTTCCCTGCTTGAGACTTATAAGCGTGAGCACTCAGCGCGCGTTATCAATCAATCCAATTAAGTCAACATTATTACCAAGGACGGTGTCGTGAAAAACTACCCAGTATTATTATCCTTTTGTCTTCTGCTAATTGGATGTTCAGAACAAGAGTCAAAGCTCGAACTTTCGATCCAATATTGGCAAGCGTTAGTAGAAAATAACACGCAGAAACTGGACTCGATTATTCTCCATGCAGAGAATCAAAACGACGAGTTGGTTATCAAAAAAAGATACACTGGGGAGCGTCCGGTTCAGGTGAAGGAGATCGATGAAGGCGTTTTGGTTAGCCTTAGTCGTTACTGTTTTCCTGATCTTAAGTTCACGACTTACATTGCAGAGATTGATGGAACTTTGAAAGTCGACCATGGGAAAACTATGGCAGCGCTATTTAAAGCCCTACGAAAGGCCAAAACCAATAAAGAATTTTGCTACGAGTTTGATGACGCGCCTTTGCAAGGGAAAATCGACGGGAAAGAGTGGCGAGCAACAATGCTGGTGGAAGTGCCGTTTTTAAATAGTACAGTGCACACTTTGTATGGCACCGATACCGTACCTGGTGAATTTGAGGGAACGAGCTTTCCACATATCAATTTGTTCAAGTTTAATGATGGCAATGCAAAGAGTCGAAGTGGCAATTTCGGCGATTACACGCGAATGACCATGTATAGCCCGCCGGGAAATAATATGAGTGGTTTAGGTAGTTTTCGCGTATCTCAGGTAACCGATGAGAGCTACAAACTTGAGATAACCTATAAGCACGATGATGAAAACTACATATCTGGCTATTTTATCGTAAAAACCGTGCGCTGATTATTGAGTCGAGACTTGCTGTATAAATAAAATACCGCCAATAGATGGCGGTATTTTTGTGTTTACGTATTGTCTTATGCGCAGCACTTTTTGTATTTTTTGCCACTTCCACAGCTACATGGATCGTTACGGTTTGGCGTTTTTTCAAATACGGTTGTGGCTGGTTTGTTTAGCAGGATATCCAGTTCGATGGTGTTTTCTGCTTGAGTCGCATCCACGATGATGTTGGCAACGATTGCTTTTTCGTTAACGATAAGTTCAATCTCAGTCTTACGCTCTTCTGAACATACAGTAACAGTGATAGGCGCTTCTGGAGACCCAGCTTTAACATCACGGTTCACGTTGTAACCAGAAATTACGTGGTTTTGCCTAGCGTCGATTCGGCCTTTGAAAAACAATTTAGACATGCAGATGCTCTTTGATCATAAAAATGAGCAGGGATTATACGTATTGATGCCAAATGATAAAGCGTTAAATGAGGCTATATTCAATCGAGGAAGTCGTTATAATGCCGTCCCAGTGATTTAAGTGACGCTGCAAGTATTTTCGTGCTTGCTTACATTACTGTTTAGACTAACGTTAAAGACTGAAAATAAAGCAATAATTATAGTAAAGGCCAGATAAAGTGACCGCTCATAAATATCCCGTAAATCTTCATAAGCAATACCATGCTCACGTCTATTTTGATGCGCAAACCTTAGCGTTTGCAACGGACTTGTGCCATCAAGTGGCAAACAAATTCGGTTTGACGATTGGCCGTGTACATCAAAAGTTAGTGGGCCCGCATACTAAGTGGAGCTGCCAAATTTTGTTTTCCAGTACGGATTTTGATGCGCTGATCCCGTGGCTTGATGAACACCGTGATGGTTTAAGTGTACTTGTTCATGCTGATACTGGTGATGATATTTTGGACCATACAGAGTATGTGTATTGGCTTGGTGAACCTGTAGAAATCGATTTAAGCGGTTTGTAACTCATCGACTTCAATGAAAAAGCCAGCACTTGTGATGCTGGCTTTGGTTGAACAGCGCGCATAATCAATAGATTAAGGGCGCTCGCCTGCAGCAATACGCTGTTCAATTTCAGCAATTACTTGTGGCAGATCGGCAATCGTATCAATTAGGTAGTGTGGTTTGCTTGCGATCAGCTTTTCGCGTGCTTGTTCGCGAGCCGTATTGAGTGTCTCTTCATCGGCGCTTTGGAACTGCTCAAAGGTTAAACCCGCTTCATTTCCTGACAGTAATAGCGCAACAGTCCACATACCTGCATTGTGACCTTCTTCAATTCCCGGTTTAGAGTCATCGACTTTCACACAATGGTTTACATTGGTCACGCCCAATTCAATGACATTTTTCAGTGCCATATATGGCGCAGGGCGCGCCCCATGTGTTAGATCATCTGAGGCGACGATGTAGTCGGGTTTGTAGCCATAATCGGCAGCGACAGGAATGAGTACATCCATCACTTCGCGCGGGTAGCCAGAGCATGAGCCAATTTTGATGCCTTTGGCTCTGAGCTCCTCGACCACCTCCACAGCGTTTAGGATCGGCGCTGCGTGATCCGCCACTTTGGCTTTTTGCAATGGCATAAAGGCGGCGTAGATGATGTCGATATCCTCAGTCGTCATTTCGCGGCCAAATTGAGCGGCCCAGCGTGCCTTTACTGAAGGAATACGACCCACGGCTTGAATATGGTGCCACTTGCTGATGCCCATCGGTTCGCGAGCTTCTGTCAGCGAAACATCAAAGTCAAACCCTTGTTTGAATGCTTCGACAAAGATACTGGTTGGAGCAAAAGATCCAAAATCGACGATGGTTCCAGCCCAGTCAAAGATAACTGCTTGAATTGGTGAAGTGTTGTTAGTCATTGTTAGTAATCCATTATAAATAGTGATATTGATGACAGACGTCAGCGATCGCTTGTTCAAAGATGGCTAACGCGTCGTTAAGCTGTTGTCGAGAAATAATCAAAGGTGGACTAAGTTGAATCACATTACCTTGGGAGACTTTGAAACTTAGGCCATTGTTTAAGCATTGATATAAGACAGTTTCCGCCTCATCAAACGCGCGCTGCTTAGTTTGTTGATTGGTGACGAGCTCAACGCCCCATAGCAAACCGATGCCGCGCACATCACCAATAACCGGGTACTTAGCCTGCATGGCACTAAGCTTTTCGCGCATAAATTGGCTATCTGCTTTTACTTTGGCGAGCAGCCCTTCCTGCTCGATGACTTCCATGGTGGCAAGTGCTGCCGCGCAGCCTATCGGGCTCTTCTCATGGGTGTAATGCCCCATAGAAATGTCCGTAGCGGTGTTGAACTTGTCTTTGGTGATCATTGCGGCGATGGGGACGAGACCGCCGCCGAAACCCTTGCCGATACACAAAATATCGGGTTCGATGCCATAGGCTTGATGGGTAAACCATTCACCGCTTCGACCCATGCCGTTAGGAATATCGTCGATGATGAGTAGTACATTGTGTTTGTCACAAATTTCGCGCACTCGTTGCCAATACGCTTTGCTTGGTACTTGAACATCAGTGTTGCGCACGGCTTCTGCAATAAATGCCCCAACGCCCCCTTCTTTTTCAATGACGTATTCTAGATAGTCGGCGTAATGCACGTCGCTGTCATCTGTGCTGGGAAAAGCACCGCGATAGGAAATTGGAGGTGGAATGCGCTCGACGCCCGCCATTAATGGCCCCATGCCCTGACGAAAACAGGCTTCGCCTCCAACGGCAATCGCATCGAGTGATGCTCCGTGGAATGAATCCCACAAGGAAACCACTTTATAATTCCCTGTAACATGACGAGCTAATTTGAGTGCCATACCAATAGCTGATGTACCGCCCGGCGCAAATAAAACACGATTGAGCTCGCCACCACAAATCTGGGTCAGTTTTTCCGCACACTCTATTGCAATGGCATGCGTAAAACGCCTCGGGGAAAAGGGCAGTTTTGCCATCTGCTGTTGCACTCGCTGTATTACATGCGGATGGCCGTAGCCTAACTGGTGCACATTGTTGCCATGAAAGTCCATATAACGTTTACCAGCACTATCTTGAAGATAGATACCGTCTGCAGACTCTAAGCTATCTAAGCAAGGGGTAGACATGGCTTGATGTAAGAATACCTGACTATCACGCTGCAATAAGTTTTGTGTCGTGGCATCTTCAATCGCCTCTTTCCATGCTTGGCGGGCAGGGGTGGTGTTGATATCACCTTCACTACGAAAATGAGTCGGTTGTCTATCTTGAGTCATTATTTTTCTCTTGATGTCCGCTTCTTTTCCAATCGGATTTAGCTTTATTGCTGCCAATACATGGCGTTGGCGACTGCACCAATCAAGCGTTCAATGTCTTCTGGGTACACTTCACCGATATTACCGATACGGAAGCAGTCTGCGTTTGATACTTTACCTGGGTAGATCACAAAGCCTTGTTCCTTTAAAAGCTGATAAAACGCTTTGAATTGGTAACCGCTGTGAGTGGGTGAATGGAACGAGGTGATAATCGGTGAGTGCAATTCATTATCGAGTAGCGGTTCAAAGCCCAGCGATCGCATCCCAGCAACCAGTGTTTTTTGGTTAGTTTGGTAACGCTGGTGGCGTGCATCGATGCCGCCTTCTTGAGCAAGTTCGGTTAACGCTTGATGGAAAGCGCGTACGGTGTGTGTCGGAGAAGTAAAGCGCCACTTGCCATGGTTGGTTTGCATGCAGTGCCATTGATCATACAGATCTAAGCTAAGCGAGCGTGCCTGACCTTTACATTTTTCCAGTTCAGTTTGTTTGGCAATCACAAAGCCAAATCCCGGCACGCCTTGAATACACTTGTTCGCTGAGCTGATCATAAAGTCGATACCTAGCTCACCGATGTCCATTGGAATGCCTCCAAAGCTCGACATCGCATCGAGAATGACAACCTTGCCATGCTGTTTAGCAAGCCTGGTAAATGCTTCGATTGGGTTGAGCATGCCGGTTGTCGTCTCACAATGGACAATCGCTACGTGAGTAATCGTATTATCGTTTGCCAATATTTCCGCCACTTCGCTGAGATCTGGTCGGTCCGTTTCTCCAGGAGAAATGACGTGATAAGCGATGTTAAGATAGTCAGCAATTTGTGCAATACGCGCACCGTAGGCACCGTTATCCACTACGAGTAATTTATCGTGTCGGCCAATCGCACTGCCGATTGTGGCTTCAACAGAAGCGGTGCCACTGCCTTGCATTAACACACTGGTGTAACCCGGGTGTTTGGTTGCGAGTGTGACTAGTTGGGTGCGGATCACTTCAACAATCTCTTTGTTGTAGTCGTCATCCCAAGTACACCAGTCTTTTAACATCGCTTGGCGCACTGTTTCAGAAGTGGATAGGGGGCCAGGAGTGAGCAGGATATAGTCGTTTTTCATCTCAATTATCCGTAATTAACCAACTGGTATACACCAGAATTGCAATTACTCTATCAGTGAGACAATTCGAGCGTAAATAGCTCGCAATCCAAATTCATAAAACTTTCATATCCAACGGGCTAATCCGTACTTAGATGACAGTTCGGTGACGCTGTGTAAGTAAATCTAACCCTGAGCGTTAGTTTTGCTGGCTCGGTAAATGTCATCAATGTTCGTAAAGTGTTAGTGAGATACAGCAACCAATCTTTTGAACATTTGAGTAAGGAATTTTCCATGAGTCATCCGGCATTTTGGTTTAAACAAGCGTTGGAAATAGAGCAGCCGCAACTTGCTCAACCACTTCAACAAGACATAGATACCGATATCGCTATTGTTGGCGGAGGTTACACCGGGCTGTGGACAGCAATCATGATCAAGCAGCAAGCGCCACAAACACGGGTCACCGTCATTGATAAAGGATTGTGTGGAAGCGGCGCATCGGGAGCGAATGGTGGCTGCATGCTAACGTGGGCAACCAAGTTTCCGACCTTAAAGCGTCTTTTTGGTGAGCAGCAAGCAGCGTGGTTAGTGCAAGAGTCGGAACAAGCAGTATTAGAAATTGACCAGTTTTGCCAACAGTATGGTATTGATGCTCAGTTGTCGCTCAAAGGGGTCTATTACACTGCCACCAACCAAGCGCAAAAAGGTGGTATGCAGCCTATTTTAAAAGAGCTTGAGCGATTGAATGTCAACAGTTGGCGTGAGTGCCAACCAAGCGAATTACATCAAAGTGCAGGGTCAACGAAGCATATTGAAGGCTTTCATTCGCCCGTGGCAGGCAGCGTTCAACCCGCATTGCTGGCGCGAGGATTACGTAAAGTGGCACTGGAGTTGGGCGTTGAAATCTATGAGAACACGCCAATGACTCAATTGGAATTTGGCCAGCCAGCAATTGTGCGTACACCACAAGCGAAAATTCACGCAGGTAAAGTGGTCTTGGCAATGAATGCTTGGATGGTGGAACATTTTAAACAATTCAAAAACACCATTGTGGTGGTCTCGTCAGATATGGTGATCACCGAGCCGTTAGGTGACAAGCTAGCGCAATCAGGCTGGCTACCAGGATCAAGCGTACTGGATTCACGCATTTTTGTTCACTATTATCGTGACACACCTGATGGCCGTTTAATGTTGGGGAAAGGTGGCAATCAGTTCTCATTTAACAATCAAGTCGATGCGATGTTTAACAAACCTTCTCGCTATCAGGCAATGTTGTCCAAAGCGTTTGCCAATTTGTTTCCTAAACTTGCAGGAGCCAAATTGGAAGATTGTTGGACCGGTGGTTCAGATCGCTCAACTACGGGTTTTCCATTTTTTGGTCACTTAGACAAGCAAGATAATATTGTTTATGGCTTCGGTTACTCAGGGAATGGTGTTTCCCAAACACGTATTGGCGGTAAAATTTTGTCCTCAATGGCACTGGGGTTGAATAACTCATGGACCCAATGCGGCTTAGCCCAAGGGCCACGTGGCGCATTCCCGCCTGAGCCATTCCGTTGGGTGGGAGCGATGATGGTGCGTAATGCAGTGCGTCGTAAAGAAGAGGCGGAAGATAACGGTCAAAAATCGTTAGTAATTGATAAATGGTTGGCTAAGTTGGCGGGGCCAGCAGGAAAGGCGGATAAGTTATAGTTAGCGTTATTAATGACCGATGTAAACCAAGGGAGCGTGTTTATCGCTTTGAAATAGAAGTGTCATTTGTTGGTCATACTATTCAAGTTATTCTCGCTGAATCAAGCATTTTGAGGTTACTTGAGTAAAAATGCACAATTTGCCCCCCTTAAATGCGCTTAAAGCCTTTGAAGCCAGTGCGCGCTTGCAAAGTTTTACTAAAGCCGCTCAAGAGTTAAATGTGACTCGAGCGGCTGTGAGTCAACAGGTAAAAAGTCTAGAGCAATACTTAAATGCCACTTTGTTTGAGCGCAGTGGGACGCAATTGTTGCTCACTCAGGCTGCGCGTGAGTATCTCCCCGTGGTTAGCCATCTGTTTGCCAGCCTCACGAGTACTACCCAGCATCTATTTTCACGTCAGCGCCAGCAACAGTTGGTGCTGCATGTTGCCCATAGCTTCTGTTTGCAATGGTTGATGCCAAGGTTGGCGGATTTCCAGCGCCAATATCCTAATGTCAGCTATAAAGTCTCAACCACCGCCAGTACTATGCCTAACACCAGCGATATTGCTGATATTGAGATAATCAATGGCTATGGCCAGTCTTCAGGAAACAATGCGATTGGCGTACCTTCAGCCATTCAATTAACTCAAGAGCATTGGATTGTCGTGGCGAGCCCGGCGTTTTTACGTCGCCATGCGGTGAACTCATTGGCAGAGTTGGCACAAGCCCCCAAACTTTGCACCAGCGGTTACCAAGAGACGTGGCAGACTTGGCTTAGTTATCAAGGTTATCACGATAAAACTACACGGGTTATTGGTGAATTTGAGCACTCGTTACTGGCCATTGAGGCGGCGGTGAATCAATTGGGTGTGCTCGTGGTGCGTGATCTATTAGTGAATGACCATTTGCAGCAAGGGGAGCTGGTTCGTATTGGTGATTGGCAAATGCCAAGCAAAGGTGCGCATTTTATGTATCTACGAGCAGCACATAAGCCCTACGTTAACGATTTTGCAGAATGGCTACAAGGCTGCTTTGCTTGAAGTCACTTGGTATTCAATATCTAGATTTTGTTCGTAAAATCATTGTCGTATAAGCTTCTTTAAAGTGAAATTAGTTGTTCACCTATTCGTCATACTCGCTGGTTAAGGTGTATTCCAACAACTGGTGCAGACCAAAATAAATCACGGCGTTGCATCAGCTGTCAGATTAGCCAATTTAACTGGAGAAGATGATGAAAAACCGTTTAATGAAGGGATCGCTGGCTGCACTTGTTACTTTGCTGGCAACAAACGCAATGGCAGCACAGGAAGTGACGGTTTACACCGCTTTTGAAACCGACATCCTTGCCAAATACAAGAATGCGTTTGAAAAAGAAAACCCAGATATCAAAATTAAGTGGGTGCGCGACTCAACCGGTATTATGACGGCAAAGTTGCTGGCAGAAAAAAATAATCCTCAAGCCGAGGTCGTATGGGGACTGGCTGGTTCTTCCATGGCATTGCTTAAAGAGGAAGGGCTACTAAAGACATATACGCCAGCAGGCTTGGAGCAACTCCATGCTAACTTTAACGATCCACAAAGTAATCAAGCGTGGTTTGGCAACGACGCTTACTTTAACGCGATATGCTTTAATGACATTGTCGCGAAACAGCTCAACCTACCTAAACCCAACTCATGGGAAGATTTAACCAATCCGGTGTACAAAGGCCATATTGCGATGCCAAATCCTGCGTCATCGGGAACAGGTTACATGCAGCTATCCGCATGGCTACAAAGCATGGGGGACGATCAAGGCTGGAGCTTTATGCAAAAGCTTGATCAAAACATTGCTCACTATACCCATTCGGGGTCGAAACCTTGTGTTCAAGCAGGAATGGGTGAGGTTGCGATCGGTATATCCATGGCGAGTCGTGGTGCTAAGCTAAAAAGCCAAGGGGCACCGCTTTCGGTGATCACACCAAAAGGGATTGGCTGGGAATCAGAAGCGGTCGGTTTGGTAAAAGAGTCTGAAGCGGCAAAACGGGTAGTGGATTGGTCGATATCTAAATCGGCAAACGAACTCTATGTAGAAATGTATCCTGTCGTCGGGCATAAAGAGGTGAAAGCGAGTGTGACTCACTTCCCTGATGTACAAGCCAATATGGCTCCGATGGACTTTGCTAAGATGGGTAGTGAGCGTGCTGAAGTGTTAGCGAAATGGTCAGAGAGGTTCGATGCCAAATCAGAGCCTCAATCATAATGTGAGTAAATGAGAACGAATGTACCTATGTTCAAGTGACTTCAAGCTGATTAGGTGCATAGTTAGAGCAACAGGAGACCAATGTCTCCTGTTTTTCGTTTTGAGCGTTAACTGCAATCTAATTGTCATCGCATGGCGATAAATCTGTCATTGCTGCGTAACAAACTAATTCTAAATTTGGTATATACCATTTGGAGTAAGTGTTATGTCTACCAACCAACCTTATTTGCATATCGAAAACGTAGTGAAGCATTTCGGACAGTTTACTGCGCTCAAAAAGATTTCTCTGTCGATTGAAAAGGGTGAATTTATTTGTTTTCTGGGCCCATCAGGTTGCGGAAAACGACGTTGTTACGTGCCATTGCTGGCCTTGATCTACCTTCATCCGGTGCGATTTTCCAAAACCAAATCGAAACAACTTTTTTACCGCCAGAAAAACGTGATTTTGGCATTGTGTTTCAATCTTATGCTTTGTTTCCAAATCTAACCGTGCAAGAGAACATTGCCATTGGTCTAAAAAATCAGGGATTGTCGACTCGCGACGCATTAGAGAAAGTTGAGTACTGGTTAGAAACCATTGGCTTACCTACCTCCGGTGAGAAGTACCCAAGCCAGTTGTCTGGTGGTCAGCAGCAGCGAGTCGCGCTAGCTCGTGCATTAGCATTATCACCAGGATTATTACTGTTGGATGAGCCACTATCAGCACTGGACGCGAAAGTACGTGTGCACCTACGTGATGAAATCTGTAGGTTGCAACGCAAACTTGGTATCACCACCATCATGGTAACTCACGATCAAGATGAAGCGTTGTCGATGGCAGACCGTATTGTGGTGATGAATCATGGTGTGATTGAGCAAGTCGGTACGCCGCAAGAGATCTACCAAAAACCTGCCACCCGCTTTGTAGCAGAATTTGTTGGCAGCATGAACTTTATTGAAACCTCCGTTGCGACCAACACTCGAATCCGTATTGCAGAATCCTTGTTACCCGTGCCGAGTTTGACCAATCATATTGCCAAACGCGGTGATCAGTTTGATTTGGCTGTTCGCCCAGAAAACATCAAGTTCGTGGATACTTATGCAACCGCATTACCTGTAAGAGTGTTAGCGACTGAGTTTCTCGGTGCGTTTTTTCGCGTCGATTGCACACTGCAAAATGATAGTCGCAGTAAACCGATTGTGATTGATGTGCCAGTGGAAACCGTGCAAAAGCTCAATATTAAGCCGGGGGATATTCGCTACATTCAATTTGCTGAAGACGGCCTACACGCATTCTTTAGTGCTAGCCAAGCGCAACTTACAGCGGCTTAACACGGAAGTATAATAATGACGGTAACGACCATGATGACCAATTCACTTTCAATTCAAGGCAGAGCGAAGTCGCTGCTAGGGCGCATCAGCCGTGACAACTTGGTCATTGCAGTATTGCTCATCAGTTTATCAACCTTGATGGTGCTGTTTATCTTAATGCCACTTTGGGCAATGTTGACCAAAAGTGTGCAAAACAGCAGTGGGGAGTTTGTTGGCTTTGCCAATTTCTCCAACTATTTTGCCTCTAACTCGTTATGGGTTTCAGTTGGCAACACTTTTGCGGTAGGAGTTCTGGTCACGGCAGTCGTTGGCTTGTTAGCCTTTGGCTACGCGTATGCACTCACGCGTTCATGTATGCCAGCTAAAGGCTTATTTCAGATCCTCGGAACCGCGCCAATTCTTGCACCTTCACTGCTGCCTGCAATCAGTTTGATTTTCTTATTTGGCAACCAGGGTATTGCCAAGCAAGCATTAGGTGAGCATTCGGTTTATGGGGTGATTGGCATCGCCCTTGGGTTAATCTTTTGGACATTTCCCCATGCGTTGATGATTTTGACTACGTCACTGCGCACCTCGGATGCAAGGCTTTATGAAGCCGCAAGAGCGTTGAAAACGTCACCAATCAAAACGTTCTTTATCGTCACGCTACCTGCAGCAAAATATGGCCTAATCAGTACTTTGATTGTTGTATTTACGTTGGTGATCACCGACTTTGGTGTGCCGAAAGTGATTGGTGGTAGCTATAACGTTTTAGCCACCGATATCTTTAAACAAGTGGTAGGGCAGCAAAACTTCGCAATGGGGGCTGTGACCAGTATTCTGTTGTTGTTTCCAGCAATTTTGGCTTTTGCAGCCGACCGGTGGGTGCAGAAAAAGCAAAAAAGCATGTTTGATACACGTTCAGTGGCCTATGTCCCAGAACCGAACAAACTGCGTGATAGCGCATGTTTGATTTATTGTTCGCTGATCTCGGTCGCGGTGATTGTTGTATTAGGTATGGCGGTGTATGGCTCTTTGGTGACATTCTGGCCGTGGAATAAAGTGCTTACTTTCAATAACTACAACTTCGCTGAGATAAGCACCTATGGTTGGAGTCCGTTTTTTAATTCATTAACGCTTGCTGGTGGTACTGCGTTGATTGGTACTACGGTGATTTTTGTCGGTGCTTACTGCATTGAGAAAGGACGTGTGTTCACGCCGATTCGTCAAGTGATGCAGATGGTGAGTGTGGTGCCAATGGCGGTGCCGGGTATGGTATTAGGTTTGGGCTATATTTTTTATTTCAATGATGCGAATAACCCGCTTAATGTTCTGTATGGAACGATGGCCTTCCTAGTCATTAATACTGTGGTGCATTATTACACCGTTGGTCATATGACGGCGCTCACGGCGTTAAAGCAATTACCAACGGAAATTGAAGCGACTGCGGCTTCAGTCAAACTGCCACAATATAAGTTGTTCTTTAAAGTCACGTTACCTGTATGTATGCCAGCGATTTTAGACATCGCAACTTACTTGTTTGTTAATGCACTAACCACCACTTCTGCGGTAGTATTCCTATATTCAACCGACACGATACCTGCGTCAGTTTCGATCCTCAATATGGATGATGCTGGGCAGACAGGTGCAGCCGCCGCGATGGCAGTGATGATAATGATTGCTGCTGCAACGGCGAAGCTGGTGCAAATGACGTTGGGCAAATTACTTGAAAATCGCACACAAGCTTGGCGTAAACGATAAGGACATGGCGTGCAGTACGTAAAAATCAAAGATACGATTGTTGAACAAATTGAAGCGGGTATGTTGGCATCACGTCAAAAACTGCCAGCGGAGCGTAAGTTAGCCGATTCGTTTGGTACCACGCGCGTGACACTGCGTGAAGCGCTGTCCTTACTTGAGGCAGAAGGTCGTATTTATCGTGAAGATCGTCGCGGCTGGTTTATTTCGCCTGAACCGCTGCGCTATGATCCAACACAGACGTTGAATTTTCCAAATATGGCTAAGGCGCAAAACCGTGTACCGAAAACCGAGTTGGTCACAGCAACGGCGATTGTTGCCAATAAGCTAGCGGCTAAGTTACTTAATTTACAACCGTTTTCTGATGTATATCGCGTTGATAGAGTGCGTTATTTGGAAGACCGTCCGGTGGTGTATGTGACCAACTATGTGCGACCAGAACTGTTTCCCAATTTGCTTGAATATGATTTAACCAACTCACTGACGGATATTTATCGTGAGCACTTTGGTGTCGTATATCAAAAAACTCGTTATCGCATTTCAGCCAGTACGTTGATGGGTGAAACCGCACAAGCGTTGCGAGCAACCTCCGGCACGCCAGCAATGGTGGTGGAACGAATTAATTACAACCAACATGGCGAACTGATTGATTGCGATATTGAGTATTGGCGGCATGATGCAATAAGTATTGAATCGCTCGCTGAATTGTCATGAATCCTACTTCTTTCTTTTAAGGCTCCAATGTGGAGCCTTTTTACTGCCTCTCTGTTGCTATAGAATGGTTTGTCTGGTTGTTTTTAAGCCAGTAACATCACGGGCTTTGGCATTTTTACATTGAATATTTGGCCGTCGTCATAATTACTCGGTATTGATGTTGTCACCAATGGAATCGGTTGAAAATCTATCTCAAGGAAGGGTAAGAGAATGAATCGAGTTGTGAAGTACGCGGGAGTCAGTGTTTGGTGCCTGTTTGTTGCTGCTTTTAGTATAGAAACGTTCAATTTAAACGCGACTCTGAACAACGTTTTGAAAACGATAGTGATTTTTGCGTTGGTGCACATGTTTGTTTTTTCATTTTGTATCGCGCTATCTACTCAAAAACGAGTACACAAAGTGTTGTTGATCTTATTTGCGCTGGTGTTTCCAGCAGTATCAGGCGTTCTGTTTTATTTCTTTCAACGTCTCAACCTCAAAACAACCTGAGAATAGTTGAGGGCTAAGGTGATGGCTAGAATCAAACATTATCTAGATCAAGCAGATGGCAAATACGAACGTATAGATTCATCATCGCTTAATGATGTAAAGGTAGTTAGGTGCAAAGCAAATGAATGTATTGAGATTGTATGCTCGAGAAAAGGTCATATCGCCAAGGTAACAAAACAAGGCATAGAGCTAAATAGGTTACCAGTTGAACAAGTTGATGATGGATCGTTTGGCCTGTTTGGTTGGCAGGTTGTGTCGCCTTATAAATACGTATTAAGTGTGCGAACAACGCGTTTAGTCGATGGCTTACCGTGCTTTAAAGATGGCGATAAAACGATTGCAACCATATCGCGTGGTGGCGGCTTTATTGAGGCGGTTTTAAATTATTGGAAGAACCATAAATGGCAATATGAAGCGCAGTATTTTGCAATTGAATTTGATAAAAATAGGCTAGATGCAGACTTTGCGCTGTGCTTGTTGTTAAGAGAGTCCTGCAAAGACTTTTCACCACCATCTTAGTCATTTGTTGAAATACAAAGGAGATGTAAACACGATAGACGCATTAATCTGTGCCACTAACTTCAAGGATTGAGGCAAGGGAAATGAATAAAATCCGCATAATGTTGATATTAGCATCAGTTGGTCTGAGTCAAGTCGTTGTTGGTGCTAAGCTAATCCTAGAAGAGGACCCGATTCGGGATAAATATGTCGAGGCCTATGTAGTAGCGTTGCAGCCGTCGGTAGAAGCAAGTTATAGACAAAAATTTCCAGATGAACACGTTGGAACAATTAAGTTGATGGCTGAGTCTTCATCCCGAAAGGTAGGCGCTTGCTCATACGAAGCGCTAGCACTATACCCTGCCGAGTACAGAGAGGTGGTCATCGCTTCGATTATCGAAACTAAAGATCTTTACAGGTCGGCAGATGAGGTCAATATGTTGATTGATTTCGATATGCAAAGCGGCAAAATCACCAAAGAAGCTGTGGCTGAAATGGCTCAGAAACAAAGCGACTGATGACAAAGTGCATAGGGCGGTAATGGTAAAAGTGGTCTGAGAAAAGGAGAATATATGGGATATGGATATCTGGCGATAGCGATAGTTTCTGAAGTAATAGCGACCGCGGCGCTAAAGCCGTCAGAAGGGTTCACTAACTTGGTGCCAAGTATTATTGTCGTGGTTGGTTACGCGGTGGCGTTTTATTTTTTGTCGCTGGTACTCAAAAGCATCCCCATTGGGATCGCGTATGCTATTTGGTCTGGGCTGGGTGTGGCGATGATATCTATTGTGGGCGTGGTGTTATTTAAGCAAAAGCTGGATGTTGCCGCGGTGGCAGGAATCGCGCTAATCATCACTGGAGTCGTGGTGATTAATGTGTTTTCCAACTCATCTGGTCACTAAGTCATTTTGTAACTGTTGAAGCTGTCGATGAGTTACCAATGAGCTCATCGACGCT
Organism: Vibrio taketomensis; assembly: GCF_009938165.1. NCBI lineage: Bacteria > Pseudomonadati > Pseudomonadota > Gammaproteobacteria > Vibrionales > Vibrionaceae > Vibrio > Vibrio taketomensis. The sequence goes on from NZ_AP019650.1 coordinate 522,524, forward strand.
AAATTTATACAACCCTCTCAGGGCAGGGAGCATGGCCTGCGATTCGATGTTAATACTTGTATACCCTATGCGACTTAATTAAACGCGATATCACGTAAGAACAACGCAATTTGTGGAAACATGACCAGCAATGCAGCGGAGAGCAGCAAGATTGCGATAAATGGGCCAGTACCTCTCACGACTTCCCAATACGGTTTTTTGAAGATGGCGATTGCGGTAAAAATGTCGCAGCCAAAAGGTGGCGTAGCAGAGCCAATTGCGACTTGTAAGGTGATGATGATACCTACATGCACTGGGTCAAGGCCAGTTGCGGCAATAGCTGGTGCAAAAATCGGTGTTAATACCAAAATGACGACGATTGGGTCGACAAACATACATGCAATAAAAAATGCGATTGAGATAGAAGCTAATACGCCCAAAGGCCCCATTTCACTAATCCCAACAGCATCGAGAATGGTTTGTGGGATCTGAGCAAATGAGATAATCCATGAAAAGCCATTGCCGACGCCAACCAGAATAAAAACGACTGCAGTGATCAAGCCGGTTGAACGTGCAATGGTGAATATGTCTTTAGAACCAAGAGAACGAAACACGATGAATTCAAGGAAAAGTGCGTACAAAACGCACACCGCAGCGGCTTCTGTTGGGCTAAACACACCCCCGTAAATCCCACCTACAATAATGACAGGGAACATCAGTGGCCAAATCGCACGGCGGGTGGCTTTTAAACGTTCGCTCCAACTGGCTTTAGGCTCCGTTGGAACCTGATTAACGGTTGCATAATAGAGGCAATAGAGTGAAAACAAAAACAAGATCAGCAACCCTGGTCCAATGCCAGCTATAAACAACTCGGCGATGGAGGTTTCGGAAATAACGCCATAGATAATCATGCCTATGCTAGGTGGGATCAAAAATGCTATGTCACTAGCATTAATGATGAGTGCGAGAGAAAATGAATCACTATAACCCGCCCGCAGCAGTTTAGGGCGAAGCGCTGATCCTACCGCAACGACAGTGGCTTGAGTCGAACCTGACACTGCGCCAAATAAAGTACAAGAAGTGGCGGTACTAATTGCTAACCCACCGCGAATATGCCCGATAAAGGTCATGACCATATCAATCAGACGCGTTGCAGATTGGCCTCGGGTCATAATATCTGCCGCCAAAATAAACATTGGAACCGCGATAAGTGAAGCCGGACGAATGCCTCCGAGTACTTGCTGTATAAAAGTGTCCATTTGGCCGACGCCATTGAACATCATGTAAAACCCAGAGAGCGCGGCAGAGATTAAAGGAATCATCATTGGAAAGCCCAAAAGTAGTAGAGCAATCATGATGAACATAAGAGTTAGTGCCATAACAGAGAACCTATTTAGACTTCACTTTCTGTTTTTGCATAGTCATCCAATACGCCAGCAGACAGGTAAACATCATCAGACGTCAGGTTTTTGTACATCGTGAGAGCGTATTGAATGCCGGTAATAATGAACCCCAAAGGAACCCAAACATAGATCAACCAAATCTCGAATCCGAGAGCTGGTAAGATTCGGCCTCTCTCGTATATAGATACGATATATTCAACAGAGAAATAAGCTAAAACAAACATCATCACAGACGTGAAAAACGCAATGATAGTCATCAGTATTTTGCGACCTTTAAAAGGTAAAGCGTCATAGATTGCAGACATACGAATATGACGACCGTAGCGAGCTGCGTAGCCAATACCTGCAAATGTGATGAGGACAATTAATATCCGATTTATCTCGCCTGAAAAAAATAGCCCTTCGCCAAATACAAATCGCGCGACAACGTTGACGCAGGTATTGAGTGCCATTAAAAGCACGCCAGCGGCAAGTAAAAATGATTCCAGTTTACAAATGAAATCGTCCAACATTCCGAGTATTCCTGGAAGTGTTGAACGATAGGTGAGTGCTTCCGCATCAGTCATGGTGTTCTTCCTTAAAAAGTGGGCAATCTGCAAGAATGCCCACCAGATAAACAACTATTTAGTTACGACTTTCAGATCTTGTTTGAATTGATCGAGTAGTTGCTTACCGCTATCACCAGTCATTTCATAGAAAGTGGCTTCGACTTGCGGAGCACGCTCTTTGAATTTTGCAATTTGAGCATCGGTTAAACGAGTCACTGTTACGTTGTCACTAGTATTCTGAATTTTAGCGAGGGATTTCTCTGCGAGACCACGGATGTGTTTAACTGTTTCATTAAACGCATACTCTGATGCGTCACGAATCATCTGTTGCTCGTCTGCCGAGAGCTTGTCAAAGAAAGCTTTATTTGCCATTGAAGCGGTGGTAAACCAACCATGATTAGTAAACACGAGGTTCGGTGACACTTCGTAAAGGCCGCCAGACTCAATCCAGAAGATAGGGTTTTCTTGACCTTGAATCATATTGGTCTGCAGAGCGCCGTAGACTTCACCCCAAGGTAATGGAGTTGGGGTGGCACCGAATGCTTCGTAGGTAGACGATAGCAATGGGTTGGTCATAACTCGGATTTTCTTACCTTTAAGATCTTCAGGAGAGGTAATAGGTTCATCGACCGTCATAACCATTTCACCTTCAGGGTACATTTTTAATAACTCTAGCCCTTGTGCTTCATAAAGTTTAGGGAAGCTATCATTGACCGCTTTACTTTGACGGAAGAACTCCACCACCGTTTCCATATCTGTCGGCATAAGATAAGGGATGAAAAAGATTTGAGCTTCAGGAATCAGAGCCCCAGTAAAACCAGGTGACTGGTTTACGAATTGCAGAATTCCAGCTTGGGTTTGCTCCATGATGTCGTCTGATTCGCCTAATTCACCAAAGCGATAAACTTGCAGCGTGTGTTCTGAGTTTTCTTCTATGTATTGCTTAAACTTATGCGCATAAACGTCTTGAACGTCACCCTCATATTCTTCGTGTGCATAGCGCCAAGTATCAGCGCTTGCGAATGTAGAAAAGCTCAGTGCTGCGGCAGCACATGATAAAGCAGTCAATTGCTTAAAGTGGTGATAAATGGACATCATGTCCCTCCAGTGTTGTCGATAGTTTCTGACTCTATTCTCATAACCAATATGAGATGAGTTCCAGATGCAAAGTGGAGGTTAAACGTTAGAGGTGTAAATAATAAGATGAAAGTTAAAGAACATGTGGATGGTGTGATGGATGATCGGTTTTACCTGTATAGCTAGTTTTGTGGAATATTTTGAGTTTTTATATAACAAATTGCAGAAGCGGGACTCTAAGTCTGTTTTGGATGAAAAGAATTAGTTACAGGTGTAACTAAGTTTCAGTGTCCCAAAAGTGCGATATAAAATCAGTTTAAAATAAACAGTTTGCCTGAGAGGCATTTAGGCTGTTGAACGAAAAGCCCGATATACAAATTGATATCAAAAACCTTAGGTTCAGTCATGTAGCTCTGAATCTAAAATGCATACTAGCCAAATAGATGTTGTTATATGTCGTTGTGGTCTCAAAGGAGGTTGGAGCAAAGTGCATAACACATATGAGCTTCTAGCTATTATTAGACAATAATATTTTGTTGTCTGCGTTAGCAGCATAGAGCGAGTGGCTGATTTATGACGTAAAACTTTGCTATGTTTATCAATAGTATGAAGATTGAAGTGGTTTTGGCTAAAATCAAACTAGTAGAATAAGAATAATTAGACTCAGTGACTTCGGTGCAAATGTGTATCGTTTAAATTGGGTTGTTACTCAGTAGGTGTTTTCGAGAACAAATGGAATTGCGGAGGAAGAATGGATTATCAAACTAAGCTCCAATTTGCACATAAAGAATTGAATGAGAAAGGTGTTTGGAAGTCAAATTACAATCCACCAATATCCAAGTTACTATGTAAAATTGGGTTGAATATTCCGCCTTATTATCAGACCTTCATGAGCAACTGGATTATTTCAGCCGCGATGTTTGCACCGGTTTGGGGTATTTTGAATTGGCTCATGCTCTGGAGTAAATCTGACAAGCCAGTTCTCGAAGCAATCTATATGTCTCTGATTGGTGGTGTTTTGTTTGGATTCATCATGGCGACATTTTACTTTGTTAGACGAAAGCAGTTGAATCTATCAGAGTGGCGTTCTTTAGGTAGATAGCATAGTAAACGAAGCATCAGGCGGATAGATACATTAATCAAGATTGGGCAATTGAATGACAGTCAAGCATGAATGGCGTAAGCATGAGAAATCGACATACTTGCCAAAGAATAAACCGGAAATGATAAATGTTCCTGCCTTTAACTTTATTACGATTTCAGGGCAAGGTAATCCGAATGATGATGGTTTTTCTGAGCGAGTAGGCGCGTTATATTCTGTCGCTTACAGTCTGAAGATGGGGCTTAAGAAAAGTAAACACAAACCAGAGGGGTATTGTGATTTTACTGTCTACCCATTAGAAGGTGTATGGGACATTACTGACGAGGCAAAGAAAACGTTCAACGGCACGATAAACAAAGATGATTTAGTCTATAAGTTAATGGTTAGGCAGCCAGATTTTATTAATGATGTTCTTTTTGATCAGGCAATCTCGCAAGTTAAGGCAGCGAAGCCGTCAGAGTATTTGTCTTCGATCTCTTTTGAGACAATATCTGAAGGTTGCAGTGTTCAAATGCTTCATTTGGGGCGTTTTGAGGATGAGCCAGCGAGTTTTTCAGTAATGGAAGCGTTCGCAGAAGCCAATGGCTTGACTCGCATTTCAAAAGTTCATAGGGAAATCTACCTCTCTGACGCGAGGCGAGTAAGTCCTGAGAAATACAGAACGATATTACGGTTTAGCGTTAAACCTCAGAGCCCTGTCTAAAGTACGTAAGCCTTCCTCTTGTAATATGTAGTCACTTTCTAGTGGTTGCGTTTTTGGCATGATCTTAGGAATACTTCTGGTGTCGCAATTGTCGATCTGAGTTTCGTTAGAACGTACTGCATCTATGCAGAAATGCCGAAGCAAAACATTAAGACAAAATCGATAATAGCGATATAATTTCAGACCATTTGTTATTCGAGCTATTGAGCATGCTTAAAGCCATCAAGCGTATACTAAAAGCACTGACGCAAGTTAATCCTAATCTTGAACAAGACGTCGATACAGTCATCGAGGCTATTGGTGGGCTGAACAATCTAGAAGAAACCGGAGCATGTGCGACTAGACTCCGTTTGACTCTTAAAGACACATCCATCGTCGACCAAAAGGTACTCAAGAATCATGGCGCACATGGAGTCGTGATTTTGGATGAGCACCACATACAGATTATTTATGGGGTAAAAGCGAATAGCTACTCCCAAGAAATGGAAGAAAGGCGACTTCAACACACTTCCGGAACTCATTAAGCTCTCAATCATTCGTTAGGTCGTATAAACCAAAGTCTCAAGTTTTCTTGGGGCTTTTGTTTTATAAAGCCCCAACGAGGCTGGGAGAACAGTAAAACGTTCAGCGATGAGCTAGTTATAAACCCCTCAATTTGTTGAATCAGTCTTGCGATCAGTAACCGCAAGGGTTAAATAAAAATTGAAAAGAGCTCTCAATAGGGGACGAAAGAGCTTAGCGCACACGCGTTGGAACTATAAATACCACATAGTATTTGCAACAAATGAATGTACATTCTCAATGTTCTATTTTATAAGCTTTAAATGTTAGAGTTCTAACTAAAAACTGGTCAATTAATGTGATATCCGTCACGTTAATTGCCATTTTAATACGGAATGTTTGATTTTTGACCCAGTGTTGGGTGCATAATAATCGGTAATTTTAGTTAGAGCACAAAGGATTGTTTCTAAATGATTACCTCGGAACCTTGTCTGACTTCTTTAGATAATGAAGTGAGCGCAAGTCAAGAATGGGTTTTCCGTGAACCTTTAACCTCAGATGGTGATGATGTATTTTCACTGATCGCAATTTGCCCCCCTCTGGATACGAATTCTTCCTATTGTAACTTTCTTCAAGTAACCCACTTTCGAGGCACATGCATTCTTGTTGAACATCAAGGTCAACTTGGTGGCTTCATCTCTGCTTATCGAAAGCCACAAGAGCCAAACGTGTTATTTGTGTGGCAAGTCGCGGTAGCACCACACTGTCGAGGTAAAGGGCTTGCGTTGAACATGCTGAACAAATTAGTAGGTCGTGATTCTCTCTCTGATATTAAAGCGATCGAAACCACAATCACCAAGCCAAATCTCGCATCATGGAGCCTGTTTGAGAAGTTTGATGCGATCCAAGGCAATAATGGCAGTGTTGGTGTGTTTCTCGATCAAGATAAGCACTTTATCGGAAAACATGACACCGAATATCTCTATCGAATTCCCACAAAATCTTCTGCAAATTTATAGGAAATATTGGTCTTATTATGGACATTTCATTAATCACGAATCTAAAGTTCGTTCGTACTCAAATAGTTTTCCAGTGGTATTTAAGCAAGCTAAAGGTTGTTGGCTTGAAACAGAAAATGGTGAACGCTACTTAGATTTTCTAGCGGGTGCAGGCTCACTTAACTACGGGCACAACAACCCGATACTGAAAGAAGCGTTGGTTGAATACATTGTTAGCGACGGTATTACGCATGGACTAGACATGCACTCAGAAGCTAAAGCAGATTTCATTGACGCATTTTACCAAAAGATATTGGCACCACGTGGTTTGGATTACAAACTACAGTTCACTGGCCCTACTGGTACTAACGCAGTAGAAGCAGCCTTAAAGCTAGCCAAAAAAGCAAAAGGACGTTCGAGCGTTGTCGCCTTTACCAATGGATTTCATGGTTGTACCGCTGGTGCATTGGCCGCGACTGGTAATCAACATCATCGTCAAGGAGCCCCCGAGGGGAGTTTGAACGGTATTACGCGCATTCCCTATGAAGGATACGCTGGTATTGATGGACTCGCATTGTTTGAAACCATGCTAAACGACAATTCTGCCGGTTTTGATAAACCAGCGGCAGTGCTACTTGAAACCGTGCAAGGTGAGGGTGGATTGAACGCGGCATCTAGCCATTGGTTGGAGAGACTAGATAAGATTTGTAAAGCCAATGACATCTTATTGATTGTTGATGATATTCAAGCCGGGTGTGGTCGAACGGGGACGTTCTTTAGTTTTGAACCTGCCGGCATCAAACCGGACATTGTTACTTTGTCGAAGTCTATAGGTGGTTACGGGTTACCAATGGCACTGGTGTTGCTTAAACCTGATCTGGATATCTGGCAACCGGGTGAGCATAACGGCACATTCCGTGGCAACAACCATGCTTTCGTTACTGCGGCGAAAGCGATCGAAACTTATTGGTCTGATGATGTCCTAGAGCAGCACATTCAAGCGTGTTCTGAAATGGTGTCGGAAACCTTAACTCGTGTGCAAACAAGATTTCCTCAATTATTCGTGCAGCAGAAAGGTCGCGGCATGATGATTGGTATTGAGTGTCAAAATAGTGCGCTGGCTGGTGCGATCGCGAAGGCTTGTTTTGCTCGTGGAATGGTGATTGAAACCGCCGGACCAAACGATGAAGTCGTGAAGTTTTTTTGCCCGCTGACGATAACGAAGCCTGAGCTTGAACAAGGGCTAACAATATTTAGCGCAGCAGTGGAAAGTGTTGCAGAAAAACAATTTAAGAAAGCGTCATAGGATAGGGATAGATAATGATTGTTCGTACATTAGAAGAGTGCCGCAATAGCGAGCGTCGAGTGACTTCTGATACGTGGGAAAGCGTGCGTATGTTACTCAAAGATGACCAAATGGGCTTTTCGTTTCACATCACAACCATTTATGAGAATACCGAAACCCATATCCACTATCAAAATCATCTAGAGTCTGTTTATTGCATGAGCGGAGAAGGTGAGATTGAAGTCGTGGGTGGCGAAACCTATCCAATTAAACCGGGCACTTTGTATATTCTCGACCAGCATGATGAGCATTATTTACGTGCATACAAAGATACACCGATGGTGATGGCATGCGTATTTAATCCGCCAATCACGGGTGCAGAAACTCATGATGAGAATGGTGTTTATCCATTGATTGATTAAAGTCGGTTAATCGATCGTATTTAGGCGGGAGATATCTTCCGCTTTTTCAAATTTAAAGCTTATGACCAAGGAAAGTTCATGACTTATACCGTAGAAAAAATCGGCGGTACTTCAATGTCTGCGTTTGACGCAGTGTTAGACAACATTATCTGTCGTCCCAAGAATCCTTATAACCGTGTATTTGTTGTTTCTGCTTATGGGGGAATGACAGATGTGTTGCTCGAAAATAAGAAAAACAGCAAACCGGGCGTTTATCAGTTAATTGCCAAGCGTGACGAGGCTTGGGGAGAAGCATTAGCTCAAGTTGAACGTCAAATGTTATTGGTTAATGATAATATTTTTGCCGATCCGATGAGCCGCATGCGCGCAGACAAATACATTCGTTCACGTATTGCTGAAGCGAAAGAATGTATTAGTAATATTCTCGATACTTGCCGCTATGGTCAGTTTTCTCTACGTCATTATTTGCCGCAAATACGCGAATTTTTATCGTCTATTGGTGAAGTGCATAGCGCTTACAATACCGCGTTAAAACTGAAGACGATGGGTATCAATGCAACGTTTGTTGATCTGTCTGGTTGGGATTGCCAGACGCCGATGTCTTTAGATGAAACCATCATTCAAGCATTTGAATGTATCGATGTGGAAAAAGAGCTGCCAATTGTAACGGGGTATGCTTATACCAAAGACGGATTAATGAAGACTTACGACCGTGGCTATAGTGAAATGACATTTAGCCGCATTGCCTCTTTGACCAATGCTAATTTGGCGATCATTCACAAGGAGTACCATTTAAGTTCTGCTGACCCGCGCTTAGTTGGCACGGATAAGGTGCTGCCGATTGGGCGTACTAACTATGATGTCGCTGATCAATTAGCGAGTCTTGGCATGGAAGCAATCCACCCTAATGCTGCAGCAGGGCTAAGACAAAGTGGTATTGAGTTGCAAATCAAAAATACCTTTGAACCGAAACATGCTGGTACGTTGATCTCTGCTGATTACAGCCCAGAAACGAATAAAATCGAGATTATTGCGGGAAAAGAAAAAGTTTTTGCACTGCATATATTTGATCAAGCGATGGTAGGTCAGGTCGATAATGTGAGTTACGACTTAATGCAGATTATCGCTGATGCGCGCGTGAGTCTAATTGGGAAAGAAATGAATGCGAACTCGATGACGTACTATTTAGGTGGCAGTGTCGATGCACTCAATAAGGTACTTTATCGCTCAGAAAAGCGTTTCCCTAGCGCATCCATTAACGGTGAAATGGTGGCATTGATTTCTGTAATAGGTTCTCAAATTGATACCAACAAAACTCTCACCAAGGGTGTTTTGTCACTAATGGAAAGCGATGTCACACCAATAGCAGTGCATTCGTCAATGCGCAATGTCAATGTCCAGTTTGTGGTTAGAGATAGTGAATACGGTCGCTCTATCTGTGCTTTACACTCCACATTTTGTTCACAAAAGCTACCGGAACAAACATGCGTGGCCTAAAGGCATCGTTGACGCTGTTAATAAGATTTAACACAAGCACCTCTGTTGGGGTGCTTTTTACATTTTTGATAGCTTACGTGAGCACGATTATGCGCACTTTTTTGCATTATTTCTCCGTTTTAGTTCGATTATGTATGGGATTTACGCATAATTATTTGTTGTAACTTGTGTTACAAACGTTAATTTTATAAAAGATAATTTAACTAATTGTGAGGTTCGTTTGTGTGAAAGTCATCGTGTTATGCGTTTTAGTGAATTTATACGCCAATATGATGCTATTTATTGACTTATTATTCTAAAATCTGAGATATTCCATTCACTTTAATTTCTTAGTGTGAAAAGGTTATGTCTCACTCTCATGCACAGCCAGCGGACTCGGCTGTAACGAAGAAATCATGGCAAATGCCAGATACCCTCATCCTTATCTTTTTTGTTGGTATTTTTGCTGCGATTCTTACTTACCTAATTCCTGCTGGTCAGTTCGATAGCCAGCAAGTGACATACATGGTCGATGGTGCTGAAAAGACACGTACTGTTATTGACCCGAACTCTTTTGCTTATGCAACAGATGAAGCTGGTAGCTTGGTTTACAACACTGTGAGCATGTTCGCTTCAGGTGGTGGTATCGGCCTAATGAACTTCCCATTTGAAGGTTTAACTTCAGGTTCTAAATGGGGTAGTGCGATTGGTGTCATCATGTTCATGCTGGTTATTGGTGGTGCGTTTGGTGTGGTAATGCGCACGGGCACAATCGATAACGGTATTCTACGTCTGATCGATAAAACCAAAGGTAATGAATCACTGTTCATTCCAGTACTGTTCCTATTGTTCTCGCTAGGCGGTGCGGTATTTGGCATGGGTGAAGAAGCGGTAGCGTTTGCAATTATTATTGCACCGCTAATGGTTCGCCTAGGTTATGATGGCATCACGACAGTTATGGTCACCTACATTGCAACCCAAATTGGTTTCGCAACGTCGTGGATGAACCCATTCTCGGTAGCGATTGCACAAGGTATTGCAGGTATTCCAGTGCTTTCTGGTATGACTGTACGTATGGGCCTTTGGGCTGGCTTCACTCTTGTGGGTATTGTATTCACAATGGCTTATGCTGCACGTATCAAAGCGAATCCAGAACTATCATACAGCCGCCGCACTGACGCTTATTTCCATCAACAAGAAGCATCGGTAACAGCGTCTCGTTGGAACCTTGGTGATACGCTAGTTCTATTGACGGTTATCGCTTCAACGGCTTGGGTTGTTTGGGGCGTGGTAATGCACGCATGGTACATTCCAGAAATCGCATCACAGTTCTTTACCATGGGCTTTGTGGTAGCCATCATTGGTACTATTTTCCGTCTAAACGGTATGACTTTAAATGAAGCTGCGGCGGCATTTAAAGAAGGTGCGGGTATCATGCTAGCACCAGCACTACTAGTGGGTTGTGCGAAAGGTGTACTACTGATGTTAGGTGGCGGCTCATCTGAAGAGCCAACGGTACTGAATTCAATTCTTAACGGCGCTGGCAGTATGCTAAGCGGTCTACCTGCAGTGGCATCTGCATGGTTGATGTACGTATTCCAATCAGTGTTCAACTTCTTTGTGACATCTGGTTCTGGTCAAGCAGCTCTAACAATGCCGCTACTATCGCCACTGTCTGATATCGCAGGTGTTACTCGTCAAGTTGCAGTGCTTGCATTCCAGCTTGGTGATGGTTTTACGAACGTAATCGTACCAACATCAGCACCGCTAATGGCTACGCTCGGTGTGTGTCGCATCGATTGGGGTGATTGGGCGAAATTCTGTTGGCGCTTTATGCTACTATTGTTCGCAATCTCGAGCGTAGTAGTTGTTGTTGCTCAGTTAATGGGTTTCTCATAAGAGAGCAATTAACACTGTTATTAGATGGCGAGATTTGTATCTCGCCATTTTTCGTTTATTCCAAGCGACAACGCTTGAACTTTGTTGTTTAAAGAGAGCAATCTAATGGCGACACAATATTTAGATGATGTAATTCAAGGCCGCCGCGTGATCCAAGCTTTGGATGTGGCAGACTTAACCGCCGGTGAACATAAATTTATGTTCCGTGTTGCTAGCGATGCGCTTTCTCAGTGGCATCACCTGCCTGTGATGGTGTTTAAAGGTGAGAAGCCGGGCAAAAAAATCATGATCACCGCTGGTGTTCATGGTGATGAGTACAATGGTGTGCTTGCTGCGCAAAAAACAGCGCGTGAGCTTGTAGGTAAAGAATTGGCGGGTACCGTAACGATTGTGCCAATGATTAACCTGACGGGTATGCTTCATCATAGCCGTGATTTTTTCTCAGCTGACCCAGATGCTTCACCATGTAACCTAAACCGTTTCTTCCCTGGTGACCAAAACGGTAACGAAGCTAACCGTTTTATCCATGCATTGTGGCACAACATACTGCTACCAAATGCGGATCTTGCTATCGATCTTCATACGCAAACCAGTGGTACGGTGTATCCTCTGTACGTGTTTGCTGATTTTCGTTTAGAGCAAGCGGTAGAGATGGCTCGCTTAATCAACCCAGACGCAATCTTAAATGATCCGGGTGATGCGGGTGTACTTGAAACAGTATGGAACAATAGCGGCGTACCAAGTATTACTATTGAAGTTGGTATGGGACGTTATACAGAACTCGACCTCATCAAGCGTACTGTTGACGGTATTTTCAATGTTCTTCGTCATCACGAGGTGCTCGATGGCGAAGTTGATGCAGTCGTTCCTTGTCTAGAAGGCCAAGATATTACCAGTATTCGTGCCGAAATTGGCGGCTTTGTGATCCCGCAAGTAGCGATGATGGATAAAGTAACGCAAGACCAGTTGGTCGCGATCCAATACGACAATTTTGGTGATGAGCTACAACGTTACTTTGCTCCGTGCGCGGGTACAGTACTGAGCCACAATATTGAGCCAATTCGAGCGCCGGGTTCATTGGTGGTCAGACTTATCAACTAAGCCCAGTATTTCGAACTTCGAACTTCGAACCTCAAAGGCCTAAGTATTATCTTAGGCCTTTCTTTATTCTTCGCCGTTTTTGCGGTTATCCTTTGGCATGGTTTTGCTCAATGTAGACAATGTTTCAACCAAGTTCATCGGCATCGGAAAAATAATGGTCGATGTTTTTTCGTTGGCGATCTCTGTTAACGTCTGCATATAGCGCAATTGAAGGGCGTTGGGCGCTTCGTTTAGCATATCTGCCGCTTCTTTTAGTTTGCTTGACGCTTCCAATTCCCCGGTTGCGTGTATGACTTTCGCTCTTCGATTTCGCTCGGCCTCCGCTTGTCTAGCCAGAGCACGTACCATGCTGTCATTGAGATCGACATGTTTGACTTCTACGGTGGCGATCTTGATTCCCCAGTCGTCCGTTTGCTGATCGAGGATGGCTTGCAAGTCTTTATTGAGTCGTTCGCGTTCGGATAGAAGTTCATCTAACTCGTGTTGACCAAGTACAGAACGAAGGGTGGTTTGTGCTAGCTGGCTCGTAGCGTCAGAATAACTTTCGATATTGTTTATGGCCATCTGTGGATCTACGACGCGGAAGTACACCACCGCATTAACGCGAACCGAAACGTTATCTCGAGTAATGAGATCTTGAGTGGGTACATCGAGCACGACAGTTCGCAGGTCTACGCGTACCATTTGTTGAATAAATGGGATCAAAATTATTAAACCGGGGCCTTTCACCTCTTGAAAACGGCCAGGAAAAACGACACCGCGTTCATATTCTCGTAGTACTTTAAAAATCTGTGTTGCGAGAGCGAAGAGTAAAACTAGCACTACCGCAGTGGTATAAATCATCATAAGTGCCTCCTAGTGATTTTGGGTCGGCTTTTTCACCGTAAGAATAAGCCCTTCAATTTGAGTGACTTCAACTTTGTCTCCCGGTTTAACCGTGGTTTCACCTTGATATTTCGCAGTCCATAACGCGCCGTTAAGCTGTACTCGACCAATGCCTTGTTCAAAGCTGTCGGTAACGGTAGCAAATTGTCCGGCAAGGTTTTCAATGCCAGTTGTGACGCCTTTTTTGCGTATTCGCAATAACAGTGCAATTGTGAGTACAATGATAAACGCCGACACTGCAGCGACGCCAAAAATAAGGGGTAATGCAATTTGGAAACCGGGGATTTCACTATCCATTAAAAAAATCGAGCCAAGGACGAATGCTGTGACGCCGCCAAGGCCAAGAATACCGAAGCTGGGGCTGAATCCTTCAGCGACCATCAAAGCAATACCCAGTAGTAATAGCGCAAGCCCAGCGTAATTAACGGGCATCATTTGCAGTGCGTACATCGCAATCAATAAGCAAATTCCCCCCAACACCCCGGGCAATCCGAAGCCCGGATTGTAGAATTCAAGCAATAGTCCATAGATCCCGATCAACATTAAGATATAAGCGACATTAGGATTAGTAATCACTGCAAGCAACTCTGCACGCCAATCAGGTTGACGTGTTTCAAAACTAGGATTTTGTACCTTAAACGGCTTATCTACGCTATTGATGTTCAGTATCTTACCTTGAGCCAGTTCTATCAGTTGTTCTGGTGAGTTGGCGACATAATCAATCACGTTAAGCGCAAGGGCTTCTTCAGCATCTAGGCTTGCAGCTTCGCTGACAGACTTTTCTGCCCACTGCGCATTGCGTCCATGCAGTTTCGCTAATCCTTTGATATAAGCACGCGCATCGTTGATGACCTTTTTCTCCATGGTCGTATTGGCTGGGACTTTATCTTGATTTACATTTGGGTCTTTTGCGGTTTGTTCTTCGTTACTGTCGGTTGGTTTTTTACCTTCGGCGGGATTTGCTCCACCAATCTGGACTGGAGTAGAAGCGCCTAAGTTTGTAGCGGGTGCCATTGCTGCAATATGACTAGCGAGTAGTATATAGGTACCAGCACTTGCCGCTCTTGCTCCGGAAGGACCTACCCAAGTGGCAACAGGTACATTTGAGGTAGTGATACTTCGGATGATATCTCGCATTGCGCTATCTAATCCGCCAGGTGTATCGAGTTCAAGGATGACTAAACTGACATCTTCTTCTTTTGCTTGTTCTATCTCGCGAACAATGTAATCACTGATTGCGGGGCCGATTGCCCCTTTAACTGGGATAATCCAGACTTTATCTGCGTAAGTTTGACCGCTGAATAGTAACAGCAGTAAGGCGATGATTATTGATTTCATGCAGCCTCCCTTTGGGTTGACTGATATTGATGTGTTTATCAATATATCTTTATTATAGATGAGCTGATGATTTTCGTTCATTCGCTAAGGACGGTTTAGATGTTACGAACGAAGGCCTGGCGGTCTCAAATGCTCACACTTACTTACGTATTTCATCGTTAAGTGGGTCATCTTGAGGTATGATTCGTCAACTAGTTTTCGATGTGGAAATTTACATGTTTATTGTTAAACGACTTATCAAGTTGGCGCTGATTACCGCCGTTTTTTTAACTATCTTTGACTTGATTCATACAGGCGAAGTAACTTGGGTGTATCGTTTATTTGGGCTCATTTGAGCAACTAGCGCGGCCGCTACTTTGTTAGCGGCTTTTTTGTGTCTGTAGAAACTCTTGTTGGGAGAGTAAATATATTCAGTACGCTGAACGGCAAGTTGATGGATTGTGATGCGCTTTGAAATTAACTAGCGTTTCGTTTGCTATAGTTGTGCGATAAATCAACACTTTACATGGATGTACAGATGATCGCACCTCGCCGAGTTTTAACCTTAGTCCTACCGCTTTGTTTCTCATCAGCGGCCTTTAGCTATGATTTAAGTGAGGAGTATTTTGAGGGGGAAGAGCTAAAGCTATTGGTTGCCGCTGAAACCTCTAATGATAGTGCGACCTTACTGTCAGCTGCAAACCTACTTATCGAAGAGGCGATGTTCGAAGATAACGTTCGTCGTGGCTTTGACTATATTTTACGCTTAGCTAATCGCGGTGATATAGAAGCAATGATCATTCTCGCAGACCACCATTATGGTCATGAAAATTTTGATAAAGCGTTGAAATGGTACCACCAAGCAGAAGCATCAAAGGATCCCTATGTACTGTATAGCCTAGGTGTGATGTATTTTGATGGTGAAGGTACACAGGTCGATCATCAAAAAGCCAATCAGTATTACCAAGCGGCTGCAAAAGGCGGTGATTCAGATGCCATGTATCAGTTGGCCTTTTCTTATAACGATGGCAAAGGCGTGACACAGGATTTTGGGAAAGCTGCCTATTGGTTTGAACAAGCTGCGAATTTGGGTGATACCAGCGCAATGTACAATTTAGGGATATCCTACCTCAATGGCGAAGGTGTGAAGGAAAGCTGTACCAAAGCCATGTCATTATTTACTCAAGCAATTGATCTCGATGAGCACGCATTGTCTTACGCCAAAATGGGCGACATTTATTCCTTTTCTCAATACAAAAGTAAGTGTGGCTTTAAAACCAGTGATTACAAAAAGGCGTTCGAGTTCTATAGCTCTGCCGCGATGAACGGGAGCCCTCATGGCCAGTACTCACTTGGTTACGCTTATCGCCATGGGCATGGAACATGGAGTGATTTTGTACAAGCTTTGGCTTGGTTTGAGGTTGCTCAGCAATACGGGTCATCAAGCGCCCAAGTGGAAATCTCTGAAATCAAACAACATATGTCAGCGAAAGATATTGCCGAAGCGAGTAGGGTAAGAGAATCCTTATTGGAAGAAATTTGGTAACTAGCGATGTACTCTGCCCCATTACTCGGAGTGGATTGTTCAAGACCGAAATCATCAGCTACTTACTCTGATTGCTATTCTTTGACTCGCGGATAGAAAGTCAGTGACACGCTGTATCAATATTAAACAAAGTTGCTCAAGTTAATATCAGCATCTTTTTCTGAAAAGGACACAAAAACATTGGTGATGAAATTTGTATCTAAACTTTATTGCACATAAGTAGTTTTATTTAATTTTTGTATTTATAAAATTAATCGTAAGGATAAAATAAAAGAATGTTATGGTGTTTATGTGTTTTAATGACACTCAACTTTTGAATGAAAAATAATCAATTGACAAGGGCCTGACAAATCAAAAATAGTAATTATTGCTCGGTATTTAGTCGCTCAAGTTTGGTTTTATAAATGAAGTAGGGGTTGATTATTTGTCGTTCTATTTGTAATTTCACTTTTGTATAAAAAATGCTCGCGATAAGTGTCTGAAAATTAGAGGTTATTGATCTGAATTTGTTTCTTTCTTGTAAGTAAGGCGTTGAATAAAATAATTCCCACTACTCGTTCTTTGTGATTATTTGTCCAATCTATAAAATTCTATGGTTTTAGTATGAAATATATCTTGTTTTTAATTAATTAAGTTGAGTGGTTATTTTAATTTTGATAATTTCGCCGCTCAAAAACATACTTATGTAGTATCGAGTATAAAAATGAAATTAAAAAATTAGTCTAGTGGTGGGTGCTGTTCTTCTTTCTGGCTGTACAAGCATGATGCAGAAGAACGATTTTGATGCGTTTAATACCAAGGTAAATGTTGGTGACTTTGCTGGCGCATCACAAGTGGCTTTAGATCATGCGGGCTACGACGCTGAAGAGGGAACGACCGATGATCTTTTATGGACAATGCAAGCTGGTGCAACGTTGAACTACGCAGGTCAATATGAACTGTCAACAAAGTTGCTTGATTCAACTGAAACCATGATGAAAAAGGAAGACACTGAAGGCACAGTAGCAAAAACCGCTGAGCTTGTTGGTTCTATTGCTGGTAATGATGCCATGTTGGATTACGAGCAAAGACATTATGACGGTGTAATGACTAATACAATCAAAGCATGGAACTTTATTGCTCAAAATGACATGCAAAACGCACGTGTCGAGCTTAACCGTGCAGAAGAACGTCAACGCCGCGCAGCACAATACTTTGCAGATCAAATCAAAGAGCGTAAAGCAGAGCTAGAAGAGGAAGCTGGCGAAACAGATAAGCTAGTTAAAAAAAGCCTTGAA
The DNA here is from genome assembly GCF_009938165.1 of Vibrio taketomensis. Taxonomy (NCBI): domain Bacteria; kingdom Pseudomonadati; phylum Pseudomonadota; class Gammaproteobacteria; order Vibrionales; family Vibrionaceae; genus Vibrio; species Vibrio taketomensis. Next base: position 540,043 of record NZ_AP019650.1, read on the forward strand.
TCTAAGCAAACTAAAGATGCACTAAAAACCGCAGGCATCGAATACGGTCAATGGAAGCCATATGGTGGCTACGTAAACCCGTTCACTACGTACAGTTACGCTCTGCACACCATGCTAACTGGTAAAACCAAATCAGATTATCAAAAAGCAGCAGATTCATTTAAGCGTGTTTACTCAATGACTAATTCAAAAGTTGCTAAGAGTGACTACGAATTGGCACGACAACTTGCTCGCGGTACAAGCAAGACCAAGCTTAACAACAAAGTTTGGGTTGTTTTTGAGAACGGTCAATCTGCAGTTAAAGAAGAGAAACGTGTAGATTTACCTGTTTTCTTGTTGTCTGACGACATTGCCTATACAGGTATTGCTCTGCCAACGCTAAAAGCACGTGGTAAAGCTTACAACAACATCTCTATCAACGGCGTAAATACAGACGTTGTTGCAAATATGGACAAAATCATTGGCGCTGAATTCGATAAAGAATTCCCATACATCCTAGCTCGTGAAATTACCCGTGCAACGGTTAAAACAGTCGCGCAAAAACAAGTTGCTGATAAAGATGCGTTGTTAGGTGATGCGTTTGCATTGCTGCAATTGGCAACAACGGGTGCTGATATTCGTTCTTTCTCTGCGCTACCAAGTGAATACCAAGCAGCACGAGTTGATGTTTCTGGTAGCAAGGTAACCATCAAAGCTGGTAACTACACAATGCCAGTTGAGCTTCCAAAAGATTCGAAAAAACACATCATCTACGTGAAGTCAGTGTCTCCAGTTGTTGAACCGACTATCAAAGTTGTAAATATCTAAGAGGTTAATATGAAAAAATATGCTTTAGCTCTAGCACTTGCTACGACTACGTTAGTGGGTTGTAAAACGACGACGTCATACATCGATGCATCAGATGATAAGACAAATATCGTGGCTGCATTGTCATACGCTGACTTTAGTAAAGCGGCGAACGAGCTTTCTGATGAAATCATTGCAAGCCCATTGATGACTCATCCTCAAGCGGCTCAAGGTGGTCGTTATATCGTGTACGTGAACGACATTGAAAACGACACAATGCAACGCCTAGATACTGACCAACTGACAAAATCTATCCGTGTCCGCATGCTTCAATCAGGAAAATTCCTGATCACTACTGCGTTTGGCGAAGATGATGCAACAACAAAGATGCGTCAGCTAAAAGATTCAAAGATGGTTAAGCAATCAACAGTGAAGGGTAACGATCAAGTTTACGCTCCTGATTTCAGTCTGTCTGGCAAGATCTTACAACGTAACGCGACGCTAGATAACGGTGACACGCGTATTGAATACTACTTCCAAATGTCTCTAACCAATATCGAAAATGGTTTGGCGTACTGGGAAGGCGAACGTGTGGTTGGCAAAGTAAGCGATGGCGACACAGTAAGCTGGTAATTAGCAATGGGCAGTCTATCTGCCCATTTGTTGTTTGAGGATTAAAAATGAAATTGAATAAATTACTTCTAGCAATGGCCGTTTCTGGTTTTGCGTTTAATGTCATTGCATCTGAGTCTCCAACGGCATTGCCACAAGAGCCTGAAGTACCACAAGAAGTTCTTGGTCAACAAAGTGATCAAGACGTAACGAAAGCCAAGCCTGATGTCGATACATTGGACGAAGTAGAACGTAAACTGAAAAAGTACGTAAGACATGTTAAATCAAGCTTAGAGAAGCAAGGTAAGCAGCATAAAACGTTTGTATTTTATGGCACTGCGGATTTAGAAATTGATGTTAACGACCCGAACTGGTCGAAAAAGCGTGAACGAGCGCTAGAAGAAGCCATCTTTAACGCGCGTAAGCAATACCTAGAAACGCTAAACACGGATGTAGACACAAGTACTATCTCGTCAATGTCAAAAGTAAACGGTCTTCCTGCACCAACGATGGATGACTTCCGCAATGACGACAAGCTGGTTAGCTTTATCGATAAAGTTGTTGCAGTTCTAGATGCAAAACTTGACTCTGAGCTAGAAGAAATGGGGATTGACCCAGAGCAGTACAAGGCAGCTCCACCTGCAATTAAACGCGACCTATACAAAAAGTCTGTGGTTGAGCAAACTGAACGTTCAGCGTATGGCGACCTAGCGGGCATGATGGTTGTGAAAGTATTCGAAGAGGTTCGTGATTCTGGCCAAGGTACTATCGGTGCAGTACTGGTTTTATCTGCGAACAAGCGTGATCAAGTACGTGCGATGATTGAGTCGAATGGTCAAATCAATGCGGCACCAGCGAAAGCAAATAAAAACTTTGGCAACATCTACGACTACCTTGCTGCTCAAGAAGATTCGCTATACCTGAAAACGGGCACGCAAATCGTTTACGATGCAGATGGTTACCCGATGATTATCGCTTATGGTCAAGCAGGTGTAACTTACTCGAACTCTTCGGCTAAGAAACGTATTGAGCGTGACGTAGCGAAGAAATTTGCAACTAACAATGCATGGGCTAACCTAGCAAGAACGTACAACTTAAGTGGTGATTTTAAAGAGACTACTTCAAGTGAAACTCAAGTGAGTGAAAGCGAAAAATTTGAGAAAATTGCAGATTCAATTCGCCATACATCGGCAGGTTTGACTGAAAACCTAATTGAGCAGATTGAAAGTCGCACTTCAATGAGTGCTTCTCTTCGCAACATGACGGGTGTCAGCCCTGAATTCGAATGGCGTCGTCAACATCCAGTCTCTGGTCATGAGATGGTGGGTACTGTTTTAGTATGGCACCCAACCAAAGTGACTCATGCGATTAACCTTGCTAGTGGCAAGAGTGAATCTCAATTAGACATGGAAATGGAAGAGCAAAGCGATTCCGTCAACTCTGCAGAGTCTGAAGACATGTTTGATGCGGCGGATTTCTAATGAGAACGAATTGGTTACTTGCAGCAACACTCTGTGCTGTGTCATCAGTGGCTTATGCGAAAAGCTACGAGACTGTAGTTACATCAGGGCAGGGTGAAACACTTGATCAAGCGATCGATGTTGGCTTACGCCGTGCTGTAGAGCAAGTGTCGGGCGTGTCTATCGATAGTGGCCGTATTTCAACAACGACCTACAGTTCTGACAACGAAAAGAGTGATGTTAAATCTGCTCTTGTTGAAGGTACTGAAATGACGACCAAAGGCAATGTGAAGTATCGAATTTTAAGCGAAAAATGCTTAAACGATTTCTGTAACGTTCGCTTGGAAGTTCAAGTCGAAGTTGATCCTAGAGATAAAGTGAAAGATCTCAATGCCAACCGTCGTACGATTGCAATGGGTGATTTCACGGGCCCTCATAGCAAGACAATGACTAACAAGGTGAAAGATCTGCTTGTTCAAGACCGTAAGTTTAAAGTCTTGAATGATAAGTCTGATCCTGCATTGCAATACCTAGTCACAGGTAAAGTAGTCGAAGCCGCGACGCATAAGCGTGTTGTCGATAACTCACGTACCGTTGAGCTAACCGGTGAATACATCAAAGATGTTAAAACTTACTACAGCTCTAAAGTATTGATTGAGTTCAAGATCATTGACGTGATGCATAATCAAATCAAATGGTCTGCAACGATTCCGACTACCTCAAGTCGTAACAACTTGTCGCTACTTATCGACCTCGCAGCGGACAAAGTCTTTAATCAACTAAAAGATAATATTTATCCGTTAGTGGTGCTGGTGGGTGAGAATGGTTCCATCGTTCTAAACTCAGGGGGTGATACAGTAAACCAAGGTGAATATTTTGATGTATTTACTCTGGGAGAGAAGTTCATCGATCCTATCACCAAAGAAAGCTTAGGCCGTGACGAGACATATGTCGCAACGGTTAAAGTGGCAAAAGTACTGCCTAAATTGGCATATTTGGAAGTGGTGAAAGGGAACAAAGCGTCGATTAAGACGAATAGTATCGCGCGTAAGTCTGAGTATCGTCCGGCGGTGAAACCGTCTACGGTAAGCAAACCTAAGCCAAAACCGGCACCAGAAAAAGAAAAGTCGGTAGGTATTATTCTTTAATATTAAGCCCCAGCATTGTCTGGGGCTTTGTTTTTATCGGGAGTGGTAATATGCTCTGGTGTCATTCTGAGCAAACCAGTTCTGATTCTTAGGTTACTAAAACACAAAGTTAAGCATTACGGTATACAGATTGGCATGCTCATCTTGTGGCAGAGTAACAAACAGTCCTTCACCACCTTTCTCTGTTGAGACATATTGCCATTCTGCGTTGATTGAAACGTTATAAGAAATATCATAACGAGTACCGAGTAAAAGACTATCGCCGTCTAAGTCGTCGTTTGCGTTATATTGCTGTGCATAAGAAATGTAGGGAGTCCAATGACCAAATCGGTGAGCAGCCATTGCATACCAAGACCACAATCGGTCATTTTTTTGGGCTTCTGCGGTTAGGGTGATATTATCAAAGTCATACTCTGCCCCTAACGAAAACAGTTCGATGGTACTGTTTTTATCTACTACTATGGGATCAGGCAAGTCGCTAATCCTAATGATGTTATCGTACTTAGATTTTAGATAGGCAAAATTCCAACGATAGTTGTCAGCACTTAATGACAAGTTCATGCCAAACATTTCATGCGTTTTGACTTCAACAGTCGTCATATCGTTGTATTGAATCTTTCTGTCATCCTTAAGACCAAAAAGGCGTGATGTCTAAGGTGTATTGTTCGCCAAATTCTTGCGTCCAGGTGAAACTACCGCCTTCGAAATAAGTAATGCCAAGAATACTGTTGTAGACCTCGCTCGGGGGACGAACAGGGGTATAGGCTTGACCAACATAATAGTATTCAGAATAAAGGAAAAGTGGGTTTCGTAGACGTCCGACATGCACTTGCCAATTTTCATGACTGTATGCCAGATACGCCCATTCTAATTCAGGGTCATTCCAATTATCTTGTGGTCTTTTAACCACTTGTGCTGATGCGTGAAAGCCTTCATGGTACATATCAAGTTGCAAACCAAATATGGTGTCGCAATCAAAACAACTGGTATCTTCGATATCTCGATGCAGTAATAGTGGTGTGTCGTTGTCACTTTTGGCCCAGGAAGTCGAGCCGAAACCACTGAGTGAAATATTGTCAGAGAGCTCTATGTTGGCATAAGCTGGCGCAACCAATGCACAACCTAACAATAAGGGAATACGGTACGTCATATTAGTTTTCCTCGCTGACAACAAACAGAATGTTGGCATTTGTTGGAAGTGCTTCAACAGGCGCATAGCCGATACGATTAGGCTTTTCTTGCATCCATTCAATCAAACTTTGTATTTCTGAATTCGAGATCTCTTTTGGTGGACGCGCTTTGCCTGAGAACGACAAAGCTGCCCAGTGAGCATTCATTTGCGCGCTGCTTTTTCCAAGCAGGTAACGATAAAATTCATCTCGTTCTTGGCTATTGGCGGGCCAATCTGCAAGTTCGAAACGCTTACCATCGATGGATTTGGTTTTGCCCCGATACAACTTGCGCGCTTTGAATTCTGACATCTCGTCAAACGAGGTATTTAAGGTAAATATGGCGTATTGCTCAGCCGCCAAAGCATAGCTGGGCAGCGACATCCAGAAGGTGGATAAGCAAAGGAACAGCAACATCGCTTTATTATGGACTGAGCGATGTGTGTGATCTTGTGTAAAATCTTTCATTCGGCTTCGTCCTGCATTTAAACGATACTTTCGATTTTATCGATGAGTATTTTTTTACGAACCGGTTTGGCGACATAGGCATCCATCCCGGAATCAAAACAGCGTTGAATATCATCGTCAATGACACTCGCTGTTAGAGCAATAATAGGTATTTTTGCTAGCCCCATCTTTTGTTCAACCCGACGAATTTCTCGTGTTGCTTCAAACCCGTCTTTACTGGCATCATGCAGTCCATTAAAACCACATGGTAATCGCGATTTTTACGGTACAGATCGACTGCAATCTGGCCGTTTTCGGCAACATCATAGCTGTAGCCTGATTTTTCCAAAATCAATGCTGCTACTTTTTGGTTGACTGGGTTATCTTCAACCAATAGCACTTTGCCCAAGTTTGGCGTCGGTTTTACTTGTTCATTTTTGACCGAGCGAATAATAGAGGATGCTATCGGTGCTGCTTTATTTTCATGTTTGAACTCAGCATGGTGAGCCAGTTTTTCAAGCAACTCATCGGCTTTAAACGGCTTCGCTAAGTAATCATCCATTCCTGCGTCAAAACATTGCTTAATATCTTCATCAAGCACACTGGCTGTCAGGGCAATGATTGGGATTTTATTTGAAGTCAGGCGCTCAAAATCACGAATCTTTTTGGTTGCATCAAACCCATCTAACACTGGCATCATGCAATCCATCAATATGACTGAATAGCGGTTAGGATAGGCCGTATACATTTGCACGGCTTCCGCACCATCGTGAGCGACTTCGAAATCGATACCTGAGCCAGTGAGATGGATACCGGCAATTTTACGGTTTACGCTATTATCATCCACTAATAGGATTCGTTTTTGTGCATCAGGGATGTCGTGCTGAATTTCGGTTTGCTGAGTCAAGCTTGTCGGCTGTTTATCGAGCAGTGCTTTTAGCAATCGCTGACCTAGTAATGGTTGAGTGACCACTGATTGGATGCGATTGGAAAACTCGTATGGTTGGTTGAGAAATGGCCTTATTACGCACAATCGTGCTGCGTCAGGGAAGTTTGCTAATTGGCTTTCGTACTCGCTTGGTGTTTGGCAAACATTTTCGACAAAGATGACCAGTTCAGGTGTTTGCTCGCTTTGGGCTTGAGATTGCTCAATCGACGTAAACTGCGCAAAGTGGTTTAAACCAAAAAATTCCAGTTCTTGTGCGATGAATTTTCGTTGTTGATCATCATTAGCGATCAGATAAACAGGATTACAGCTGACTCGTTTTCCGCTATAGCTTTGCTCAGAGATATCGAGTTGTAGAGTGAAATAGAAGCGACTTCCTTGATTTTTCTTGGATTCAAGCTCGATTTTACCCCCCATTAAATCGACCAATTGGCTACTAATTGCTAAACCAAGGCCAGTACCGCCAAACTTACGTGTGGTAGATTCATCTTCTTGGGCAAAAGGTTTAAAGATTTGTTGTTGTTTGGCCTCATCGATACCAATTCCGCTGTCTGCGACAGAAAACTCTAAGTCGACTTTGCCTTGAGATTGATTTTTTGCGATGACGCTGATGGAAACTTTGCCGCTATTGGTGAACTTTACTGCGTTAGACATAAAGTTCATCAAAGTCTGTCTTAGTCGGTGGTCATCAACGTCGACTTTGTATGGGGTGTCGCTGCTGATAAATACGTCTAGTTCGAGATGCTTTTCTCGGACTTTTGGTGCAATGATAGAAGCAACATCGTAAATCACTTCACGGATCGAGGTGGATTGCATATTAATTAATAACATCCCAGATTCGATTTTCGAGAAATCGAGAATGTCATTGATAAGGCTTAGTAGCAGTTGGGATGAAGTTTCTATCGTATCAACATAGTCTCTTTGTGAAGCGGTCAGTTCGGTTTCTGAAAGCACTTCGGAAATCCCAATGACACCGTTTAACGGTGTACGGATCTCATGTGACATGTTGGCGAGAAAGCTACTTTTAGCTCGGTTAGCTCGAATTGCAGCATCTTTGGCATTCTCTGCATCTTCTTTCGCTTGTGTTAGGCGCTCGTTAGCGGATTTACGCTCAATGGTTATCCGTTCAACTTCTTGAGCAAAGCTACCTAACTCATCCTTACTGCGTATATTTTGTGTCAGGGAACTGAGGTTTTGGTTGTCGTCGGATTTGATGTAATCCAGTACGAGCTTTAGATTGAAGGTAATCTGGTGTGTCAGTTTGAATGCAACGTATACGACGAGCAGAGTAAGTAACGCCACGGATGTTACATAGGCGTTTCGCTCAAATTGTGCTTGTTCGATCGATTCTGAAATTCGCTGCTCAATTTGGAACTCGATGGTTGTCCCTACATCATTGAGTAGGGCGAGGCGAGCGCTCATTGCACTCACACCCATTTGGATTTCAGTTTGGGTGAGCGTTTGTATCGATTCAATCGAACGGAGATTGAATTTAAAGTCTTGGCTTTGAATAAACGCAGGGTTACTAAATGCTTGGATCATCAATTGAACTTGCGCGTCATCGGCATTGAGATTGACAAAACGTTCTACAAATAACTGCTGTCGCTCGGCAAGTGTTTTTAGTTGGTCGGAGATTTCTTGATCATAGTCGCCAGTCAACTCGTAGGTTTCGACTAATACCTTACTTAATAGTGTTTCCTCTGTGGCCCAAAACATCATCCATTCGAGCTGAATCAACGCATTGATATTGCTTTGTACATCAACAGGGACGTTGGGAAACTCTATTTTCTCCAAGCCAAGCAGTACTTCTTGATAGAGTGAAGCTTGCCATTCGTAGTTGTCGAGCAACTCTTCGATATCGTTGTTGTGAGTGAGTTCTTGGTGAGTAGAGATCAGGTTTTGTACAGCATCTCGAATATCTTCGACTTGCTTCTCACCAAATACCTGGGGAATTAACTGATTGAGCGATGCCGTCGACATTGAACCTACATTTGGGGAATACACACTGGAGATGCCGCGAAGTAATGACGTGGTATTGGTTGCTTTGACAAGCGCTTCAGTGCTCTTGTTAAGTGTTGATATTTGCATAAATGCAAGATAAATAAGCATTAAAACGGGGAGAAGCGCTAAGCCATATAACTTGTATTTGATTGAGAGGTCTTGCCAAGAATGCAATTTGCTCATGACTAGAATTATCCAAATTTTTTCATCTAATATGCAAAGTGTAGAAGTTGATAGTGTTAAGACCAGTGTAACAAAGTGATCTTACTAGCATTTTTACGAATTGTTGTTGCGAGACGTTTACTGAAAGCTGTCTTTATTGGCGGTGAAAATAAAGTTATTTCTTTTTTACTTTCAAAGTAGTGTGAGTATGCAACGTTGATTTGGAAAATAACATTTGTGATCACCCGGTGAAATTACATAAAACCACGCGATGTTCAGGGAGCGATCTGGTCACTTCCAAACTACACTCTAAACAATGCCTTCGTTGGCAGAAGAAGGTGGAGTGAAGAGTTGGACGCAAGGAGTCATTATGTTAGGAGAGAATCATTCGCTATTGCATGAGTTTCCGGAACATGAAGAAATAATTCATAAACTAACGCAAAGCGATATGGCATTTGCTAATGATGCTAAAGATTACAATAGTTTAGATAAGGAAATTCGGGTGTTGGAGTTACGAGGCTCGCCAATCGACGATGCTGAGATGGCAAAGCTTAAGCACACAAGAGCGGTACTAAAAGACTCGCTATACCAACGAATAAATGGCAAATGATAGCAAACACCCGCCTTTTGGCGGGTGTTTGCTAGAGGTAACTTGCTGTGTGTACGTAATTACGCTAGCAATTCGTTTGCTGTGCCTACCACGTTTTCAACCGTGAAGCCAAACATTTCAAACAGTTGCTCTGCGGGCGCTGACTCACCAAAGGTTGTCATACCGATGATGCGACCATCGAAACCTACGTATTTGTACCAGAGTCTGCAATGCCCGCTTCAATTGCGATGCGTGCTGTCACATCTGATGGCAGGACTGATTCACGGTAAGCTGCATCTTGCTTATCAAAGGCATCGGTTGATGGCATTGATACCACACGTACCGCTTTACCTGCTGCTGCAAGCTCTTCAGCTGCTTTCACTGCTAGTTCAACTTCAGAACCAGTCGCGATAAGAATAAGCTCTGGCTTGCCAGCACAATCTTTAAGAATGTAAGCACCTTTAGCGATGTCAGCCACTTGCTCTGTAGAGCGTGGTTGTTGTGCTAGGTTTTGACGCGAGAAGATCAGCGCTGATGGGCCATCTTTACGCTCAATCGCCAGTTTCCATGCTACTGCTGATTCAACTTGGTCACATGGACGCCATGTGCTCATGTTTGGTGTTAGACGCAGAGATGCGATTTGCTCAACCGGTTGGTGAGTTGGGCCATCTTCACCAAGACCGATAGAGTCGTGGGTGTAAACCTGGATGTTCTGAATTTTCATCAGAGCCGCCATGCGCATTGCATTACGAGCGTATTCCATAAACATTAGGAAGGTTGCGCCGTAAGGAACGAAACCACCGTGCAGTGCGATACCGTTCATGATTGCCGTCATACCAAATTCACGTACGCCGTAGTGAATGTAGTTACCAGAGAAGTCGTTTGCTTCTAGCGATTTAGAACCCGACCACATGGTTAGGTTTGAAGGTGCTAGGTCCGCAGAGCCACCCATAAATTCAGGTAGCATGGCACCAAACGCTTCTAGTGCATTTTGTGATGCTTTACGTGATGCAATGTTCGCTGGGTTTGCTTGAAGGTCTGCAATGATTTGGCTTGCTTTCGCTTCCCACTCAGCAGGGAGTTCACCGTTTACACGGCGTTTAAACTCTGCCGCTTCTGCTGGGTACGCTGCTGCGTATGCGTCAAATTTTGTGTTCCACGCTGCTTCTTTGTCTGCGCCTGCCGCTTTAGCATCCCACTCAGAGTATACGTCTGCTGGAATTTCAAAAGGACCGTATTCCCAACCAAGTTGCTTGCGAGTCGCTGCAATTTCTTCCGCACCTAGTGGCGCACCGTGACAGTCATGTGAGCCTGATTTGTTTGGTGAACCAAAACCGATGATGGTTTTAGTACAAATTAGAGTCGGACGTGGGTCTGCTTTCGCAGCGATAATTGCCGCATTGATAGCTGCAGAGTCGTGACCGTCTACTGCTGGGATTACGTGCCAGCCGTAGGCTTCAAAACGCTTCGGTGTATCGTCAGAGAACCAACCTTCTACGTGACCATCGATAGAGATACCGTTGTCATCCCAGAATGCGATTAGTTTACCAAGGCCTAATGTACCAGCTAGAGAGCATGCCTCGTGTGAGATACCTTCCATTAGACAGCCATCGCCCATAAACACGTATGTGTGGTGGTCAACGATGTCATGACCTTCTTTGTTAAACTGCGCAGCCAGTGCCTTCTCTGCCATCGCCATACCAACAGCGTTAGTGATGCCTTGGCCTAGTGGACCAGTGGTGGTTTCGATACCAGGAGCATAGCCATACTCTGGGTGACCTGGTGTTTTAGAATGCAGTTGACGGAAATTTTTCAGATCGTCAATCGATAGCTCATAGCCAGTTAGGTGCAATAGAGAGTAAATCAGCATTGAGCCGTGGCCGTTTGATAGCACGAAACGGTCGCGATCAGCCCATTCAGGGTTAGCTGGGTTGTGGTTTAGATGTGAACGCCAAAGTACTTCAGCGATATCAGCCATACCCATAGGAGCCCCAGGGTGACCTGAGTTAGCTTGTTGAACTCCATCCATGCTTAGAGCACGGATTGCATTAGCTAGAATTTTACGATCCATAATTATTTCCGAATATTGTTTCTGTCTCACGAGACAAGGATAAATAGATGTAGAAGAGGGAACGTTCTCGTTCCCTCTTTAAATAGTTTTGGATTACAGTTTTGCTGCGATCATTTCTTCAAGTTTGCCTTGGTCTACAGCAAAGTTGCGAATGCCTTCAGCTAGTTTTTCAACTGCCATTGCATCTTGGTTGTGCTCCCATAGGAACTCAGCATGTGTCATTGCTGCAGGACGTGCTTTAGCGCCTTTAGAATCGATAAGTTTTTCAACCACTTCGCCTTCTGCAGCTTCAAGTTCAGCCAATAGAGCTGGTGCGATAGTTAGACGGTCACAGCCAGCAAGCTCTAGGATTTCGCCGATGTTGCGGAAGCTTGCACCCATCACGACAGTGTTGTAGCCGTATTCTTTGTAGTAGTTGTAAATGCTAGTTACAGATAGTACACCTGGATCTTCTTGAGCTTCAAAATCACGACCTTCTTTCGCTTTGTACCAGTCCATGATTCGACCAACGAATGGTGAGATTAGGAATACGCCCGCTTCAGCACAAGCACGAGCTTGAGCAAATGAGAATAGCAGCGTTAGGTTACAGTTGATGCCTTCTTTCTCTAGAATTTCAGCAGCTCGGATACCTTCCCAAGTTGAAGCAAGTTTGATTAGGATGCGGTCGTTAGAGATGCCAGCATCGTTGTACATCTTGATAAGTTGGCGAGCTTTCGCTACTGATGCTTCCATGTTGTATGAAAGGCGAGCGTCAACTTCAGTAGAAATACGACCTGGGATAGTGGTAAGAATTTCTTTACCGATGTTTACCGCAAGCATGTCACATGCGTCTTGTACTTGCTGAGCTTTGTCGCTGCTTTGCGATTTTGCGTATTCAATCGCTTGATCAATCAGCGGTGCGTACTCTTCAATTTGAGCCGCTTTAAGAATTAGAGAAGGGTTAGTAGTTGCATCTTCTGGTTGGTATTTTTTGATTGCATCAATTTCACCAGTATCTGCTACGACAGTTGTTAGCTTACGAAGTTGCTCTAATTTATTGCTCATAATTGATCATCCTATTTCGTAGTTGAAGAACCAGATGTTCTCCAACATTTGTAAGCGCATTAATGAATAGTTCATAGCTAAAAATAGTTCGCTTCTACTCACTAATTGGAAATTTTTTGGCTAATGAACAAATGACATGAGCATTTGATCTCTAGCTGAGTAAATGATGTAGCCATATTTATCCTAACTAAGGCCAAAGTCAATTGGATCTTTCTTGTTAGAGTGATCTAAATCACCATTTATTTAGGTGAAAAACAAAAGTATGACGATGAAACGTTTGCTTAGTGACTGTAATTGCTGGCTATGTGTTGCAAGCATCAAAAAAACAAAATGAGAAAATGTAACACAGGTGAGCATATGTTGCGAAATGAAGTGCGGGTGACATATGCTAAGTCAATGAGCGGATGCTCAATTTATCGTAAAATCATATTGTCGTTACGGTGTGCTTAATTGAGATAGACTCTCTCTCACTCCGATTGAATCTAGTGACGCTGTAACTTTTTAGGACTATGAGTATTTAAAATCTATGGCAAGTAACAACCAAGAACCAACATTTGATAGTACTGATCTGCTCACAGAAGTTTCCGTTGCCTATTATCAAGATGGTGCAACTCAAGAGGAAATATCCAAGAAGTTTTCGATTTCACGGGCAAAAGTTGGACGAATGCTGAAGCAAGCGCGTGATGAAGGAATCGTCGAAATTACGGTGAAGTATCATCCAGTATTCAGCGCCAAGATCGAACAACGCTTGATTGAGCGTTTTGGTGTCAAAAGGGCGCTTGTTGCTTTAGATCAACCAAGCGAAGAGTTGCAACGATTACAAGTGGCAGGTTTGGTTTCACGCTACCTTGCTAGCACACTGCAAAATGGCACGGTTGTGACCATTGGTCAGGGGCGGAACGTATCCGCTGTCGCGCATCATGTCGGTGTTATTCCGCAAAAGGACGTTAAGTTTGTATGTGGCATCGGTGGTATCCACCCGCGCGGTGGTATGTTCAATGCTGACCACATCTGTCGTCAGTTTGCGAAAAGTTATGGTGGCACCTCAGAGACACTGTATGCACCTGCCTACGCAGAAAACAGAGAACAGAAGCTTGCATTTATGCAAAACGCAACGGTGAAACAGACTCTCGACTTGGCGCGTAAAGCTGATGTCGCTCTCGTTGGTATTGGCGATATGAGCGAAAATAGTTACATGGTTGATCTCGGTTGGTTTACCGCTGATGAAGTGGTTCAATCTAGAATGTTGCAGGGTGTGGTGGGCGATTTTGCCGGTTATGACTTCTTTGATATTCATGGTGTTGCTGCCAAAACGGTAATGAGTGACCGTGTTATTGGCTTAGGCATTGATGAGTTCAAGTCAATATCACAAGTCATCGCTATTGCAGCGGAAAACAGTAAGCCTCTAGCACTATTGGGTGCGTTACGTACAGGGGCGATAGATGTGATTGCCACCAGCGTAAGTAATGCTTTGACGGTTCTAAACCTTGATGAGCAGATAGGTAACGGCCAAACGAATTCATAATATACGCAGCGACTGAATATATTCTTTAGCTAAAAATTTTCTGCAATTTTTGTAATCGCGTTACGGAAGTTATTTGTCGATCGCATCTCGATTTACTTTTTGGGTCAAAATTGTACTTCATGGGTTAAAAAATAATCAGTTTAACCCATGGAGAATAACGATGAATAAATCCCTGATAGTCGCAGCTATCGCGAGTTCACTTTCGTTTGCTGCTAATGCGAGTGATAAAGTTGTGGCGGGTTATTTTGCTGATTGGCAGTATGACAATCCACAAAACCCTTACGTGGTTAAAGATATTCCAGCGGAAAATTTGACCCATATCATCTACGCCTTCTTAAGTATGTGTGGCCCTCATACTGGTGCATCCGCAGAAATACAAGAGCTTGTTGCTACACAATGTGAAGGGCAGGATCCATATACTGCCATTGTGGTTGACTATAAATCCGGCCTTGAAATGGATTTTGGACCAGTGAAAGTTGACGTTCCGTATAAAGGTCATTTTGCTCAACTGGCTCAACTAAAAGCTGATCACCCGCATATTAAGATTCTTCCTTCATTTGGTGGTTGGACAATGTCTGAACCATTCCATGCTATGGCCAAAGATCCAAGCGCAATGAAACATTTTTCAAAAACCGCCGCTGCACTTATTGAGGAATATGACTTCTTTGATGGTATCGATTTGGACTGGGAGTATCCTGGTGGTGGTGGCTTAACGACGTCACCTTGGAATCCGGATACCAAATTGACGGATGAAGAAATGCTGGATGAGCGTGCAGCATTCAGTTACTTGGTTAAAGTCATGCGCAGTGATTTGGATAAATTAGAAGCAAAGACTGGCAGAGAATATGAGCTTTCAACCGCGGTCGGCGTTGGTGCGAGATCTGCGCAAATTGATTGGAAGAGTGCAAGCCAATATCTCACCAATATGTTTGCCATGACTTATGACTATTTAGGTGGTTGGGGTGCTCAAACTGGACACACCACGAACCTTCATGCTACGGAAAGAAGTTGGTGGGGTATGGGGTCTGATGCCTTTATCAATCAAATGATAGAGCAAGGGATACCGCCAGAAAAGTTAGTGATTGGTGCGGCTTTCTATGGGCGTGGTTGGCAGGGTACGAAAGATTACGCGGGAGAACTACCAAAAGGTGATCTGCAATCAGAGAGCGGTGCTCAGTTTGGTACAGGTGAGAATGGCTACTTTATGTTTTGGGATATCGTGAAGAACTATGGTGAGAAGCAGGGTTATCAATACAAGTATGATGACGAAGCTCAAGCGCCATATTTGTGGAATCCGAACAAGAAAGTCTTTATCTCATTTGAAGACGCTCGTTCAATCAAAGCGAAAGCAGATTGGGCGAATAGTAAGAAACTTGGTGGCATCTTTACTTGGGAACTCTCTGGAGATCCAAGCGGTGAGTTAGTCGAAGTGATGCGTAAGAATATGTAGCTCATTGCGCTAGCCTTCAGTAACTTCATAACCAAGAACCCCGCAATTTTGCGGGGTTCTTAGTTTGGTGTTTACTCGATAGGTAAATCGTGATTCGCGCCCCATTCGGTCCATGAACCGTCATAAATAGCGAGGTTTTGATAACCACACAGCGTAGCGGCAAGTAAAACGATCGCAGCGGTAACACCAGACCCACAACTGAAAATATACGTGCGATGTGTATTGAGTACCGGAGCCAAAATGGGTTGGAGTTCTTCTATCGGCTTAATAAAGGAGCCATCCATTAACTGCGCAAAGGGCAAACAGACTGAATTAGGAATGTGGCCGCTGCGGACACCTTCCCGAGGTTCGGCAACTTCAGCGTTAAATCTTGGTAGTGAGCGCGCATCAACGGTCAGGCTATCGGTATTGGGAATTTCATTGAGTACTTGCTCTGCACTCAAAAAGTATTGGTTATTGAGTTGGCCAGTGAAGTTACCTTTACTAGCAGGTTCGGCATAATCAGTAGTGGTTGGTAACTGCTGAGCTTTCCATGCTGTGAGGCCACCATCAAGGATATACACTTGTGTATGGCCCATTGCTTTGAACATCCACCAAGCTCTTGGTGAAGCAAACGTACCGCTATTATCGTACACAACGATTATCGATTGGTTGTTGATGCCAAGTTGTTGAGCAAGTTGGTTAAAACGGGCCTCACTTGGCATCATATGCGGTAGAGGTGACTCGAGATCGCAAAAGTCATGGTCGTAATCAAATCGCAGCGAACCTGGGATCTTATTAATTTTATCTTTTTCCGGCTCTGCGGGAATTTGAAAATCGATACTTGCATCGAGAATCAACGTGTTCGGGTCGGCTTGCATTTTAACTAATTGCTGAGCGGAAATGAGCGGTGACATAGTATTCCCTTGAGTTCGTCTAAGCTAAGTCAATAATCTACAAGATGATTTGTGTTGCGGCAATATATCCCAACTAACTGAGTAGTGTGTGGCAAAAATAAAGGCGACATTATGTCGCCTATAAACCAAATATCATGGTTGAATCAATTTGTGCTACACACAGGGCAGGTAGGCATTTTCATTAACCCCATATCGCGCCATGTCATTGTCATCGCATCAAGGATTAATACTTTACCTTGTTTCGGCGTGCCATAATTGGCAATAACTTTGATGGCTTCCATCGCTTGCATTGCACCAATAATGCCGACCACCGGTGCCATAACACCAGCCTCAACGCAGCTTAATGCACCGCCACCAAACAAACTGCTGAGACACTGATAGCATGGTGCGTTTTCGTCTTGGTAGGTAAAAACACTGATTTGACCTTCCATACGAATGGCCGCGCCAGACACTAACGGAGTTTTGGTCTCAAAGCAGAGAAGGTTAAGCTGATTACGCGTTTCGACATTGTCTGAGGCGTCCAGTACTAATGTGTGCTGCGTAATCAGTGTGCGCAATTCATCATTGTTTAGGCGCTTATCGATAGTCGCAACTTCGATAAATGGGTTAAGTTGTTTAAGTGACTCCGCGGCTGACTCAACTTTCTTTTTGCCGATGTCGGCGTCGTGATGCAGTACTTGTCGCTGCAGGTTAGACAATTCAACCACGTCATCATCAATCAGCATCAATTTACCAATACCAGCGGTGGCAAGGTATTGACTCGATGCACAGCCGAGACCGCCAGCGCCAAGAATTAAGATGGATGCCTGTTTTAATGCTTCTTGTCCTTCAAAATCGAATTGTTTAAGTACAATTTGACGATTGTAACGCAGCATTTCTTGGTCAGATAAAATCTCCACCTGAGCTCCTAGTATAACGTTGAGTTAAACAGCTGGATTTGTACCGTTTCGCCCGCCTCAACGCGTCCGCGTTCACGCTCTAGTACCACGAAACAGTTGGCTAAACTCATAGAGCGGAAAGCGCCGGAGCTTTGGTTGCCGGTACTTTCTACCACAAATTGACCATTCTCAATTGAGTAGATGCCACGTTGGTAGTCCGTGCGACCTGGTGCTTTTTTAAAACCCGCTTTAGTAATAGCAGGGATTGACTCAGGTGCTGTCCATTCGGTGTGACCTGCCAGTTTTGCAAGCATTGGTTGAACCAATACATACATGGTAAGAACCGCCGAAACAGGGTTACCTGGTAGACCGCAGAACCACGCATTTTCTAATTCACCAAATGCGAAAGGTTTACCTGGTTTAATCGCTAGCTTCCAAAAGCCGATTTCACCAAGCTGCTCTAAGATATCCTTGGTGTAGTCTGCTTCACCGACACTGACACCACCCGAAGTGACAACCACATCTGCCAGTGATTGCGCTTTTTCGAAAGTTTGTTTTAGTGTTTCAGGGCAATCAGGAATGATTCCAAGATCGATCGGCTCACAACCAAAATTCTCAATTAGAGGTTTAATACCGTAGCGGTTGCTGTCGTATATTTGACCTTCTTCTAGCGCTTGACCTAGTGGTTTCAGCTCGTCACCGGTGGAGAAAAATGCAACTTTAGGTTTACGCACCACATTAACATGGCTAACGCCAAGAGAAGCAATCATTGGAATATCACGTGGTGATAGGCGAGCGCCTTTGGGTAATACAATATCGCCTTGCTTAATATCATCACCAGTAGGGCGAATATTTTCTTGTGGTTTGATGGTCTCTTGCTGGAATAATACACCGCTGTCAGTGACTTGGGTGTTTTCTTGCATGATGACAGCGTCACAGCCTTGCGGGATCTTTGCGCCAGTCATAATGCGCACGCAAGTGCCTTGCGGCCATTGATCTGTAAACGGTTGGCCAGCAAAGGATTTACCAGCAACAGGAAGCGTTTTCGTGCTTTGCAGATCAGCAATACGGATTGCATAGCCGTCCATCGCTGAGTTATCAAATGGCGGCACAAAGATAGGAGACAGAATATCTTCGGCTAAAACATAGCCCAATGCCTCAGCCAGTGGTAACTGCAGAGTCGATTGAATCGGTTTGATGCGAGATAGCATTTTTTCCATCGCTTCTTCGATAGGCATTAAGCCCGGAGCGTCACAGCAAGCCATGAGAATTTCCTATTGTCTTTCTAATTTGCGCCAACTTTACCACATTTTTACTTAGCACAATAATTACGTACTGATACCCGTGTTGAATGAAGGTTAATTGCTTAATTTTACGCCGATTGGTATCAACAGCTTGCGTGTAAAAGGGCAGAGTGATTCCGGTAAAGAAAATGTGGATGTAATTGATTAAAAATACGAGTATCCTTGTCAGCAATCCGCGAGGAGTAATATGAGGAAGTGGAATGTCAGGTCTTAGCGAATCAGCGAAGTTAGTAAAAGATGCGCTTGAAACCCGTGGACTCGAAACACCTATGGTGCCGAGTGAGTTCAGTCGTGAAGAAAAAAAGGAAAAGATTCAATATCATATGAGAGAAATCTTGACTCTACTTGATCTTGACCTTACCGATGACAGTCTCGAAGAGACGCCGCATCGCATCGCCAAGATGTATGTGGATGAAATCTTCTCTGGTTTGGATTATCAAAACTTCCCGAAAATCACCGTTATTGAAAACAAAATGAATGTGAGCGAAATGGTGCGAGTAAAAGACATTACTCTTACCAGCACTTGTGAACATCATCTTGTGACTATTGATGGGAAAGCGGCAGTAGCGTATATTCCGCGCGGCAAGATCATTGGCTTGTCAAAGATTAACCGCATCGTGCGCTTTTTTGCTCAGCGCCCGCAAGTACAAGAACGATTGACTCAGCAGATTCTAGTTGCCTTACAAACGTTGCTTGAGTCAGAAGATGTTGCGGTGACGATCGATGCGACTCACTACTGCGTAAAATCGCGTGGTGTGATGGATGCAACCAGTGAAACAACAACGACGGCGCTAGGGGGTATTTTTAAATCTAACCCAGCGACGCGCGCAGAATTTCTGCACGGTTTACGATAACCTTAAGGTTATTAACCAGATTACGGAAAACCGCTTCGTATGAGGCGGTTTTTTTATTTACCTATATTAAGCTCGCTGCATTTTAGTACGGCCATAGCCTACGATAAAATAACTGCAGATAGCGTTTCGACGAGAAGAGATTGTGACAGATTCATTCAAAACCCTGCCACTGAGAAATGAACTACTAACCACCCTAGATAGCATGGGTTACACCCAAATGACGCCAATTCAAGCACAAAGCTTGCCTGCGTTATTAGAAGGTAAAGACGTCATTGGTCAGGGTAAAACGGGTTCAGGTAAAACAGCTACGTTTTCATTGGCACTACTGAGCAACTTAAACGTTAAGCGTTTTCGTGTGCAATCATTAGTACTATGTCCGACACGTGAACTGGCAGATCAAGTAGCGAAAGAGATCCGTACGCTAGCGCGTGGTATCCACAACATCAAAGTGTTGACGCTATGTGGTGGTATGCCAATGGGCCCACAAATCGGTTCACTAGAGCATGGCGCTCACATTCTAGTCGGCACGCCAGGCCGCATCCTAGATCACCTAAGTAAAGGACGTATCAACCTTGATGAGTTAAATACGCTGGTTTTGGATGAAGCCGACCGTATGCTTGAAATGGGTTTCCAAGAAGCGCTTGATGCCGTCATTGAACAAGCACCGAAGCAGCGCCAAACTTTGCTATTTAGTGCGACGTTCCCAAAACAGATTGAAGCGATCGCCAGCCGCATTACCAATGCACCGTTAATGGTGAAAGTAGAATCAACGCACCAAACATCAACTATTCAACAGTCATTCTACAAGCTGGATACGACACAAGAGCGTGATGATGCGTTGGAAGCATTACTACTGACTCACAGCCCACAATCATCCGTCGTGTTCTGTAATACTAAGAAAGAAGTGATGAACGTGACTGACGAATTAACCCATCGCGGCTTTAGTGTTGTAGAACTGCATGGTGATATGGAGCAACGTGAGCGCGATCAAGCGTTAACCATGTTCGCTAACAAGAGCATATCTATCCTTGTGGCAACGGATGTAGCCGCTCGTGGCCTAGATGTTGAAAACCTAGATGCGGTGTTTAACTTCGAATTGTCACGCGATCCAGAAGTGCATGTTCACCGTATTGGTCGTACTGGCCGTGCAGGCGCAAAAGGTCATGCGTTTAGCTTCTTTGGTGAAAAAGATGCTTACCGAGTAGCACTGATCGAAGAGTACATGGACATTGAGGTAAGCCCAGTCGCAGTGCCTGAAAAACCAATGGTTAAGCCGTTCTACGCAGAGATGACCACGATTCAAATTCTTGGCGGAAAGAAAATGAAAGTACGTGCGGGTGATATTCTTGGTGCATTAACCAAAGAAGCAGGTATTGATGGTAAGCGCATCGGCAAAATCAATATCATGGCGATGGTTTCGTATGTGGCGGTTGAAAACAGTGTGGCGAAGATTGCTTTGAAACAGCTGCAAAATGGCAAAATGAAAGGTAAAGCGTTTAAAGCTCGCATTATGAAATAACGCTGAACTCTTGATGCTCTAACGTAAAGCCCAAGCCATAGTGCTTGGGCTTTTCTGTTTTAACCGCAGCAACTGCAGTTGCGCTTATATTTGCTCATCTTACCGATGCCTGGGTTAAAGGTATTGGTTGGGTCGAGTGCGTGGTAAAATTCTTGCAGCTGTTTTTCTGCTTCGTACAGGTGGCCAACATTGTGCTCAGCCGGATATTTAGCGCCTTTTTCGGTTAATAGTTTGAGCATTAATGCTTTGATCTTTTTCGTGTCAGCACCTTTCTTAAAGATGTAATCCTGATGGAAAACATGACACATAAAGTGCCCGTAATAGAGCGTCATGACCATATCCTTGGTGATTTCTTCGGGCAACTGTTCAACCCAATCAATATCGTTACGACGCAGTGCGACATCCAATGCGAGAATTTCTTCGACATCGTTTGAATGGATGGCTTCATAGCGAATAGCCGCACCTGCAGCGGCAAAGCGATGCAGCAGCGCCTTTTTACCCTCATCGGCGCTACACACAAAGAACTCACAATCTTGTTGTTGCGACCACACGTTTTCAAGATATTGTTTGGCTTCTTCTATGCCCCCATCGCTCATTTTTAGGATTAGATGGTGTTCATATTTATCACGGAATTCGAGCATTCTTGCGGGTAGATGTTGCGGGAAGAGTTTACTTATCCAATACAGCATAATGTCCGGAAGATCTTTGGAGACGAGCGGAATACGTTTGAGCAGCGTTTCAACTTTGGCTTTTAGGGCAAAGAATTTGGGCAGATTGTCGGTACCTAAATGATGAATCGAAAGGAACACATCTTTGCCATACTTCTCAGCCAAATTGAAGATATCCCTGTGCATGTATTCGCCCATCTCGGGTAGATTTTCAAATTGGCTTAACATGTCGCGACGCAGCATAGTCAGCTTGGCGGGGTCATTACATCCAATGTAGAACAGTTGTTCTTTTTCAGGAACAGGATAGGTGTCGACTCGTACGGCGAACACCGCCAATTTGCCGGCACAGCCGCTAGCTTCAAATAAGCGACGAGCGTCCGCGTTAAAGCGAGATGGGGTATCCGCTTCCACATCTCGGACTCGTTGATCGTATTCATGGTCTGAGGCCATAGCACCATTGTGTTGAATTTGCTCTGGTTTGAAGTTGCCAGTTTCAATGTTGGTCAGAATTTCCTCAGGAGTATCGCCTAAGCCATCGACACCAAGGTGATTCACCAATTCTAATTTTCC
Organism: Vibrio taketomensis; assembly: GCF_009938165.1. Lineage (NCBI taxonomy): Bacteria > Pseudomonadati > Pseudomonadota > Gammaproteobacteria > Vibrionales > Vibrionaceae > Vibrio > Vibrio taketomensis. Next base: position 562,142 of record NZ_AP019650.1, read on the forward strand.
TTCTTTGGTGACGCGACCAAACAAAGCTTGTTCAGTAAATGCGGGGCCTCGTTTTACCAATGCGCCACCGGAGTTGTTGGCAATACCGCCAACCACAGTGGCACCAATGGAAGAGGAGCCAATGACGGAATGAGGGGCGCGATTAACCTCAGCCAATGTTTTGCCGAGTTGATGCAAACTTACTCCCGGTAAGCTTATGATTTGTTTGCCGCTATCAATCACATGCAAGGTTTTAATTCGAGTGATATTGATGATTACGACTTCTCGGTCATAGTCATCACCGCTTGGAGCGGAGCCTTCGGTTAACCCAGTTTTGGCTGCCTGCATGATAATAATGCAGTTTGCAGCTACGGCGGCTTCCAACAAACGCCATTGTTCAATCAGTGAATTTGGGAATAACACGGCGAGAGCTTTGCCTTGCCCTGAACGAAATCCAGAACGGTAGTATTCGGTTTTACTCTCTTGAGTTAACACGTTCTGTTTGCCAACAATTTGCTCGAACTGGGCAATTAATGTTTGGGTATTCATGGGCTTCCTGCTTTCATCAATGTTATTAATTGTTTTGTTACATGGTAATAACATCGAGTGCAAACTGCTAGAGATCGCGGTCATGAAATCCTGATTTCGTCATTACGTAAATACGTTGTTAGGAAATGAATTAAATGCTTTCAATGGGATAAGTAATCAGTGCTGGTTTTGAATTTTAATACTGTGCGAACGCTGTTGTAGAGAGCAAAACAGGAGCTGATAGGCTCCCGTCTTTGTTGTGTAGTAAAGGCTTAGCAATGTGTTAAGGTTGTTTTCCAGCTCTTTTTTTGCAGCTTAAATTCAGTTTTTAGTTGGCGATAGCGAATTCTTAACAGGGAGTGCTCATAGCGTTCAACCAAGTTATTACGCTGTTTGTCCATCAATTGCTTTTTGAGTGCGTAGTAGTCGTTCAGCTTGTTCATCAGTAGTTCGAACTCGTGCTGCAAAGCTTCGATCAAATGTGAACTGTTAGGCTGTTGTTCGAGCTTTTTCATCGCTCTCTGAAGCGCTTGTTTGGCCTTTGCCTGCTCAATTTTAAGTTTAGGTGTAATACGTAACTTATCGGCCAAACCAACACTTGATAAGCCTTTAATTAGCCATTTGGTTGGGTCGTAGTGCCACCAATGAATACCGTTACGATAGTCATTTTCAAAAATATGATGATAATTATGGTAACCCTCACCAAAGGTAAAAAAGGCTAATATACCATTGTCACGCGCCGTGTTTTTGTCGGTATATGGTTGTTTGCCCCAAATGTGCGCTAAAGAGTTAATAAAGAAGGTGGTGTGGTGGCTTAACACCAAGCGCAGTGCTCCTACGATCAAAAACATGCCGATGATGTCTTGATAGATGATGCCAAGGACAAGTGGAATCGTAACGTTAGTAATAATCGCAAGCGTCAAATAGTGCTTATGTTGCCAGCGTACCACCCAATCTTTCTGTAGATCTCGGCAATTGGAATAGTCGTGGTAAGAATCTTGGTTGTAATGACGCAGCATCCAACCAATGTGAGAAAACCAGAAGCCGCGTTTGGCTGAGTATGGGTCTCGTTCATTGTTATCAACATGCTTGTGGTGGACACGATGATCAGAGCTCCAGTGCAACGCGCTGTTTTGCAGAGCGAACGCCCCTCCTAGTGCATAGATAACGCGAACAACAGGGTGAGTTTGATAGGTTTTATGTGACCAAAGGCGATGATATCCGGCCGTTATCGACAAATTGCAAAACGAAAATGCAATAACTAGCCATAGCCAATGATACCAATGATAGCCTTCTACCAAACCGTACCAGGGTGTGATGACAACAGCTAACACAAAACTAATAGAGAATAAGAGAATATTGAGCCAAATCAGCCTTGGCTTGTTCGAAACGTTCATTTTGCATCCTTTAAGCGAACACTTGTACGCTAGATTATCAGCGTACAGATGTAAGTCAAAACTGTGTTGTATCAAAGTGTGAACGAGTAAGCTTTATGGCGAAAAATTTGTTTTCATTCAATACGATCGAGTCATGGTGAGCGAAGTGAAGGCTATGCGACTATTAAAAGATAATAATTTACTTTTATTTTGTTAATAAATAGTATGTATTTAGGAATTAACCCTTACAGGAAGTAAGAAGGACTGACAATGGAAATAAAAGTCGCGGAATATGCTGATTACAGCCGGATTGCTGAACTGCATGCCCAAAGTTGGAAATATTTTTACCGAGGAATTTTTGCGCAGGATTATCTTAATCGAGATGTTTTTGATGATCGCGCTCTTATCTGGCAGACCCGCCTTATTAACCCGCCATTTAATCAACATGTGTTAATTGCCGAAGACAAAGGCAAACTATGCGGTTTCATCTGTGCCTTTGGGAACCACGATTTTGAACGGGGTGCCATTATTGATGCATTGCATGTGGATATAAACCATCGTGGCCAAGGGGTTGGCAAAGCTTTGGTGACAGAAATGTTGCAATGGATAGAACAGTTTTTCCCTGACAATGGTGTGTATCTCGAAGTTATTGCTGGTAACGACCAGGCTGTAGAGTTTTATGATCATCTCGGTGGCCAAAATAGTGAGCAGCGTTTATGGGATTCACCATGCGGTCGAAAGATCACTGAGTTAGTCTATACATGGACTTCACCAGCGGCTTTGCCGATAAACTAAATAACAAACAAACGGTTTGCTAATGTTTAGAGTTCGAAATAGATTGATACAATTTGCATCGGTGTCTTGATATTTCTCGGACATAAAATGGAATGCCGTTAGTTAACGTTCGTTATTAAAGTTATCTAGCGGTATTTCCATGAAAAAGAAGACAATTGCGGCGGCTTTATTGAGTACGCTGTTCCTATATGGGTGTGGCGAATCAACGTCAGAACACCTTCAATCTCCAGCGCCACTCGTCGTTGCAGAACCTGTAATGGCGACAACCCATCAACAAAGCAAAACCTATATAGGGCGTGTGGAAGCCCTAGAAGACACAAATATTACCGCTCAGGTAACGGGTTATTTGCAACAACGACATTTTGATGAAGGACAAATGGTAGAGGCCGGTCAGTTACTTTACACCATCGAACCTTCATCATTTGAAGCGCAGTTAGCATCGGCAAAAGCGGCGCTTGCACAAGCAAAAGCAACGCTAAAAAAAGCGCAGCTCGACTTCAATCGCGGCAAGAATCTCCTTCCCAAAGGCAGTATTTCACAATCTGAATTCGATAGTTTGACCTCTATGTTATTAGGGGCTGAGGCTCAGGTTGAATCGGCACAAGCTCAGCTAAAATTGGCTGAGGTCAACTTATCTTATACCGAAATTCGTGCGCCGTTTTCCGGGCGTATAAGCGCAACTCAGGTAAGTACAGGTGATTTGGTTTCGCCTCAGTCAGGCATCCTCACCACTCTAGTTAGCTTAGACCCTGTCCATACGAGTTTCAGTGTCAGTGAACGTGAACGGCTAGAGTTGGGTATGGATGAGTATCAAGGTAGCGAGACCAACGACACTGCGGAAGTCCAGGTTATTCTCGAAAATGGTGAAAATTTTGAGCACTTAGGTTCTTTGGATTATCTCGGTAACAGAATTGATTTAGATACAGGTACGATTGCGATGAGAGCGGTGGTGCCTAACCCTGGATTTAGACTTTTACCCGGGCAGCATGTACGCGTGGAACTTCGCGAAAAAGACCCAACCGATGTCGTGGTTGTCCCTCGCCGTGCAGTACAAACCGATCTCGAAGGTCATTTCGTGATGGTGGTTGCAGAGGGGAATATTGCTGAACGTAGAAATGTTGAGTTAGGTCGCCAGTTGGAGCAAGGGGTGATCATTCATTCCGGCCTTAATTCTAATGAGCATATCATTACGCAAGGATTGCAACGTATTCGCAATGGGTGCCTGTGCGCGTCGAAGAACATAACCAGTCAGAATAGCGGGGGAATTAATGCTGAGTCGTTTCTTTATACAGCGCCCCAAGTTTGCGTTGGTAATATCCATTATTTTGACGTTAGCAGGCGCGATTTCACTTGCGTTATTGCCCGTCGCCGAATATCCCAAGATTAGTCCTCCTTCAGTTAGCGTCAATGCCTACTACACTGGAGCTAGCGCTGAGGTAGTGGAACAGGCGATTGCTGACCCGTTAGAAGCTGCGGTAAATGGTGTCGAAGATATGATCTATATGTCTTCAAAAAGCGCCAACGATGGGTCTTATAGTCTCAATGTCACCTTTGATGTTGGAACCGATCCCGACATGGCGCAAGTTAACGTGCAAAACCGTGTTTCTCAGATTGAATCCAAATTGCCGCAAGAAGTAAGAATGGCTGGCGTAACAGTTAAAAAGCGCTCGCCGGATCTGCTGATGGTACTCAATTTTTATTCACCTGATGGCCAATACGATGATCAGTTCTTAATTAACTACATTAACCTCAATGTTAAAGATCAGCTCGCTCGCGTAAAAGGCATCAGTGAGGTGAACGTGATCGGTGGTGGTGAATACGCAATGCGCGTCTGGCTCGACCCTGAGAAAATGGCGAGCTTGAAACTGACCACGAGCGATGTTTATGCTGCGTTAGCCGAACAGAATATTCAGGTAGCTGCTGGTCGCATAGGTGCGGCACCTTACAACGATGCTCAAGAAGTTCAATTTAATCTGGTGACTAAAGGCCGCTTAGAATCCGTCAGTGAGTTCGAACAGGTAGTGTTGCGTGCCAACAGCGATGGTTCGACGGTGTATCTGAAAGATGTTGCGCGAGTTGAATTAGGTAAGAAATTTTATGACGGTAGTGGCCTGTTTCGCGGTCAGGATGCCTCAATTGTTGCGCTTTCCTTACAATCAGACGCTAATGCGTTAGAGAGTGGTCAAGCCGTTATGGACTTACTGCAAAAGCTAAGCGTGAACTTTCCTGAAGGCATGGTATATGAAACCAGTTATGACACTACCGTGTTTGTGGCTGAATCCATTAAAGGCGTTGTGAAAACATTAGTTGAGGCAGTTTTACTCGTCATCGCTGTAACCTATTTGTTCTTAGGCAGTGCTCGTGCCACCTTGATACCGGTTGTGGCAATTCCAGTCTCGTTGATTGGTACGTTTGCAGTGATGTTAGGTACGGGATTTACCATTAATACCGTTACTCTGTTTGGGTTAATTCTTGCCATTGGTATTGTGGTGGATGACGCGATCTTAGTGATTGAAAATGTCGATACCACGATGGCGAAAGAACCAAGCTTGTCACCCCGTAAAGCGACACTAATGGCGATGAAAGAGGTGACAGATCCCATTATGACCTCCACCTTGGTGCTACTTGCGGTATTTTTGCCAGTCGCGATGTTGCCGGGTATTACGGGTATTATGTATCGCCAATTTGCCTTAACCATCTGTATCGCAGTAGTCATTTCATCTATTAATGCATTAACTTTGTCGCCAGCCCTATGTTCCCTCGTACTTAAACAAGGGGGTGGCAATACAGCACGCTGGTTCCAAGCATTTAATAATGGACTTAATACTGTGACTCGTCGTTACGGTCAGGTGGCTGGATTTTTGGTGAAAAAGACACTGTTCTTAGTTGGATTTTTCATTGTTGCGGTGACTGCGGTGAGTTTGTTTGCGAAGACAACATCAACAGCTTTTGTACCTCAAGAAGATAAGGGAATCTTACTGGTTAATGTTCAGTTACCTGATTCTGCGTCACTTTCTCGCACTGAAGAGGTGACGAAACAACTAATCAGCATGGTTGAGCAAGAGCCCGGTGTAGATGGTGTTACTGTCGCCAATGGTTTTGCTTTTATGACTGGAGCCGCTGCATCAAACGGGGCATCGTTATTTATTAAGCTACATGACTGGGAAACTAGAAACACTTTAGATGGTGACCACTCTGCGAGCGCTATCGCTGCAAGAATTAATGGTCGCGCAGCCAATCAATTACCTCAAGCGGTTGTGTTTGCTATGGGCCCACCCGCTGTGCCGGGAATGGGCGCAGCCTCTGGCTTTGAATTTGTATTAGAAGATGCACTGGGGCGTAGTCGTACCGATTTAGCCTTGGTAATGAATCAACTGATTGAAGAGGCCAAAAAACAACCTGAAATTGGTTTCGCTTTTTCAACTTTCCGTGCCAATGTACCGCATTATTACGTTGATATTGATCGAGAAAAGGCGCAGCAACTCGGTATTCCACTTTCTAGTATATTCCAGACGTTACAAGGTAACCTTGGTTCATTGTATGTCAACGACTTCACAATGTTCGGCAAAAACTTTCGCGTAACCATGCAGGCGGATGCGGAGCATCGCAGCAGCATGGATGATCTCGAACGTTTTCATTTACGTTCCGCTGCGGGTCAGATGGTCCCGCTGAGTACTTTGGTTACCTATGAGCAAATATTTGAGCCTGATGTCGCATGGCGTTACAACATGTATCGTAGTGCTGTCATTCAAGGTCAGCCAGCGCCGGGTTATTCGAGTGGTGATGCAATTGCTGCCATGGAGCGCGTTGCCGCCGAGATACTACCTCAAGGTTACCAATACGAATGGACTGGTATGGCATATCAAGAAGTCCTAGCGGGTAACTTGGCTATTTATGCGTTCGCCTTGGCGCTGATCTTCATTTATCTGTTTATGGTGGCCCAATATGAGAGTTGGACTATTCCAATTGCGATTATTTTGGTTGTTCCCGTTGCGACATTGGGCTCGTTTTTAGCGCTAAATCTAACAGGTACGCCGCTCAATTTATATGCGCAGATAGGTTTAGTACTTTTGATTGCGTTAGCAGCGAAAAATGCCATCTTGATTGTCGAGTTTGCAAAAGTTGAACGTGAAGAGAAAGACGTCGCCATCGATGAAGCGGCGGTCCATGGAGGCAAATTACGTTTTCGTGCCGTTAACATGACGTCGTGGTCATTTATCTTAGGTATTTTCCCTTTGATATTCGCTTCAGGAGCAGGGCACATAAGCCAGAATTCTCTTGGCATATCTTTGATTGGTGGACTGCTCTGCGTGTTGCTCGCTGGTACATTCCTCATTCCAGGTTTCTATGCCATGGTGCAGCGAATGCGTGAAAGGGCACACGGTGGTAACACCAAACTCGTTCAATTGGATGATGAATAATTGCAGTGCCAGACGTTAAGTCTGGCACTGCTGTATTCGAGTTGGCGAACCATGATATTGAATCTCGTTCTGTAAAGTGGTTCGCGAAGTTTGTGTCACCGAGTTCGGGATGCTGGAGTGTTAGATAAGAATTAAGTAGACTGTGCCGACTAAAAATAGAAATGAAGTATAAAGCTTATATGGAATTGAGTTCTTTCTTAAAACAGTTGCAATCGTCACCAAGTACGATTGATTTTAGCCAATCGATCGAAGTTATTGAGGCGAACTACACCTTCCAACCTACCGCATTCAGTAATGGCACGATGCGCAACCCACAAGGTGAGAACAATGGATCGTGTAAGATCTTTGCCTTTGGATTGCTACATAATCTCAATGAAGAACAGACATTAGCGATGTTTGGTGATTATTATCGTAAAGATGTATTAGAGTTTCCGGATAACAATGATCACCAAAACATCCGTAACTTTATGGTTCACGGTTGGTCCGGTATTAAGTTTGAAGGCACCGCATTGGTGTAGAAAAAAGGAGCCATGAGGCTCCTTTTTTGTATGTGAATATTTATACGGCTAGCGGCATCTCATCGGCATGATTATGATTACTGTTGACGCGTAATAGTCCGTAAGCTGCTACGCATGACATAAATAACATAAACATACCGAGTGGCATTTGATCGGGTGCGGGTACCATAGAGGCAACAAGAGTGGCTAAACCTGCGATTAGGTTCTGCATACCTCCAAGCACGGCCCCGCCAGTACCTGCATGGTTTGGAATTGGTGCCATAGCCCCCGTAATAGCCGCTGGGTAAATAATCCCCGTTCCCAAAAAGTAAATTGCAGCACCAATCGTTAATGACATCGCAGATGTGATACCGAACACGCCAGGTACCAATACAGTCAAAGAACCAATCACAATACTGATCAAACCAAAATTGAGAATGCTTTTGGTACTGTGGCGATGAGCAAGAGCTCCCGATAGCGCAGAGCCCAGCAAGTAACCGGGGATTGGCAAAATGAACAGAATGCTCACCACGGTTGCAGGCAGACCAAGTACGCCACCTAGCAATACACCTGCCGCTGCTTCAAAGATTGCTAAGCCAGAGAACGTTGCCACGAGACAAATTAGGTAGCCTTGGAAGCGCTTGTTAGACAAAACAAACTTATAGCTTCGGCTCACTTTTTCATAGCGTCGATTTTCAACAGGCAAGGTTTCTTTAAAGCTGGTCATCATGGTGATCACAACCGCTAATCCAAACAGTGCTAAAAATAAGTAGCTAGAGCGCCAGCCGAAGTTCTCAGATAAAACACCACCAAGTACAGGGGCAAGGAGTGGCGAAAATACAATACTCATGCTAATCCAGCTGTTTACTTTGTGCAGCTCATTGCCAGAGAAGCAGTCGCGACCAAGTGTACGTGACATTGCACCGCCACAACCGATACCAAGGCCTTGAACAAAACTGCCAATCAAAAATAGTGTGTAGCTGGTGGAAAATAGCGCGAGCAAAGTTCCTACTAGGTAAAGGCCTAAACCGAATACGATAATTGGTTTACGACCAATACGATCTGAAATAGGACCGTAGACAAACTGAGATAATCCATAAGGGATCAAATAACACGCCATGACGGCTTGAAGCGCACCGGGTGCAATGGCAAATTCAGTCGCCATTTGACCTATCGATGGTACATACATAGTTTGGGTCATTTGGCCCACAGCCGCCAAAATAGCAATGGTAAAAGTTAGTTTAATTAGCTTGCTGTACGCAGACATAGATAATTACTCAAAAAAAGAACGTAAAAGCCCCGCCAAGACTTAGCTCAACTAATTAATAAAATAGGGGGGATATGAAACTGCCGTAGTAGTGAGATTGCTCATTACGAGCAATCAAATCATGGGGAATTTACTAAGATATATATCTATGTTTCGGATTAGAAAAATTAATGAGATTCAGCTAATCCAGTGGGAGTGAAGATAGGCATTTTCGGCACAGGCACGATGAGCTTTTTGCGATTCCCGAGAGATCTCGCTTCTCGATATCAAAACACCAACAATGATCTTTCCCTGCTTTAATATCGCAGTGACTGCCTTGTCCACACGAAGGACAAACGTGAGTGCTGATTAATGCTGTGATTTGGCGAATAGTCGTTATGTGTTGTACGTCACTCATCTGTCGCCAATTGGTGATTTCATTCATGGTGCGTAGACAGCCTGAGCAAATACCGCCGTTATTTTTGCAAACGCCAATACAAGGAGTTTTCATAGAGGATCTCGTGAGGAAATTTCAGTGTTTTACTATCGGAGTAAAGGCCTACCGCGTTGGAGTTGCGGTAGGCAAAGTCTATTTAATCAGATTTGGTGATACTGCCCAATTCAAGGACTGGCGCGACATCAATATCTTCCGCATTCATCATTGCAGATAGGCGTTGTACTGAAGACAGTAACAGTGTTTGCTCCCAGTCTTCTAGCTGTTGGAACTTGTTGATAAAGCTTTGCTGTAACGGCATTGGTGCTTGCTCAAGACGCTCGCGGCCTTGAGCGGTCAGCACGGCATGGACTTTTCGTTTGTCGGTCTCACTGCGCTGACGTTCAATCAGTCCATTTTTTTGCAGGCGATCTAAGATAATCGTTGCGGTAGCTTGGCTCATGTTGGTGTGAGTCGAGAGTTGCTTGATAGTCACTTCACCAAGCTCTCGAATTGAACGCATCAATATCAATTGTGGAGCGGTCAATCCAGATTCCTTACTGAGCTTTTTAGAATGCAAATCGATGGCTCGAATTATTTGTCGTAACGACACTAGTACTTCTTCGTGCTTTTCCAAGATAAACCCTTAAACGTCGTCAGTTTTTCTGAACATAACTCAAATCAAAAGGGTTGAGAAGTATAAATACGTAAATCTAAGTGCTATATTGATTAGAGTACGAATAAAATAATGCAAGACAGCACAGCTATTATTGAACAAGTTGTACAACTATTAAGCGCTTGGTTGGCATTTAGCAGTGTTTTAATGACTAATATTCGCCTTTGGGTGGAATTATATGTTTCGATGTGTAAGCATTATGGCGAAAAGATATGAAAAACATAACAGTTTGAGGACATTTATAGCTCTAATTAAATTTGGAGTGAAAGGAAAATCAGAGAGTATCTATGACTAAAGGCATTGATAAATACAGTATAGACAGTACTGATTACACAATAGGGCAGGACAATGTCCAAAAATGGGGATTTGACGTTCACAATCCCGTATTTGGTATTAGCGCAGGCTTCATCGCGATCTTCTTAGCAGCGGCGTTAATTTTGGATTCCCATACGGCAAAGACCGCATTAGATGGTATCAAATGGCAAATCATCGGTAGCTTCGATTGGCTATTTATTTGGTCGGGCAATTTGTTTGTCGTATTTTGTCTTGTGTTAGTAGTGAGCCCCCTGGGCAAAATACGCTTGGGTGGTGAAGACGCAACTGCGGATTATTCTTTTATCTCTTGGCTTTCGATGTTATTCGCTGCGGGTATGGGCATTGGCTTGATGTTTTGGAGTGTTGCAGAGCCCGTTGCCTACTACACAGGTTGGTATGAGACGCCTCTCGGCGTGGAAGCAAATACTGCAGAAGCGGCGCGTCTGGCGATGGGAGCAACCATGTATCACTGGGGGCTTCATCCTTGGGCTATTTATGGTGTCGTGGCGTTGTCATTGGCATTTTTTGCTTATAACAAAGGTTTGCCATTATCAATGCGCTCGATCTTCTATCCGATACTTGGTGATCGCGCTTGGGGTTGGGCAGGCCATATTGTTGATATTCTGGCTGTTTTAGCGACCTTGTTCGGTTTAGCTACATCGCTTGGTTTGGGGGCTCAACAAGCGGCGAGTGGTATTCACCATGTGTTTGGTGTTGAATCCGGACTTACGTTGCAAATTATCGTCATTACCGTAGTAACGCTTCTTGCGGTGATTTCAGTGATGCGTGGTATTGATGGTGGTGTTAAAGTCATCAGTAATATCAATATGATCGTAGCGTTTCTGCTGCTTATTTTGGTCGCGTTGATTGGTTGGGCGGTTGCATTGGGCAATATTCCAACGACGTTTATGGCGTATGTTGAGAACATCATACCTTTGAGTAACCCACATGGCCGTACCGATGAAGCATGGTTTCAAGGTTGGACGGTATTCTATTGGGCATGGTGGATTTCTTGGTCACCATTTGTCGGTATGTTTATCGCTCGCGTTTCACGTGGACGAACCGTACGTCAATTTATTATCGCGGTACTGATTGTGCCAACGAGTGTCACGCTAATCTGGATGTCGGTATTCGGCGGGTTAGCCATTGACCAAGTAGTGAATAAAGTCGGAGAGTTAGGTAGTAAAGGATTAACTGACGTGTCGCTAGCGATGTTCGAGATGTTTGATGTGTTGCCTTACGGCAATATCCTGTCGGTTATCGCCGTAGTGTTAGTGTTGGTTTTCTTTATTACCTCATCGGATTCAGGCTCATTGGTTATTGATAGTATTACTGCCGGTGGCAAAGTGGATGCACCAGTGCTTCAGCGAGTATTTTGGGCATTAATCGAAGGCGCAATCGCAGTCGCGCTTCTCTGGATAGGTGGTACCGAGGCAATACAAGCCTTGCAAGCCGGAGCGATATCGACTGCATTACCCTTTACTTTCGTTTTATTGTTGATGTGTGTCAGCCTAATCATGGGGATGCGCACCGAAGACTACAAACGGTAAGATTAGATGCAAAAGAAAAGGGAAGTCGAAGCTTCCCTTTTTCATATCTGCAGTGGTCAAATTTATGATTTAAAACCCCCGCTAGCGTTATAACGAAATTTTAAAAAATTCTGTGAATTGCTTAGAACTTGGAACGCATCTTTCAGGTTTCGGCGTTCAAACTCTGAGAGAAACTCCGGCTCAATGCTGTTGTCTGGTTCGTTTCCTTCTTCCACATCTCGTGCTTGGTGTCGAATTCTCACCATCGAAATGAACTCAAGCGCATCTCTAAGTGCATGGGCTTTACCTTTGGGTAGGATGGCCGCTTCATCAATATCGTCAATGCGTTCAAACGAGTTTGTTGCGCGTGAACCAACGGCTAAGGCGTGTACTCTGATCAGATCGGCCAGTGGTGCTGTTCCTCGTCGCTTAAGGTTGATGGAGTTTTTGTGTTGCCCATCTTGTTCAACCACAAAGTCACGAAAGAAGCCAAGAGGAGGAGTGCGATTTAACGCATTGCGTGCCAAGCAAGCCAAGAATCGATTGTTCTTTTTAGCCCTGCGCACAATAAATCCATTCAGTTGTTCTGCCCATTTTAGTCGGCCATAAACACCGTCCAGATCAAAAAAGATTGAGGCATTAAGTAATGCTTTGGGATTGGGGTCATCGATCCAGTCAGCAAAACACTCTTCCCATTCCACACGTGTCATTCGCCAGTTTGGGTTGGTGGCCATGATATCGCCAGTGCAATAACTGTAGCCGCAGCGTGCCAGGCCGTCGCAAACTAATTTGGCGAGTTGTTCAAAATATGGGTTGTGTAGCGATGGTTCATAGCTGTTGTCGAGAATGATTGCATTATCCTGATCGGTCACTAGCAATTGCTCATCTCGTCCCATTGAGCCTAAAGCAAGGAAACAGAATGGGATCGGCGCTGTCCCTAATTCTTCTTCCGCAAGTTCAATGATCCTTTGCTTGAAACTGCGTCCGATGACCGACATTGCGCTACCGATCATATGTGAATTCGCATCCTCATTCACCATACGAACAAAACAGTCTTTTACCTGCTCAGATAATAAGGCGAGGTCATCGATAGATTGTTGTTGATAGATTTGGCTTACCAGTAACAGAGAGTTTTGCGATTCATAGCGAATGATATCGGTTGTCTCGATGATTCCAATGGGATGATGATTTTTCACTACAGGTAGATGATGCACATTAAAGCGTAGCATCGTTAGCATTGCTTCATACACGTAGGCATTGTGGTCCAAGCTAATCACGTCATGAGTCATCACTGTACTAACGGGATCATCAGGATTTAAGCCGGTCGCAAGCACACGAGTACATAAGTCTCTGTCGGTTACGATGCCAACAAGTGTTGATTTGTCATCAACGTCAGTGTAGGTGGGTTGCACGCTGTTATCATCACCTTCAATGTGTATCTCAGGATCGATGACAAGCAAAGCGGAGGCTTGCTCTTCAGCCATTTTAATCGCTGCGGTTTGAATAGATTGGTTACTAAAGACAAAATTAGCGTCGCCCGAAAGAAGGGTGCGAACTTTTGAGGTCGTGAGGTCGTTGGCCTCAAAGCTGGTGGAAACCGCCTGGCGTAAGCGGGCATTGTGTTCAACTTCAACGAAATCGGCAAAGCTTTCATGTCGCTCATACAATTCAAGGAAGATCTGTTCGGGGATGCAATAGAGCAGGGAGTCTTTGACCGTGGTGGCAGGAAAACGCACTCGGTTATTAGTGAGTAACCCCATTTGTCCAAACAAAGCGCCAGCATCTAACCGATTGTATAGCTCACCATTACGCCGGTATACTTCTACGACTCCGGAACGCAGCATATACAAATCATGAATTTGCTCACCGAACTGTATGACAGGTGCACCTTCGCGAAAGTACGCAACTTTGACATTTTTTGCCACGTGGTTTAGAACATCATCTTCTAAGTCGTCAAACGGTGGATGTTGCGCTAAAAAGGTTTTAATTTCGAGTTGTTCCACTTCCATAACAATGCTTATTTAAGGACACATACCTTAAGCGTACTGCATTATCTGAAGACAGAACGAAAAAAGGCTCGAAGACGGTTACGTCGACGAGCCTAGTAGCAACTTAGATAGGCATTAACCTAATGCAGGAAGCACTCCGGCTGTAATCAAACATTGTGCAAGGACAATGAATAGCCCTGACACTGAACAGAATACGATGCCGAAGCGTCCACCGGCGACTTGGTACGCTGCTGCTTGATTGTTTGCACGTGTTTTCATGATCATCACAACGGGTAGGAAGATAGCCAAAATCGCAAGTGCAATCGCGGCATAGCCTAGCGCCATAATAAAACCTTGCGGGTAGAACAAGGCAAACCCCATCGGTGGTGTGAAGGTGATTAACCCCGTAACAATGCGAGATGAACCTTTACTGCTTAGTGAATCACCCAAAAATTCAAATAAACCTAAGCTTACACCTAAGAATGAGGTCAGGAGTGCAAGGTCTGCAAATAAACCGATGGCTTGATTGATATTGGTTTGTTGCACCGTTGATGACAACTGCGCGATCAACGCACTTAAACCTTGGTTATCCAGCAATTCATTTTGGCTCACAACGCCAAGAGTTACGATTTGCCAAAATACGTAAATCAATAATGGGATCGCAGAACCAATCACTATCGCGGTACGGAGTGAACGAGTATTACCATCTAGGTAACGCACGATCGCAGGAATACTGCCGTGAAAACCAAAGGATGTGAAAATCACAGGAATAGCAGCGACGATCAGCCCTTGCTCAATTGGCATGCTAAGCAAGTAAGATTGCGTTACGTTTGGCGCAAGAAACAAAAGAACACTCGCCATCGCAACGAGCTTAAGCGTGAATAATACACGGTTTACTTTGTCGACGGTCGCAGTGCCAATCACAACCACAGCTGCAACTAACAAAGTGAAGATCACCGTTCCAACCCGAGCAGGCAGTTCTATGCCAGTCCAAGATTCAATGCGTTGACCAAACTGATCACCACCACCAGCGATGTATGCTGCACAAAGTGAGTAAAATAGAAATAGCATCGCAAAACTTGCTAACCACTTACCACGCTTACCAAGGATTTGCATCGCTAAGGTATGTAGCGTTGCATTGCTGTCCGCGTGCTGGTGTAACTCAACCATCATTAAGGCGGTATAGGCCATTAACGCCCAAAGCACGAGCATAATGCCGAGTGAAGTAAAAAAGCCAATACCCGCTGAGGCGAGTGGTAACGCAAGCATTCCTGCGCCGATAGTAGTCCCTGAGATAATCAAAGTACTACCCAAAACCTTTGATTTGTTCATATGTATACTTCTGTTTACACTGTTGTGATTAGTTAGAGTAAAGATTTTGTTAAATCTTAAATATCTAGGAAATATGGCTAGATGGTGCTCAGTTTGTAGTAATCAAAACTAAAGATCAAGCTTTATGTAAATTTAAATTTCCTAGTGTGTTATAGTTTACACTGATTAAAAGGTGTTCAAGAAAACGTTTGCAGAGGGTGCAGTTCAAACTCTACACAACATTCGCTTTGGACACCTCGAGAATTGGCATATAAACGCATTTTAGGAGTAATCTTCCAAGGAGTAATGGTGAGCAAATTAAGTCAAAGTGATGACAGTCTAGATCTAGAATTGTTGGATGCGATCGAAATTGGTATCGAATTAAGAGAATACCCACAACCTGAGAAATCGACCTCAGAAGAGGAATGTACTCCTAGCGAATAAACGAGGACTTGGGGCGCCCTTGGCTATTTAAATTTGGCAATAGGTGATGTGATCACATAATCTAAAACGGTATTGTTAGGATTATTTGTCGTTACTCTTTTATGAATTTTTTAGCTCATTTGCATATCGCCGATCATTGTCAATCCGATCTCCTCGGTAATTTGCTCGGTGATTTTGTCAAAGGTGACCCATCTGAGCGCTATCCACATGCCATCACTCAAGGAATACGATTGCATCGTTATATCGATAGCTATACCGATTCACATCCAATCACTCGTGAAGCGAAAGACCTTTTTGATCCCACAGTTAAACGCTATGCGGGTATTGCGCTTGATGTTCTATGGGATCACTTTCTGGCGAGGGATTGGTCTTTATACCATCGAAAGACACTCTCTGAATTTTGCAACGATACAGAAACCCGAGTGAAAAATGCTCAGGTACTTGATCTGCCAGAACGCTTCTTATTGGTTACCCAAAATATGTGGCATGGCCGCTGGCTAGAGTCCTATCAGCAGATCGAGAATATCGAATTCGCACTGCAGCGAATGTCTCAAAGATCGCCGCGTATGGCGCCCTTAGCTGATTGTTATGCCAACATTGAGGCCGAATACGTTCAACTTGGAGCGCTGTTTCACCAGTTATACCCCCAAATCCTTACTAACAGTCGTGATTTTTGTTTAAACGCTGGTAACTGATATTGCCTTAAGTATAGAATCGCAGCCGTTCATAAAATAGGTAATAAAAACTATGTCAAAAGCATTTGCCAATCTTGGCCTGAATTCCGAATTGCTCACCACTCTCGAACAATTAGGCTTTGAAACGCCAACAGATATTCAAACACATGCGATTCCACATGTACTTAATGGTGAGGATGTGTTGGCAGGTGCTCAAACCGGTACGGGTAAAACCGCGGCCTTTGGATTACCTATAATTCAACGCTTGGTCACGCAAGCAACGGTTCGTGATGAGCAGCGTAACGATGTATTAGCATTGGTTCTCGTTCCTACTCGTGAACTGGCTCAGCAAGTATTTGATAATATGACGGCTTACGCCCAAGCGACGTCGCTTAAAATCGTTACGGCTTACGGCGGTACAAGCATGGGTGTGCAGACTAAAAATTTACAAGCAGGGTGCGATATTTTGATCGCCACACCGGGCCGTTTACTTGACCATATGTTCTGTAAAAATGTCACGTTGCAAAAGACACAAACGTTGGTGCTTGATGAAGCTGACCGCATGTTAGACATGGGGTTTTGGCCGGATTTAAAACGTATTTTGGCCAAAATGAGTGCTGAGCGACAAACGCTGTTTTTCTCTGCAACCTTTGACAAGAAAATCAAAGACATCGCATACAAAATGATGAACGATCCGAAAGAGATCCAAGTCGCGCCGGAAAACAGCACGGCAGAAACTGTCGAACAGATGGTTTACCCAGTTGATAAGAAGCGCAAGTCAGAATTGTTGGCGTACCTCATTGGTTCACGCAATTGGCAACAAGTATTGGTATTTACTAAGACCAAACAGGGCAGTGATGCACTTGTCAGCGAACTAAAATTGGATGGCATTAAAGCCGCTTCAATCAACGGTGATAAGAGTCAGGGCGCCCGTCAAAAAGCGTTGGACGATTTTAAACAAGGCAAAGTGCGCGCACTGATTGCTACAGATGTTGCAGCCCGTGGTCTTGATATCAATCAGCTGGAAGTTGTGGTGAACTTTGATATGCCATTTAAAGCTGAAGATTACGTGCATCGTATCGGACGTACGGGACGCGCAGGGCATAATGGTCGTGCTATTTCGCTTATGAGCCGAGACGAAGAATATTTGTTGGAAGCGGTGGAGCGTCTGCTTGATACTCGCCTACCACAAGAGTGGTTAGAGGGATATGAGCCAAGTTTGATCGAAGATTTGCCGGAAGATACCAACTTTAACAAGAAGAGTCGCTCTTCTGACAAGCGTCGTATGAAGGCGAAAATGAAAATTCATGCGAATCGTGGCAAGCGTCGCTAGTCTCTATCGTCAAAGTAAAACGCCAGCATATATGCTGGCGTTTTTGTATCTCGACATCTATCAAGGCAAATGTTTTTACTCACAATCTGTTTCATAGACTAATTCTGAAAGCTGTTTAGGGCTCAGAATTTGTTCTGAATTTATTTGTAGTCTTTGTATCATAATTTGGTTAAACATCTGCCAATGATTCAGCAAACATTGGTCTACGTCCTTGGTTTCATCGGACCAAGTTTGTTCCAAGAACGGCAAGAGACTTGCTGCACCATGCGCATACATGATCATTTGCCATTTTATTTCCCACACTTTAATCGGAGTGTGTGGATGTTCACGATTATATTCGTCGGCGATATCGTCAACCGCAGTCTGAATTTTTCCTGATTGATCAACAAAATAATCAAACAATGCATCTTCTTGACGTACTGCATCGGCGATTAACTGAATCGGTCGTTTGTTGGTCAACATCTGCGCAAGTAAGCGTACAGCAAAAATGTACATTTTCTCATTTGCAGGGATATTTTTCGGCATGTTCTCGATGATGGTTTGAATATAGTTAACCATATATTCTTGCAGACCATCACTAATGGCGTACCAAATTTTTCTTTACTGCCAAAGTGATGGCGAATCAAACTATGAGAAACTCCGGCTTGTTCGCTGATGCTTCTTAATGAAACGCGTTCGTAACCTAATTCACAAAACATGTTGGCTGCAACTCTGAGAATCTCACCTTTGGTCTTCACCGCATCTTGGGCGCTTCGACGCCCTTGTTTTCTTTCGATCATCAATTTCACCAAACCTTTGTAACGCTCTCTTTTTACCAGAATTACACTGTTTTTTCATCAATAATTGCGGGATATGCGTATAGAAAAAAGCGTTTATTTGGTAGCAGCATTTAAAATGATCAAACAACCTGGCGGTTTATTGCACTCTGTTTAGAAGCCAGGCCGTGGTTCCGTGCACGCTCATCGCATTAGACTTTTGTCTAAGATCGCACTGATTTTCTTTACAGCATGCGTTTGCATACTACCTTTAACGTGTAGCCGCAATAAAGTATCAATTTTTGTCAATTGCTTTGAAATTTTGCGCTTTTCGGCTTTTGATTGCAGTAGTTGAGACGTAGATATATTCACAACACTGCTATCAAATATTTGGGTCGTATCATCCACTGCCTAATTGATCGCGCGACTCAAACTAGCCAGCCCAGCATAATTTGCTGGGTTTTGTTTTCTATTGAAATAAAAGTAAAATTGACTTTAAATTTATCTTTAAATTCGTTTTAACAAAAATGTCATTTGTTGGTTCATTGGTGAAATATGGAAATAAATGCCAATGAATCAAATTGTGATTATTTTCATATACATCAAACACTTGTGTTGAACTACGTGTTTTCTCCTTGGTTAGATTAAATCTACATAAAACAATAACATAGCATTGGCGTGTAAATTATCAAAAGACTGGTAACAGCCTGAAAAATATCAAATTAACATTCATATAACATTTCACTCAAGTGGGATCTGACGCAAGTTTACGTATATTTCTCAAATTATTATTTGAAACGTAACAAATGCCTATTAGGTTTAAATATATAGAAAGCCACAAAGCGTGATGGCTTAAGAATAATTAACAGAATTGATAATAAAATATGATTATCTAGTCTGGGGATTTGTATTAACTTGCTGTTTGACATGGAGTCTTAAATGAAAAAAATCGCTTTGATCACGGGAGCGAAGGGCGGGATCGGTTCTGCTATAACCTCGCAGTTGGTAGAAGATGGTTTTCGAGTAATCGCTACTCATTCGGTTGGTAAACGTGAATGTGCGCAAAAGTGGTTCGAAGAAAACAACTTCACCAAGGATACAGTTCGATTGTTTGAACTAGATGTGACAGATACAAACCAGTGCGCTGAGCGCTTAGTCACACTGCTTCAAGAAGAAGGCACCGTTGATGTTGTCATCAATAATGCCGGAATCACCAAAGATGGTGTATTCAAGAAAATGACTCCACAAGCATGGAAAGATGTTATCGACACCAATTTAAACAGTGTATTTAACGTTACACAGCCGCTGTTTGCACCGATGTGTGAAAAAGGTGGTGGTCGCGTTATCAACATCTCTTCAGTTAATGGCATCAAGGGGCAATTTGGTCAAACCAACTACAGTGCTGCGAAAGCGGGCATGATTGGTTTTACTAAAGCACTCGCGGCGGAAGGTGCTCGAAGTGGTGTAACTGTGAATGCAGTAGCACCAGGTTATACGATGACACCGATGGTTGCGCAGATGAAACCTGAAGCGCTTGAATTTATTCAAAGTCAAATCCCGATGGGGCGCTTGGCAGAATCGGAAGAGATCGCCAAAGCTGTAAGCTTCTTAGTTAGCGATGCAGGTGCGTACATTACAGGCGAAACATTGTCTGTTAATGGCGGCTTGTACATGCAATAAGGAGCGTTGAGATGGAAAGAGTATTTGTTGTTGCTGCGAAACGTACCCCAATTGGTGCATTTGGTGGCTCCCTAAAAAATGTAAGTGCGGGTGATTTGGCTGCAGTTGCGATTAAGTCGGCGTTGTCAGAAGGCAACGTAGCGGCAGAGCTAGTCGATGAGGTGATTGTCGGCAACGTGATTGCGGCTGGCCAGGGCATGGGCGTTGGTCGACAAGCGGCTATTGCGGCCGGTATTCCTGAAATCACTCCAGCGTACAGTCTAAACATGGTGTGTGGTAGTGGTATGAAAACCGTGATGGATGCGGTGAGTCATATTCGCTCTGGTGATGGCGATATCGTTGTTGCTGCGGGTGTTGAAGTTATGTCGCAGATTCCATTTACGGTACCAAGTCAAGTTCGTGATGGTCATAAGATGGGCAACATGGCGCTGACTGATTTACTTATCAACGATGGCCTTACTGATGTATTCAATCAATACCACATGGGTGTGACCGCTGAGAATGTAGTTAAGCATGTTGGTATAACGCGTGAACAACAAGATCACTACGCACTTGAGAGCCAAAAGAAAGCTGTTTCTGCAATTGAAGCCGGGAAATTTGTGGCTGAAATTGCGCCAGTTGAAGTGACACAGCGTCGTGAAACGGTCACCTTTGATACCGATGAGTACCCAAAAAATAATGCCACGTTGGAAGGGTTACAAAAACTGCGTCCAGCTTTTGACAAAGAAGGCTCGGTAACGGCAGGTAACGCATCGGGCATTAATGATGGTGCTAGTGCGATTGTGATCGCGAGTGAGAGTGCTGTTAAGCAGCATAACTTGCGCCCTATCGCTGAAGTAGTGAGCTATGCCCAAGCGGGTATTGATCCAAAGATCATGGGTCTTGGCCCAGTACCGGCGGTTTCAAAGGCACTGTCTAAAGCTGAGTTGAAAGCGAGTGATATTGATGTTTATGAACTCAATGAAGCATTTGCTGGTCAAGCACTCGGTGTTATTCATCAACTGGCCGATGAGCATGCTTACCAATTACTGAAATTATGGATAAAGCGAACAAGAACGGTGGCGCAATCGCGCTAGGGCATCCCTCTAGGCGCATCGGGTAACCGCATTTTAGTTACGCTCATTCATGAATTAAATCGTAGCAATGGCCAGTATGGTGTTGCATCACTCTGTGTTGGCGGCGGTATGGGTACTGCGGTCATCGTTAAATCAATCGAATGGAATTAATTTTATAACCAGGAGCTATCGTCATGTACACTGACTTTTTTAAGAACTTCAATGACCAAACTGAAAAACAACTAGAACCATACATCAAGTTCAACAAACTTGTGACTAAGAACGTTGAAGTGATGACTGAACTTCAGCTAAACGCAATGCGCACCTATAGCGAAATGGGGCTAACACAAATGAAAGCTGCAACTGAAATCAAAGATGCGACGTCATTTGCTGCGTTCAATAGCCAGCAACTTACTGTTCTGTCAAAGCTATCTCAGCAAATGATGGATGACAGTAATAAGCTTCAGTCAATTGCAAAAGAGTTTAAAGACGACGTAGAGAAGCTAACTTCGGAAAACCTTAAAACAGTGAACCCCGCATAACCACTGATTAAGTCGCCGCCTTAATTAAGGCGGCTTTTTTCCGTTTTAAGGAGTTTCTTATGTTTCAACACTTCTTTTCGGATTACCTTGTTAAGCTCCAAGAAACCAATCAGAAATGGTGGGAGGATCTCGACAGTAACAGGGCATCCGTCAACACTCCGTTTAATAAAGCAATGCAAGAACTCAATTTTGAGGATACGGCGTTGCTTTTTGAAAAAGCGGCTAATCAACCAAGTGCGTTGATGGAAATTCAAGCGCATTGGTGGCAGCAACAGCTTGAGATATGGCAGAAAGTACTGTTAACCGGCAATACGGATTGTATTGTTGAAGCAGAAAAAGGTGATAAGCGTTTTAGTGACGAAAGCTGGCGTAATGAGTTGGTATTCAACTTTATTAAGCAATCATACTTACTGTTTGGTCAAACATACCTCAATACTATTAATAATATTGAAGGCTTGGATGAAAAAACGAAAGAGCGATTAAGCTTCTTCTCTAGACAAGCGATCAATGCGCTTTCGCCAAGCAACTTTATTGCAACCAATCCGGAATTGCTTAAGCTCACCATTGAACAAAATGGTGAGAACTTGCTTGCGGGATTGGAGCAATTGAAAAGCGATTTAGAAGCCAGTTCAGATATTCTAAAAGTTCGAATGACGAACAATAATGCCTTCCGTGTCGGTGAAGATATCGCGAACACGCCAGGTGATGTGGTGTTTAAGAATGAACTGTTTGAGTTGATTCAATATCGACCATTGACTGATAAGGTCAATGCGACACCAATGCTTATTGTGCCTCCGTTCGTTAATAAGTTTTACATCCTAGATCTAAGAGAAAAGAACTCAATGGTTCGCTGGTTACTCAATCAGGGTCATTGCGTATTTATGATCTCTTGGCGTAATCCAGGTGCAGCACAAAAAGAAACAGAATTTGGCGACTACGTTACTGAAGGCGTAGTAAAAGCAGTCAGTGCGATTGAAGATATTACTGGTCAGCCACAAATTAATGCGACAGGTTACTGTATCGGCGGGACGATTCTCGCTTCTACCGTTGCTTACTACGCCGCTAAACGGATGAAAAAGCGCATTAAAAGCGCGACATTTTTCACTACTATCCTCGATTTCTCGCAACCAGGAGAAGTTGGTGCCTACATCAATGAACCCATCGTGAGAGCGATTGAACTGCAAAATGATGTGAAAGGGTACATGGACGGTCGTTCACTCAGTGTAACGTTCAGTTTATTAAGAGAAAACAGCCTCTACTGGAATTACTATGTAGACAACTATCTAAAAGGGCAGAGTCCGGTTGATTTTGATTTGCTGTATTGGAATAGCGACAGTACCAACGTAACCGCTCCAGTTCATAACTTTATGTTGCGTGACCTATATTTGGAAAACAAATTGGTACAAGACAAAGGTGTGAAGATCGGTGGTGTTTGGATTGATCTCGATAAGATCAAAATTCCGAGTTATTTCATCTCGACAAAAGAAGACCATATTGCGCTATGGCAGGGCACCTATCGCGGTGCGTTGAAAGTCGGCGGCAATAAAACGTTTGTTTTAGGTGAATCAGGCCATATCGCCGGAATTGTAAACCACCCGGATAAGAACAAATATGGTTACTGGGTAAATGAAAACCTTGAGGATACCGCAGATGAGTGGATGAGTTCAGCGACTCACAATGAAGGCTCGTGGTGGACTCACTGGAACAATTGGTTATCAGGGTTTATTCCTGAAGAGCAAGTTGAACCGTTCCCACAAGGCAACGAAAATTACCCTGTGATTGACAAAGCGCCAGGTAAATACGTTAAACAAGTATTACCAATCGAGGAAGATTAAACGTTCTTTGAAAATAAGAGTATGTTTTGTCTTTATTATGATTAAAGTCACCCATTGCTGGTGGCTTTTTTATTGCTCACTAATTAAACATTAGGCTAAGGTGGGTAATTGCCAATGATAGATAGATCGAAAAAATGGTTCACGGCAGCCAATATTAGCCTGTCGTGCATAGTGCACAGTATAGGGTTTAAGCTAAAGTCCTTGTGAGCAACGGTATTTGCCAATAAACAGGCAACAAGGACAGTTGATGACAGCGATTAATAACAAGGGTGTTAAATGAAACGGATATTCGTTTACTTGGCTGTGATGATGATAACAGGGTGCTTGGGCATGCCTGAGACCGTAAAACCAGTAAAAGAGTTCGAGTTAGCGCGTTACCAAGGTACGTGGTATGAAATTGCTCGCTTAGATCACTCCTTTGAGGAAGGGTTAGAGCAGGTATACGCAGAGTACATACCACTCGAAAAAGAAGGGGTTGCGGTTATTAATCGAGGATATGATCCGCTTAAAAAAGAGTGGCAGCAGGCGAACGGAAAGGCGTTTTTTGTTGGTCACGCTGATATCGCTCACTTACAAGTCTCGTTTTTTGGTCCTTTTTATAGCTCTTACGTCATTTTTGAGCTCGATAAGCAAGATTATCAATACGCCTTTGTCTCCGGACCAACATTGGACTATTTATGGCTGTTAGCGCGCACACCGACAGTGGAACAAGAGGTCATCGATAAGTTTGTTGCGCAATCAAAACAACGAGGTTTTGATACTGAACAACTGATTTACGTTAAGCACTAAATTTAGTCGTTGTTTGACTGGTCAACACCTGTACTGATTTCAGGTATTCAAAATGGTTGCTGAATAGATTTGTAATATTCTATTTGTATTAACAACAGTTTATTATTCAAACGCCTGATTGACGTGTTATGATTCGTTTATATATTCACTTTGTTTAATATGATAGTCCAGGTGGCAGAATGAGGATGGTTCGTACGTGCATGCTAGCAGCCCTACTTGCATACAGTCAGGTAACGCTTTCCAATGACGAGCCATGCTATTACGCATTAAAGGAATTAATTAAGAAAGTCGAAGTGAATTACGCCGGGTATGCTGACAATCATAACGACAGCATCGAGCGTGCAACCAACACTCTATTTGATGAGATTGAAAAACAATCCCCCCAGAATTGTTTACCATATTTAGAACAATGGTTGGGCCACTTCTCCGATCCTTACCTTAAGATATACCCTCAAGATATACCATTTTCGACAAAGGTAAATCCAGAGACGACCCCTCCGACATTACACTGGCTGGCTGATGATGTTGCTCTCCTGAAGTTGCCTTCTTTTCATGCATCACAACGCCAAAACATCAATGATTTGATCAAGGGAAATGACGCTAAACTCAAACAGGCTGATGGTTTAATTGTTGATTTGCGGGGTAATACAGACGGACATTTTTTCGTCTTGGAAACACTGTTACCCTTGATTGGTGTGTTTGAGTTTAAATCTCGTTGGCATGTATTAGCATCCGAAGATAATTTGCAATTCTTTACTCGCTTATTAAAAAGAGATTTGGTGATTAACGAGCCAAAATATTTCAAGCGTTATGCTGCATTAGTTGCCGATATGAATACCTATCCCAACACACTCATAGAATTTGCTTGGCCTTGGGATAGCGCTTCTGATACACAGGCGAATATCGACAAAATATTTGTCATTCAAGATAATGGGGTGGGAGGTGCTGCAGAAGAATTTATTTTGGCCGCAAAATCCAATAGTAGAGTTACGACGTTTGGTGTTTCGACGCGCGGAAAACTAGACTATGTCACACCCGTTCCCCACGATATTTTCGATGCTTACCAAGTATTTATTCCAGCGAAAAAACGAGTATGGATTAGTGAGGGGCGGATAAACAATCTCGGCATCAAACCTGACGTAACAGTTGATATTACTAAAGAAGAGCTTGGTCAGTATCTATACCTGCGTTACATGAAGCGCTCATAATTTGCCTAAACTCAAAGGGATATCTAGTTTAGCTATAGATGTCTATTGCTTTCCATTCTCTCATCATATGTATCAATTCGATGTGCTGATTACCTTAAGTAAGTGCGTAATTATTATTTATCAATTTAAGAGAAGTGCACTTTTAAGTGCGCCTCTCTATTAGTTGGTGGCGTCAATTATCGAAGTAGATAATTTAATTCACACTACTTGGTCTTTGACTCCATTGTGAACGTGCATCCGTCTGATCAAACAGGAAATATTGCTTGTTTATGGTGTGGTATAGACTCTCAAAGCCTAGAGTGAGGGGAGAAAGCTTTACTAAAGCAACGCGATTTTGTGAGTTATGAAAAGGGGCTAATTGCCCCTTGTTTATATCTGTGATGATTAAGCTTTGGCAAACTTATAGGTTCTGTACCCGCCAAGTAAGTTTTTTGCTTTATAGCCATTATTCACCAATTGGCGATAGGCGACGTTACCGCGCAGACCAACTTGGCAATAGATAATAATCTCTTTGTCTTTAGGTAATTCTTGAATGCGTTGTCGGAGCTGGTCAACGGGAATGTTGATATCACCTACGATGTGATTATGGTTTTCACGCTCACCCGGATTGCGAACATCAAGCAATATTTGGCTGTCGTTTAGGTTATCAATTTCATCGAAGTGAATAGGCGTCAAATCGCCTTTCATAACATTGTTTGCAACGAACGCAGCTTGGTTGATAACATCTTTTGCGCTGCCGTAAGGTGGGGCATAGGTAAGCTCCAGATGTTGCAGCTGTTCAACGGTCATACCTGCACGTTGCGCGACGGCAATAATATCAATACGTTTGTCTACGCCGTCTTTACCTACTGCTTGTGCCCCTAAAATTTTACCGGTTTGAGGATCAAATAAGAGTTTGAATGAAATGGTCTCTGCGCCCGGATAGTAGCTGGCGTGGCTGGCGGTATGCACATAGATTTTCTCGTAGGCAATGTTTTCTTTTTTCAGCAGTTTTTCATTTTTACCTGTTGAGGCAACCGCAAGATCAAAGACTTTACAAATAGCGGTCCCTTGTGTGCCTTGATAGGTTTCACTGCGGCCAAGCATGTTGTCTGCAGCCATTCGACCTTGACGGTTCGCAGGGCCTGCTAAAGGTACTAGTGTTTGCTTGCCAGTGACAAAGTCGGCTTCTTCAACCGCGTCACCAACAGCATAGATTGATGGATCGCTGGTTTGCATGTATGAGTTGGTCATTATGCCACCAAGCTCTCCAATCGCGAGTCCAGCAGCTTGAGCAAGGTGCGTTTCAGGCTTGACGCCAATCGCCATAATAAGCAATTCAGTCGTTAGACTTTCCCCATTGTTCAAAGTAAGTTTGAGCGAGGGTTTTTCAGCGTCGAAATACTCGATTTGTTCAAGTGCAACGTTAAGTTTAAGGTCTATGCCTTTTTGTCGTATCTCATCGTGAACGAAGCCCGCCATTTCTCGGTCTACAGGGGTCATCACTTGGTCTGCCATCTCGATTAGGCTCGTCTTTATTCCAAGCTGGTGGAAAGCCTCCATCATTTCAAGACCGATAAATCCACCGCCAACAACGGTTGCGTGCTGTGGTTTGTTATTTTTAATAGCGGAGATAATACGGTCCATATCTGGAATGTTGCGCAGCGAATATGTAAGAGGGTTATCAATCCCAGTAATCGGCGGGACGACTGGCGCAGCTCCTGGGCTCAGTAATAAGAAATCATAACTTTCGTCGTATTCAGTACCATCTAACAGGTTTTTGATAGTTACGCTTTTGTTGCTGCGGTTAATGGCAACCACTTCGCTCATTACACGCACATCGACATTAAAGCGCGCGAGAAAACTAGCCGGTGTTTGCAACAATAGTTTGCTGCGATCGGTAATGTCACCACCGATGTGATAAGGCAGGCCACAATTAGCAAAAGAAACAAATTCACCGCGCTCAAACATGATGATCTCAGCGTTTTCATCTAAGCGTCTGGCTCTGGCAGCAGCGGATGCACCTCCGGCCACGCCTCCAATGATTACGATCTTAGTCATAGGCTATTCCTTTTTTTGCTGAGCCACACGCGTTCAGAATTCAATTTATCTCTCTGATTTATATACGAGTAGCTGAAATTTAAGATGACAATGTCGAGAAGACTATAATTACTTATATTAGCTTTGTCTAATTCTATTTCTTCTAAATGTTGAATTGCTAAATTAGAATTGACTAATTTAAATTGGTAAGTAAAATGTTAGCGAAATGTAGGAGTAAATCACGATGACTGACACCGATTTAGATTTAAGTAAGATGCAAATAAGTGCGTTAGAAGCTGCAGAAATGCTAAAAGTAATGGCGCATCCAGACCGCTTAATGGTTATTTGTCAACTGACTCAGGAGAAGTTGGGTAGGTGTTTTGTAATCCAATTCCGCATTGAGTCAGTCTGCTTTATCACAGCATTTAACCGTGCTTAGAAAGCACAACATCATCAAAGCGCGAAAATCTGCACAACAAGTTTTCTACTCATTAGCCGATGACCGAGCTGCCGTTATCGTAAAATCGCTGCAAACGGTATTTTGCAAATAGCGGGAGAGTTGAGTATGGAAGCGATACCTTGGAATTCTTTGTTGGGCGGGATCCTACTTGGCCTATCAGCAACGCTACTAATGATCGTCAACGGTAAAGTTGCCGGGATTAGTGGAATCTTAAATGGAATCATGGCCCGAATAGATGGAGACTTTGCTTGGCGAGTGGTTTTTGTTCTCGGTATGGTTCTTGGTGGTGGGTTGGTCACTTATATAGCGGGAGAGCCAATCCCAGATACGAGTAATATCTCGGTCGCTATGTTTATTGTCGCGGGTCTACTTGTTGGTGCTGGTACGCGAATTGGAAATGGCTGCACTAGTGGACATGGCATATGTGGCATTGGGCGTCTATCTAAGCGCAGCCTCATTGCGACCATAGTATTCATGTTGGTGGCCGGGGTGACAGTCTTTATTCGTTTGCATGTCGTTTAAGGGAAAATTATGAATAATGGCCTTAAATTGGTAGCGGCTTTAGCAAGTGGTGTGTTATTCGGCATTGGTATGGCACTTTCAGGTATGACTGATCCCACAAAAGTGATTGGTTTTCTAGATGTCGCAGGGAATTGGGATCCAAGCTTGGCATATGTTATGGGCGGTGCTCTCGCGGTGTTTTTGCCATGCTATCAACTGTTCATTAAGCCGCGTAAGCATACTCTGTCTGGAGAGCCTTTCTGTTTGCCTAGCAATACCACTATTGATAAGCGATTAGTATCGGGAGCGGCTGTCTTTGGTGTTGGCTGGGGTTTAGTCGGCGTGTGTCCAGGCCCCGCGGTAGCGAGTATTAGTTACGGAAATATTGGCATCTTTGCTTTTATTGGCGCGATGTTGATTGGCTCACTTGTTGCTAAGTCGATAATAAGCAAATAGCTCTAGCCTAAAGAGCTAATTGCCTTGCGAATAACTAATCTGTGCTGAGAGCGGACAATGGTCGCTAAGCTGATATTCCAATACATCGTCGGTTGAGTAGGGTGCCTGAGAAATGGTTTCTACTTTTAACTGAGGGCTGATGATGATGTGATCAATCAATGAACGGAATTGATGGGTGCGTTTAGGATTGTTGCGGCTTTTAACTTTGCATTTTGCATCTACATTTTTAGTCGCTAACTTTGCTTGGTTATCTTGGCTTATCATTGTCCACATCCAATCGTTTCTATACGCCAAGTTATGATTGAAATCTCCACTGATTATATATCTTTGATTGTTGTCTTCTCTTTCCTCTATCCACTCGTTGAGTTGCGCGGCTTGGATTTTTAAAGTTTTGCACTGTTTTGAGCGTGTCAGTTTGCCCGCACACCCGGCTTTAAGATGAACGTTTAGTAGATGAATAGACGTTCCATAGTAATTAACCACAATGTAGCTGGCAAAACGGAGTTTTTGTTGGTGACCTGAGGGTAAGAGTGAGACATCAGGGCGATCGTTAACATCAATCGATTTTCTTACCGCAAAGCCCGTGTATTGGTTGATATCGTCAAACTGTAGGTGCTGATTTTTAGGTAAAGCGCGATCTGAAAAATACAAGCGATAGTTATCACCGATCACGCGTGCAATGGCGGCGTGGTCTCCTACCTCTTGAAAGGCAAGAATGTCGGTATCCAATTGTTGGAAATAGTCTGCCATTTTGTAAAAATCAGCATTATTACGTAAAGAGCTTGCGAAACGCTCATTTCCCTTACTAACTAACCACTCAGTATTCCATGTTGAAAGTTTGAGCGAATGACCCGCTTGTGTTGGAAGTGGGGTCAATACCACTAGATATAGAAAAATGTGATGTTTTGCAGCATGTTTGAGCAATTTGATTTTGTCCATCATTGATAAACCTTTATCCGATAAGCCTTCTCAAAAAATCAAGTTTAAGAACGAAAAAAATGCAATTTTCAAAGTTTTATTTGTATCTGGGAGCTATGCCACCAAGATCGTTTCCATATTGTACTGTAACTGTATTTTAATGATTCAGATCAATACTTTTAGGGTGCTGATTGAGTCTAATACGCCACAACATCTAGTGTTAGTCTAATAAATAATAGCCCTATATAGTGTGTTTGTGGATAACTCTGTGAGTATACTGGGGTAAGGAGAGGAAGGTGAAACCAATCGTAATCAAGCGTGACGGCTCAAGAGCTCCGTTCAGCAGGGATCGTATTCAAGCGGCAGTGGAAGCAGCAGCAGATCAAGTGAATAACGAAATTGCAATTTACGCTCTCAATGTAGCGTTGGCAGTTGAGCTGCAGCTAAAAGATCACGATGAAGTTCACATCCATGAAATCCAAACCCTAGTTGAAAATGAGCTAATGCAGGGACCATACAAGTCTCTAGCACGTTCGTACATCGAATACCGCCACGATCGCGATACAGCACGTGAAAAGCATAGTGCTTTAACGCGTGAAATCGAAGGTCTTATTGAAGAAAGCAACGTTGATCTTATTAACGAAAACGCAAACAAAGATGGCAAGGTAATCCCGACGCAACGTGATTTACTTGCAGGTATCGTAGCGAAGCACTACGCAAAAACGCACATTTTGCCACGTGATGTGGTTCAAGCGCACGATGACGGTGACTTGCACTACCACGATTTAGACTACGCACCATTTTTCCCAATGTTTAACTGTATGCTTATCGATTTGAAAGGCATGCTGACACATGGCTTCAAAATGGGTAATGCAGAAATTGATACACCAAAATCAATTTCAACTGCCACTGCGGTAACCGCTCAAATTATCGCGCAAGTAGCTAGTCATATTTATGGTGGTACTACGATCAACCGTATCGACGAAGTGCTAGCGCCATACGTCGAAACCAGCTACGAAAAACACTTAACAGTAGCTAAAGAGTGGGATATTCGTGACCCAGAAGCGTTCGCTATCGCTCGTACTGAAAAAGAGTGTTACGACGCATTCCAATCACTTGAGTACGAAGTAAACACATTACACACTGCAAATGGTCAAACACCATTCGTTACTTTTGGTTTTGGCTTAGGTACAAGTTGGGCGTCACGTCTAATCCAGCAATCGATTCTGAAAAACCGTATTGCAGGCCTAGGTAAAAACCATAAGACAGCGGTGTTCCCTAAACTGGTATTCGCAATCAAAGATGGCTTAAACCACAAAGAGAGCGATCCAAACTACGACATTAAGAAGCTTGCGCTTGAGTGTGCATCTAAGCGTATGTACCCAGATATTCTTAACTACGACAAAGTAGTGGAAGTAACGGGTTCATTTAAAACGCCAATGGGTTGCCGCAGCTTCCTAAACACCTACGAAGAAAACGGTGAATTAATCCACGAAGGCCGTAACAACCTTGGTGTAGTAAGTTTGAACCTGCCACGTATTGCAATTCGTGCAAACGGCGACGAAGAAACATTCTACAAGTTGCTTGATGAGAAACTGCTTGTTGCTCGTCGTGCGCTTGAGTCTCGTATTTCTCGTCTTGAAAACGTGAAAGCTCGCGTAGCACCAATCCTATACATGGAAGGTGCGTGTGGCGTGCGTTTGAAAGCAGACGATTCAATTTCAGACATCTTCAAAAATGGTCGTGCTTCAATTTCTCTTGGTTATATCGGTATCCACGAGATGGTTAACGCACTATATGGTACGAGCGAGCATGTTTACGATAACGAAACGCTGCGTCAAAAAGCGATTGATATCGTTAAATACCTGAAAAAACATGTTGAGCAGTGGACTGAAGAAACGGGTTATGGCTTTAGCCTTTACGGTACACCGAGTGAAAACCTATGTAGCCGCTTCTGCCGTATCGACACGAAAGAATTTGGTGTAATTGAAGGTGTGACTGACAAAGGTTACTACACCAACAGTTTCCACCTAGATGTTGAGAAAAAGGTTAACCCTTACGACAAGATCGATTTTGAGATGCCTTACCCGCATATCTCAAGTGGTGGTTTTATCTGTTACGGTGAATTCCCGAACATGCAACGCAACGTCGAAGCGTTAGAAAACGTATGGGATTACAGCTACACCCGAGTACCTTATTACGGTACTAACACACCAATTGATGAGTGTTATGAGTGTGGCTATACCGGTGAGTTTGACTGTACAAGCAAAGGCTTTACGTGCCCAAGTTGTGGTAACCACGACTCAAGCAAAGTATCGGTAACTCGTCGTGTGTGTGGTTACCTAGGTAGCCCAGATGCTCGTCCGTTTAACTTCGGTAAACAAGAAGAAGTTAAGCGTCGTGTTAAGCACCTATAATCGCCAGTAAGTATCATTCACCAGCTCACTCATTTCAATGTGAGCTGGTTTTTTCATTTTAGAGCTATGAACTACCATCAATACTACCCAATCGATGTCGTGAACGGTCCCGGAACTCGTGTGACTTTATTTGTGTCTGGCTGCGAACATCAATGTCGCGGTTGTTACAATAAGACCACGTGGCGTGTAGATAGCGGACACCTATTCACTCAAGAACTTGAAGATCAAATCATCGCGGACTTAAACGATACTCGAATTAAGCGCAAGGGTTTGTCTTTGTCTGGTGGTGATCCTTTGCACCCTGCAAATGTGGTTGAGGTTCTGAAATTAGTACAACGTGTTCGTAATGAATGTCCGGGCAAGGATATTTGGTTGTGGTCGGGGTATACGTTAGCTGAGCTAACGCCTGAGCAAAAAGCAGTGGTCGATCTGATTGATGTTATGGTTGATGGTAAATACGAACAAGACAAGCGCGATTTAAACCTTGAATGGCGTGGTAGTTCTAATCAAATGATTCATTATTTTAAGTGTTAGTTTTAGGCAGCGAGAGCTGCCTTTTTTGATAGCATGTTTCCGTTACTCAATTTAAGCATACGCACAAATTTTCCAGTTAAGCACTTGGCTTTGCTCTACAGACTGTGGCTTGACTCGATCTTTTCTCTCTAACTACTCTCGCCGAGTTTTAACCAATTTATACTAATTAAAATTCACTTCACGAGAGTTGATATGCTGCACCGTTTGGCTTTGGATGATCCCGATTTCCTTAGTTGTGTCGAATCTGCAATGGCGGACGATCCTCTGTATCACCTATTAAGTCCATCAGAGCTGCAAAGGAAAAAGCTAGTTAACATTTTTTCTTCTCGCTTGCTCCGTTGTAGTCAGTCACCAATGAAGGGTTATTGTATTGGTGAGCGTATCGATGCTGCAGTTATTTGGAGTGATCTAAGTAAAAAACGTGATTACTCGCGGTTAGATTCACTTAAGTGTCAACTGCGTATGCTTACTTCGGGCAGCATGCGAGAAATCAGTCGAATTCAAAAGCCTTTCGAAAGCATGGGGAAGAATATCGTTCAACTGCAAAATCAGTGCGATCGCTATCTCTCTCTTTTGATGGTTGATAGTCGAAAAAGAGGGCAAGGTTTAGCGTCTCAATTGGTTTATCCTCAACTGCAGAAATATGACCAAAAGAACAAAGTTTGCGGTGTGGATACGTTCAATCCCGACAATCTACCGATTTACCAAAACTTCGGTTTCAAATTGGTTTCCAGTGTGACATTTGGTGACGGCGTCACTAATTTTCAAATGATAAGGGAGCCCACGTTATCCGAATGGTAGACAGGCTTGCGTATATCGAGCTTTAAGATGTGAATAAGAGGTAATTTATTTTGCAGTCGTTTGCGTCTAATGCTAATTTGAATGTCACTTTCAACGATGAATTTCAAAGGGTTGTGAATTTCATGTTTTCTAATTTACCGGAACCGACACTCGATCCCATTCTTTCACTCTCTGTTGCTTATCGAGAGGATCCTCGACCAGAAAAAGTGGATCTTGGCATCGGGGTTTATAAAAACAGCGCAGGTGAAACGCCGATAATGCAAGCGGTAGCGTTGGCGCAAAACAAAGTTGTCGAAACGCAAAAAACTAAGTCATACGTGGGCTTGGCCGGTTGTGAAGAATTCAACCAAGCGATGAAAACCTTGGTGTTGGGTGAATCAAACGTATTAGACCGCGTATCCGCGATCCAAACACCAGGTGCGAGTGGTGGATTGCGTATGTTGGGTGATCTCATCAAAGTTGCGCAGCCAAATTCAACGGTATGGATTTCAAACCCAAGTTATGTGAACCATAAGCCAGTGATGGAAGCTGCAGGGCTTAAGGTCAAATACTACCGTTATTTCTGCTCTGCAACCAAACAAGTTGATGCGGGCGCCATGTTGGAAGATATCGCTCACGCAGGCAAAGACGACATCGTATTACTCCATGGTTGTTGCCATAACCCGACGGGGGCAGATATTGATTTCGAAATATGGCAGCAAGTTACCCAGTTGGCATTGAAAAATGGATTCACGCCGTTTGTTGATTTTGCTTATCAAGGTTTTGGTGATGGTCTAGAACAGGATGCGGCGGGTCTGCGTTATATGGCAGATCATGTAGAAGAAATGCTGATCACGGCTTCTTGCTCTAAAAACTTTGGCTTGTACCGTGAGCGCACTGGCGTTGCAATGGTATTAGGCCAAAGCCAACAAGATGCGATGAATGCCAAAGGCAAACTGCTGACGCTCGCACGAGCAACGTATACCATGCCACCCGATCATGGCGCAGCACTGGTCAAAACCATTTTGCAAGACAATGAATTGACGCAGATCTGGCGTGATGAACTCGATTCAATGCAATCTCGTTTAGTTTTACTACGCGCAGCACTGTGTGAAGAGTTTAGAAATCAGCACAGTACGAATGATTTCGACTTTATTCAGACGCATAAAGGTATGTTTACTGTACTTGGTTACACGCCACAACAGATAGCGCGTTTACGTGAAGAATTTGCAATATACGCAGTTGGTGATGGGCGTATCAATATTGCTGGTTTAACTGAGCGCGATATTCCTTATGTTGCCAATGCGATTCTAAAAGTGTCATAGTAACAATCAAAAGGCTCATAATGAGCCTTTTTCAATCTATTTTTGTTTCGGGGGAAAGCAAATGAACAAATTTAAGCAAACCGCCTGTTTAATTGCTCTTAGCAGTATCTTAAGCGCTTGTGCCAATTATGATGAGCAGTCTGCAGTCAGCCCGGAATCAAATGGGATAGTCGCGGAGGCGACGAGTCAGCCAACGCAAAGTAGTGCAGAGCCCTTGGTGGTGCAGAGTAAGGTCACCTCTGATGGTAAATTAATCCTTGGTGAAAAAGAATGGGTGTATATTCCCGGACTTGAGGAATCGTTTAGAGCGCGAGTGGATACTGGCGCAACAACGTCCTCCATCAGTGCGGTTGATATCGTGCCGTTTGAACGTAATGATCAAGACTGGGTGAAGTTTAAGATGGTACATAACGGCATCAACAGCAATGAAATGGCATTGCCGGTAGAGCGATGGGTTAGAATTAAACAATCTAGTGCAGAGGGCTCTCAGCGCCGCGCGGTCGTCAACATGTGGATCCAGATTGGCGATAGAAAAGAAAAGACGGAATTTACACTAGCGGATCGAACGCATTTAACTTTTCCAGTATTGCTTGGCCGCAGCTTTTTTAGAGACGTCGCAGTCGTTGATGTGAGTCGAAAATACATACAAGATAAGCATCAACAGCAGAATTAATAAAAACCGCTCAATGAGCGGTTTTTCTGTTTGAGAGTTTATTGAATATCTAACAATTCAACATCAAAATCAACGTTGCTGCTGGTGGAATAGGGCCAGTTCCATTTTTACCATAAGCCATATTGCTTGGGATAAACAAACGAACTTTGTCACCGACGGTTATGTAGGTTAAGCCTTCTTGCCAACCCGCAATCACTTGACCTAGACCAAACGTAATTGGCTCACCACGCTCAACAGAGCTATCAAAGACGGTGCCGTCGATGAGTGTACCGTGGTAGTGCACTTTTACTTTGTTTGCTTTGGTTGGATGAACGGTACCTTCACCTTTTTCCAACACTAAATACTGTAATCCACTCTCTGTTGTGATCACGCCTTCCTTTTTACCATTTTCGAGAAGAAACGCTTGGCCTAAGGCAAAATTAGTTTCTGCTGCTTTATGGTTGGTCCATGTGCGGTAAATCATAAAGCCCGCTAGGATGACAACAACGATAGGGAAGATTATTTTGGTCATGATTCCTTTCCAAATAGTTATTTTTGATGAGGTAATTGATTGTATTCGCGATAGATTCAATATCTTCGTGACCTGAGGTAATAATCTCGTATTTGCCGTTAACAATAAAGGTAGGAACCCCATTAATTTCACCGGCGGTTGTGATTTCTTCTGCAACTTGCAGTGCTTTGAATAGCTGCTCTTTTTGTTCTTCAGATAAATTGTATGGTGAAACTAGACCACGGCTTTCAAATGCACGGTCGATCGCTTGTTTTTTATCGTGAATTGTCGCGCCATCACCCATTTGAGTTGCAGAAAATAGGTCGAGCATCATTTGATGATCTGGCTGTTTACCCAATTGCATTTCTGCGGCGTAAAAAATCATGGCACCAATTTGCGCGCTTTCATTGAAAGTGATATGCACTTTACCAATTTTCTTGTCGATAAGGCTTTCTAGTTTAGGAACTTGCGCTTCCATTTGTTTACAGTGACCACAGTTAAGTGAAAACACTTCAGTGACTTGTGGAAGACGGTAGACCGCAAGGTTAGATGGCAGCACTTTAAATTGTTCGCCTTCAACAGGAGTCGTTGGTTTTGTCGACATTTGATCACAACCGACTAGCAGGGTTGAAAAAGCGACTAAAAAGATGGCGAGGAATTTTTCATAATATGTTCTCATTTAGAACGCGATGCGCGTGTCAAAAGTGATCGAAGTGTAACGTTATCAACTCATGAAAAAATGCTTATCTGAGCTTGATTATTAAATTTTAACAACTTTACTGGTAATCGGTAATATTTAACCGCTTTTACTGATTTTTTTCGCCTTGCGGCTAAAGAAAACGGCACCTCGAACGATACTATTTATGGATGAATGAAAATTATGGTGATGCGATGAGATTGATTAGCTGCGGACTGGCAATCATAACTTTAGGCTTAACAGGATGCGGGTCGTTACCAAGCGATTATTTGACGGGTGATATGCTCACTGTCGCGCCACAAAACGAATCCGAACTATTACATCCTGAGTGGGGTGATGCGACGATAGTTGTACGCTCAGGCGTACAAGGCCCGTATGGCGAAAAAAATGCCTATGAACCTCATTCGCTAGAGAGCTTCCTTGCCAAGCACAATCTAGACTATGAAGTGTTAGCGGGCGGCTACAAAATGATTCGCTTGGTAGACACAATCAAATTTCAAACGGGTTCAGCACATGTTTCAAAGCAATCTGAATACTGGTTGAATACGATAGGTGCGTATATTGCGTCACAACCGGGTATCGAAATTGTGATTGACGGGCATGCTGATAACACTGGCGCGGAAGCGTTCAACGATACTTTGTCGGTAAAACGAGCGGATGCAGTGAAAACTCAACTTGTTCGAAATCATGTCAATAAACAAGCAATCTTTACCCGAGGCTACGGTGAGACTGATCCAGCATGTACCAATACGACGGTTGCTGGAAAAGCATGTAATCGTAGAGCAGAGCTACGTTTCATTATATCGACGGAATAACATACGCGAGTGACCTTAAGATGCAGGATTCGTAGCATTACTGCTGCTTGATATGTAAGCAAATAATTCATTTTTCATCGCATTCTCACGGGAATAGGGACAATGTCTCTATTCCCGTTGTTATATAAGTCTATAATATATCTAAGAATGAACAGACAGGATCCACAGTCTTGACCCAGAAGAAGTATATTGTTGCGCTTGACCAAGGCACGACGAGTTCAAGAGCTATTGTTTTCGATCAAAACGCACGTATTGTCAGTGTTTCTCAACGAGAATTCTCTCAGATTTACCCTAAAGCTGGATGGGTAGAACATGACCCTCTAGAAATTTATGCGACACAAAGCGCAACTTTAGCTGAAGCGATCGTTAAGGCGGAAATTACCACTGAGCAGATCACGGCTTTAGGCATTACAAACCAGCGAGAAACAACCGTGGTTTGGAATAAACGCACGGGTAAGCCTATTTATAACGCTATTGTTTGGCAGTGTCGTCGAACGACCGCAATCTGTGACCAAATGTTGGCGGCTGGCCTAGAGCCAAAGATCAAAGAAAAAACAGGTCTGGTATTGGACCCTTACTTTTCGGCATCAAAGATTCAATGGATTTTAGATAATGTGCCCAATGCTCGAACGTTAGCTGAGAAAGGGGAACTGCTATTTGGCACGATTGATACTTGGCTGATGTGGAAAATGACTCAAGGTGCGGTTCATGCTACCGACTTTACCAATGCTTCGCGCACTATGTTGTTCAATATCAATGATAAGCAATGGGATAGTGAGCTACTTGAGTTATTTAATATCCCTCGTTCGATGATGCCAGAAGTAAAAACATCTGCAGGGTATTTTGGTGATGCGATTCTGGGTGGTGCGACGATCCCGATTAGCGGTGTTGCTGGGGATCAGCAAGCCGCATTGTTCGGCCAAAAATGTATTGCCCCGGGAGAGGTGAAAAATACCTATGGTACAGGCTGTTTTATGCTGATGAACACGGGTGATAAAAAAGTGACCTCCACTCACGGCTTACTCACAACACTTGCGTGTGATGCGGTAGGTGCACCTGTCTACGCTCTTGAAGGTTCTGTATTTATGGGTGGCGCTGCCATCCAATGGTTGCGTGATGAATTAAATCTGATCACGGAAGCAAAGGAATCAGAGGCACTGGCAACACAAGTTGAAAGTTCAAATGGCGTATACGTTGTTCCGGCATTTACTGGGCTTGGCGCACCGTATTGGGATGCTCACGCAAGAGGTACCATTATTGGTTTAACTCGAGGCGTGGGTGCCAAGCATATTGTGAGAGCGACACTTGAAAGCATCGCTTATCAGTCAAAAGATGTGCTGGATGCGATGTTGGCAGATGCTGAGGTGAATTTAACCAGTCTGAAAGTTGACGGTGGCGCGGTTGCCAATAATTTCTTGATGCAGTTTCAAGCTGATGTACTACAAACACCGGTCCATCGCCCACAAGTGAGAGAGTCAACGGCGATCGGTGCAGCCTATCTTGCTGGGTTAGCGAGTGGCTTTTGGCCAAGCTTAGATACCATACAAACTAATGCCAATGATGACTGTTTTGTACCTAGTACGGATTTGGAAAAGCAGGCCAAACGCTATAAAGGTTGGAAGCGTGCAGTGAAATGCGCGCAAGTCTGGGCAGCTCTGGATGAAGAGTAAGGATTGTCAATAAAAATGTCCTTGTGTGAGGTAATGTTCGCACAAGGACATTGTTGGGTTTTTATATAAGTGATTGTTTAAAAGGTAAATTTATGAAGCTGTCACGACATCATCGGTTTTTTTTTGACGATGCATTTTCGCTAGGAAATAGACATTCACACAGGCGATAAAACCATTGGTTAATACAACAGGCCATGAATCGATCATTAACCCGTATGCGGTAAACAGCGCACAGCCTATAAAGTTGAGCACTCGCAATTTCACGATGTCTTTCATTGTTAAAGAAATGGCAACCATAATTGATGCAGCGTAGCCTAAGATTTCAACCATACCCATTTAATAATCCTCAGAATTTTAGCGTTTGACGCGAATGAC
The DNA here is from genome assembly GCF_009938165.1 of Vibrio taketomensis. Lineage (NCBI taxonomy): Bacteria > Pseudomonadati > Pseudomonadota > Gammaproteobacteria > Vibrionales > Vibrionaceae > Vibrio > Vibrio taketomensis. The sequence goes on from NZ_AP019650.1 coordinate 601,681, forward strand.
CAGCTTCTCTTGTATGAGATGCGTCAAAGGAATCCTTGCTTTGCGTGGTCTCTTACTTAAGTCATTGCATTGGAACACGAGCACTTTTTTGGCTCTTTGTTACTCTCTGTTTACAAATATAGCATTTAATATATGTGACCAAAGTAACAATTGTGTGAAAATAGATGGGTAGCGATTACGCAAACGTTAAACAATAAAAGTGTGCAGAATAAAAAAGCCCACCGTGCAATCGCACCATGGGCTCAATATCAGTGATAGCAATTAATCACGGTAGAAGAGGCGATTATTTTTTAACTGCGCCTTTTTGAACTTGCTTGTCTTCTTCTGTTAGTTCGCGGATACGACGGCTGATGTCACGGCGCTCTTTAGAAATCTCAGCGCTTTTGATGATGTGATCATCTACACGGTCTTCGTAGTCAGCTTTCATGTTTTTGATGATGCCGACCATTTCGCTGTGCGTCATGTTTGGCTTGATGTAATCAAGCAAGTTTTCTAGCAAATCAACACGTTTGCGGTTGTCACGAACTTTTTTCTCGTTATCTAGAAGCTCGCGTTTAAGTTTATTCTTACGACGCGCTTGAGCTACGATTTCAAATACACCACTCATAGGTTCCTTTCCTAGTCTTTTACGAAAATCTGTTAATGATTAAATCATATCAGAACGAGGGTTAACAGTATTAAGATCAATCATTCTGGTCTGTTGACGCTTTTATGTGCGAATTCATTTAGAACCGAAGCAAAACAACGCTCAGAATGTTATCGGTTGAAGTTTGCGGGCTATATAGTGATTGAGTCGCTGGTGGTAACGATATATGATTTTGATAAATCGATAGTTAACAAAAAAATTTTATCAATGCGCCACTCAGATATCGTGATCAATCGTTCGCCAATCAAGAATGACTCATCTTGTCAAAAACTTCTAAAGGCGTACAAGTTTGAGCGTAGCTTGCAAGAAATCACCGAGGTTGAGTTAAACCGAGCTAAAATTGTCATGATTGATGAGCATGGCAACATGAAGCGCATTCCTATTCTTGCAGAGCACTAATATACCCAAGTGACTTCCAGATTGAGGATTGATAGCGTTGTCATTGACTCAAGTTTTCGGAAAACAACCACGTGAAGATAGTAAACTATTTTCAAGATGTGGACGCTTATATGAGGCGATGACACGTTCCCAGCAGGCGAGTTGCCTAGGTTCGTAGACAAAGCAATTCGTCTGGCCGAACCAAGCACCTTGAGGTTACTTGGGTATACAATAATAAACACAAAGGATCGACCTATGAACATTGAGCTATCCGCAATCGAAGCACGTGTAATTGGATGTTTGATTGAAAAAGAAGTAACGACACCTGACTACTATCCACTGACACTCAATAGCTTGACTTCAGCTTGTAATCAAAAAAGTAATCGAGAGCCAGTAATGGTACTGTCTGAATCAGAAGTACAGGAAGCCGTTGATAGTCTAATCGCACGTCGATTGGTCAGCGATGAGAGTGGATTCAATAGCCGTGCGAGCAAATTCCAACACCGTTTCTGTAACACTGAATTTGGTGATCTAAAACTGAGCGCACAAGAGAAGGGATTGGTGTGTTGTCTATTGCTGCGTGGCGCACAAACACCAGGTGAATTGCGCACTCGCACTAACCGCTTAGCTGAGTTCTCTGATGTAAAACAAGTTGAGTCAGTATTGGAAACCATGAGTGATAATGGTTTAGTAGTAAAATTGCCACGCGAAGCGGGTAAGCGCGAATCTCGCTACCAACACTTGTTTAGTGGTGAAGTTGATCTGAATGCGCTGGCGACAACGAGTGCGCCAAGCATGGGACAATCGGGCAAACTTGAACAATTGGAAGAAGAAGTACTTGCTCTTAGAGAAGAAGTGAAAGAGCTGCGTCTGCTGGTTGAACAGCTCAATGAGCGAAACTAATTCATCTATTTGGAGCGTGTACTTTATTCGTATGCGCTCTAATGCTCTATATTGCGGGATTACAACCAATGTTTCCCGCCGGTTTTTACAACATCAAAAGGGTACTGGTGCGAAAGCGCTTAAAGGTAAAGGCCCGTTATCGTTGGTTTGGTCGTGCGCTATTGGCGAAAGTCGAGGCCTTGCAACCCAGATTGAATATCAGCTAAAACAGCATAATAAAATACAAAAGAAGCCTTGATCTGCGGTCAATTACAACTGAGTGATATTATTCAACCTGATTTATATCTAAAGATTAATCAACCAGTTTGAAACACTGAGAATCTTGGCATATAACTACAATAAAGTGACCAAGCAACGACAAGTTAGTTAGGCGCGTTCTTATTATATTAAAATACAACGTCAAATTTGGAGAGTCTCGAGTTATCGTATGGGCAAATCCACACTCATTCCCCTTTTTGTGATTGCATCGACGGCAAGTTCTCTTGTCGCAGCAGATAGCACGCAAATACTCAATGGTTATTGGCAATATGGCGAATACCTAAAAGCGAACCCAAGTCAAAATCGGTTGACTAATGAACTGGCACAAGCAGTGAGAGATAAACCGACACCGCTTAATGTAAAACAGAAGAAACCGGTCACCATTTCTGTCGTTTATCCTGGTCAGCAAGTTTCTGATTACTGGGTGCGCAACATCAAGGCGTTTGAATCCCGGCTCGACGAGCTAAACATTCGATACAACATCAACCAAGTCTTTACTCGTCCTAATTTAGATTTTCGCCAGCAAAGCATGTCGCTACTCGAAGCGATAGAGAGTGATGCCGATTATTTGGTGTTTACGTTAGATACTACTCGTCATCGCAAATTTATCGAACATGTATTGAGCTCAACTGATACTAAACTGATCTTACAAAACATCACCACGCCTGTACGCGCTTGGTCTAAACAACAGCCGTTTATGTATGTTGGATTCGACCATCTTCGAGGTACTCACTTGCTCGAGTCCTACTACAAACAGCATATTCCAGCAGGCAGCAAATACTCAGTGCTGTATTACTCTGAAGGTTATATCAGTGATGTAAGAGGAGACAGTTTTATTGAACAAATGACTCATTATGACAGTTATGATTTAGTCTCTTCTTACTATACAAAGGCGACACAAGAATCTGGGTATAGCGCCACTCTCAACATTATCGATCAAGACCCAAATATTAAGTTCATTTATGCTTGTGCGACCGATGTTGCCTTAGGTGCTGTGGAAGCGCTAAAAGATAAGCATCGTGAAGATGTCTTACTCAATGGTTGGGGTGGAGGATCCGCGGAGTTGGAGTCGATCGCGCGTGGCGACTTGGATGTGACTGTAATGAGAATGAATGATGATACCGGCGTCGCAATGGCGGAAGCCATCAAGTGGGACCTTGAGGGTAAGGCTGTTCCCACTGTTTATTCAGGCGATTTCGAACTGGTGACATCAGAAGATTCAATGGAAAGAATCAACGAATTAAAACAACGTGCTTTTAGGTATTCAGACCGATAATGAAGTTATGGAAGACTCGGAGCAAGAACTATCGTCTTGCAACCTTACTGACCCAATCGTTGTTTATCACTATTGGTGTATTTACTGTACTGGTACTGTTACAGAACTTTCAAATTAACCGTCAGGTGGTGACTCAAGAGGTTGAGCGATCCAAGCAACAAACCTCTAGCTTGATCCAAGAAATTTTCACATTTCGACTAAAATCTATTGAAATACAACAGGATAGTTATAGTCGCAGTCACTCATTGGTGACGGAGTTACGCAACAAAAACAGTCACAATATCAGTCGTTTTTTTGATGGTATTGACCAAATCGCGCCAGATATATCGCCAGATTTTCGTTTTATCGCTCATGATGGCCAACTATTTTGGAGTGACCAAAATCACCAGTTTTACGGTATTGTCGATGAAGAACTCAAAGAGGTCATCACCGATCTTGTTACCGGAAATCATTGGTATCTTGCGCGTGTTCCTTCCGTCTTAGGTACGCGTTATCTGATGATTCGTCGCACATCCATGATCGCGATGAACAACGGTGAAGTCGTCGGCGATTTCTATGTTGGGGTAGTGCTAAATAACAACTTCTCTTTAGTCCGCGCTTTGCTTGATGGCAGCAACGTGGATGAGCTTGCGCTTGCGGTGGGTAGCGAGATTATTGCTTCAAGCATGAAAGATCGAGTGAATCATAGTGAATGGCTGGAGCAATACACTCCGACTTTAAATGCCAACAAATACATGGTGTCGAAAGTTGATATTACTATCAACGGTGTCGCGACGTATTTGTCGGTCTATACGATGCAAAATAACTCCCATATAGCCTATTTAATGCGAACTCAGTACGTATGGTTGGGTTGTGCGATTACGTTGATTGTCTTTATCGCTTTGTATAGCCGCTATTGGCTTGGCTTGCGTGTATCAAAAGAATTGAGAAATTTGATGCACTACACCGAGCAAAGCATAGAAGCGAAAAATGTTAAGCCATTTAAAGGTTCAACAATCGCAGAGTTCAATAAAATCGGTCAATCATTTCAGCGTTCATTTAAACGGCTACGCGAACAAGAGAAACAGTTTGCTGATCTGTTCAATTTTTCATTATCGCCAATCATCATTTGGGATGTTCATGGCAATGTGCTGCGAATGAACCCTGCCGCTGAGCGCTGTTTCAAGTGCATTGAAAATGGGCAAGATCTGTATCCAATCATGCAGGACAACCTGCTACCGCAGATTCGCATGAGTGCGCAGAGTGTCTCGCTAACCGGTGTTAACATCGAGGTGGGTGATAAAACGTATCGATGGAACTTCTCTCCGATTATTCTCGACAACGTAACGCGAACAATCATGAGCCAAGGTCAAGACGTAACCAGCTTTATTGAAGCAGAACGTCAAAGTCAAACTGCACGAGAAGAAGCGGAAGAGCTAGCACGAGTTCGCGCAGATTTTCTCGCAAAAATGAGTCATGAGTTAAGAACGCCACTAAATGGCATTATTGGTGTTTCTCAACTGCTTAAAACGAACCTTGAGGCAACACCAGACTCTGAGTATGTCGATGTATTGATCAACAGTGGCGAGCATTTACTTGCGGTACTGAATGATATTCTCGATTTCTCCAAAATCGAACAGGGTAAATTTCATATACAACATGCCGAATTTAGACTGAAAGACATTCTGACCACGATCGAGAAAATCTACTTACCACTCTGTGACGAAAAACAGATCAAACTCGTGGTGAGTAGCAATATCTCTAACGACCAAATGGTGTTTAGTGATCAAATTCGTTTGAATCAAATCTTATTTAATTTGGCGAGTAATGCTGTGAAGTTTACTCATCAAGGGCAGGTTTCGATTGATATTCGTTTGATACCAAAACAGTTTAATTATGAACTTAAGATTACCGTTGAAGATACAGGGATTGGTATCGATAAGAAACGTATTCAGCACATTTTCGAACCTTTGTGCAAGCGGAAAGCAACACGACGCGAGAATATGGCGGCAGTGGACTGGGCTTAGCCATCGTAGGCAGTCTCGTGGACTTGTTTGACGGTTCAATTGAAGTTGAGAGTAACGTGGGTAAAGGCAGTAAATTTATTGTCTCACTCATGGTCGATAAAGTAAGCATTGAAGAAGTGCCGATGCTTCAACCGCACGTCTTAGAGCAAAGCACGATGTTCGAACGACCACTTTCGGTGTTACTGGTTGAAGACAATCAAACCAATGCTTTTATTGCGCGAGCATTTTGCGAAAAGTATGGCATGAATGTAACTTGGGTTCAGGATGGTCGCTATGCGATAGAGCATCTAAAACGAAATGCTCAGGTAGACATCATCTTAATGGATAATCAGTTACCGTACTTGGGTGGCATTGAAGCGACGAAAATTATACGAGATGAACTTAATCTCAATATCCCTATTTATGCATGTACTGCGGATGGGATGGAAGATACCAAACAAGCATTCATGGATGCAGGCGCTAATTACGTGATTGTTAAACCAATAAAAGAGATTCTTCTCAATCAGGCATTTATTCACTATCGCGAGAATTTTTATCAGTAAGTCTAGATGGGCGTTGAGCTAAAACTCTGCTCCAGCAAAAATTGTTTTAGCTCAGTGCTCATTTCTATCGTCTGATTGAATTTCACCCCAAAACGATGCCCTCGCTTTTGTTTTTCGATACTGACAATTGAGAACTTAAGTGATTCAGGTAACAAATGGCTGAAATCACTTTCTATGGTCAATTCGTCATTGAGTGCTAGGGTGTTCTCTCCTTTAATAAAGATCGCACACCCGTTAATTGAGAAATCAAGCATTTCAGCTTGATAACTGATGGTGTTGGATTTGATATCAATGGAAAGATTGAGCGGATAACGCTCGTGGGTGCGAATTGGCTTTGACGCAAAGTGTTTCGGCATGCGCAAAAACATGATGCCAGCAGGGCTAACGACGGTTCCAAGAACCGAAGACTTGAATGCGATAATGTGACCTAATTTGGACTGAGTTAAAGCCCGAACGATGACTTCCACATTGCTAATTTGGCGCATGACCAAGGCTTCTTGAGCCTTTTTAGGGAATTCAACGATCAAATAGTGATTAGGTTTACAACCAATATAGTTCGAGGAAAATGTGAAGCTCTCAATAGGGCCAAACTCGAGTTTAACCGACAGTTTTAGGTTGGGCTTTAGATAAGGAATCAACAATTCCACGTTTTCATTGGGCATTACAAGCGGTTAATTATTCAATTAAAATAATACTATACTCGCAATTTCCTCAGATGAAATTGGTTCATTGTTGCTCTATCTTAAAACTGAGATCGTGGTCGACAACAGACAGCAATGCTTCGCGCTCTTCGTTGTTAAGAAAATAGCCAAGCTTAGTTCGACGGTTAAGTATGTCGTCTAAAGTTAATGCCCATTCATTACTGACCAAATGATCGATTTCAGCTTGATAGAGGTCACCCACGATAGGGCGAGTATCAGTGCCTATCACAGAGAGAATTTCCCACAACTCGACGCCATAGAGTTCAATTAAGCGCTCGATCGTTGGCTTTGCCAATTCAGGGTATTGCAAAGAAACTTGTTTAAACAAGGAACGATAGTCAAAACCTTTGGCTTCAGCAAACACGGAGAGTGAGCTTTGACTCGACATGGAATTGGGGAAAAATTCAGACAATTTGTCGACCGCTTTAGCTGCAAGCTTTCGATAAGTCGTGAGTTTGCCACCATAAACCGTGAGAATGGGTAGCTTTCCGTGGTCAGTTTGAATGACCAGTTCATAGTCACGACTTAGCTCCTGCGCAGGGCTAGATTCATCACCAAATAAAGGTCTTACACCACTAAAGCTACTTACGACGTCTGTAGCTGTAAGTTGATGGCGGAAATGCTGATTAGTAATGGTGAGCAAATAGTTAATTTCATCATCAGAGGCTTGAGCCTGATAGGGATCACCGGTGAACGGAATATCGGTAGTACCGATCATCGAAAACTTATCTAGATAAGGGATAACAAACACTACGCGTTTATCATCATTTTGCAATAGATAAGCACTTTCTCCGTCGTAGAGACGAGGCACGATCAAGTGTGATCCTTTAACAAGGCGCATCGTGCGCAAGCTTTTATCTGGTGAGAACTGATTAAGGAAATCGGCTGCCCATGGACCCGTCGCGTTAACAACGGCACGGCAAGATCTATGCATTGTTTGTTTGGTTCTTTGATCATACAGCTCGATATCCCAAAGCTCTTGGTTACGAGAAACATTGAGTACACGACAATAGTTTCGGACTTCTGCGCCTTCACTATGTGCGTGTTTTACGTTTGCGATAACCAAACGTGAGTCATCAACCCAACAGTCAGAATATTCAAATGCGTTAATGAAACCCGCATTGAGTCCATCATGAGGTTCCAATTTAATTGAGCGGCTAGGGGGCAAAACGCTGCGCCTTGCAAGGTGATCGTAAAGGAACAAACCAAGCCTTATCAACCATGCAGGGCGTAAAGAGGCGTGATGTGGTAAGCGAAAACGCATAGGTCGCACTATGTGTGCCGCTTTCTTGAGTAGAATCTCACGCTCGGCAAGCGCTTCCTTTACCAGACGAAATTCATATTGCTCTAAATAGCGAAGACCACCATGAAGCAATTTCGAACTGGCGGACGAGGTCGCGATAGCAAAGTCTTTTGCTTCATAGAGGCCAACGCTTAATCCTCGACTCGCAGCCTCACTTGCAATCCCAGCACCATTAATACCACCTCCAATGACGATCAAATCAAAAGGGGCGGCATCTAATGGAAAATCAAGCTTATCAGTCATTCGCTATACCTAATATACTCAAGTGATATCAAGACGCGGGAACCAATCCATTTTCCCACTATTTATCAGCAGTATAGCTAAGAATTTTACTTTTCGTTGTCGGTAGCACTAGGGTTATGTTTCAAACTGTTGTGCGGGGTGCTCACGCGTACCGCACACTTGTTCGCGAGGGAATGAAGCTCAGGCAACATTCGATATATTAAATATAATTGCTGCAAGACTAGGCGAGCGGATGAATCATCTTCGTCTCGCCACTCAGCCAAGCGCGCTTCTATCGCTGGATCGTCAATTTCAGCGGCATTGCAGTCAATACAGCAATCATGCAATTGCGTATAGAGCATATCGAGGTGTCGATGGATAACTCGGTGGGCTTGCAGCACCAACTGATGAATATTGTCATTTTCAATCAGCTCTCGATGGGCTCCCATTGCCGAAATATAGCTAAGTAGCGCGTGGTTCAACGTCAACAAACGAAAACTTTCATCGGTTGCCGATTGATATTTACCTGGCTCAACCAGCATGGAACTGATAGCGGACGATAAGTTGGCATCTTGGTTATGGGCATTACGGCGTGCGATGCGGTAGGCCAAACTGTCATTTTTACCGATGCGATACTGGCCTATAATTTGCGCCAAATAATCTTTATTGGCTTTGATTGCTTCAGCCATGACCTTATGGAGGCGTTTTGACTGCCAATCTGGAAATATGTAGGTCACAGTGGCTACTGCGAGAGCACAACCGATCATGGTATCCGCAAGTCTTGGCAATACCACCGCAAAGCCTTCACCTAATTGGTTAAAACAGAACAATACCAGCAACGTGATAAAGCCTGTCGCATAGCTATAGTTGGCGATCCTAAAGGCGAAAAACGCAACGCCACTAAGAACGATAAAGACTAATTGGCTTTCCTGTGTTGGGAAAATGGCTAACAGTGGTGCCCCAATCAACAAACCCGCAAGTGTACCAACGACTCGAGCAACTAATTTTTGTTTAGTTGCGCTGTAGTTTGGCTGGCAAACGAAAAGCGTGGTTAACAGTATCCAATAACCCCGTTCAATATCAAATAGCTGAATGATGCAGTAACCTAGCGTCAAGGCAATTGACATGCGTACCGCATGGCGAAACAACATTGAATCCTGATTTAAGTTGGCATGAATTCGTTGCCACATCACTTTTGGTGAATGTGCATCGGTATCGTGCAACACACCTTCTTCTAATCGCGAAACGTCAGGGTTACTGATATTGCTTAACTGTTTATCGACCGTCGCTAGGTTATTAAATAGATAGTTTAGCTGCACCAAGGACATGCGCCACTCAGGTTTGCTCTGCTGTTGCAGATAATTTATCGCTTGCTGAAGTTCGTCCAGAGCTAAGATTGAATCATTGTATTGATAAGTGTTACCCAAGCGCAGTGCTGACGCGATTTCTCGGCAGGCTTTACTTTGCACTTCTAATAGATGTTTAAAGCGAAAGAGTACGTCTGAACGCCCAAAGTTTTGCGCGAGCTCTTGGTAGCGGTAGTGGCTTGAGCTGACACGTTCATGGATATCTTGTGCAATAAAATAGATATTGAGAAATCGGTCGCTAGCGCCATCAACATGACCTCGTTTGGAACGATTAAGCAATGTTGTTTTGCACAAGTTAAGTTCATTAACGGTTGCGGCGTTCAGGTTTGCTTCACGGATTCGGTAAGGCTGTGGATTAAGATCACTGACCGGATGAAATAGCTCACTCTTTGCATCAAGGTAATTGGCTAAGGAGAGAAACACATTGGAAAGGCTTTGCTGAACGGGTTGCATTGGCCATACAAGGTGCCAAATCATCGACATGAAAAAATACCAAACCGCACCAGTAATCAACATCAAAGGTTGAAACCAAACGTTCACGCTTTGGTGGGCGCCTAACATGGTATAAATGGCAATCAGCAATGAGCCAAAAGCGATACTGGCGTAGCGGGGACCGACAGCGCCAAGCATGATAAAGCCAAAGGTTGAAATAAATAACCCGATAGCAAACAGTGGCGGATGTTTAAATAGGACCTCGATAGAGAAAGATGCAACTGCGAAACAGATCAACGTGAGCGTGACGGATTTAATTCGCCCGGTGAAACTGTCATCGCTTTCTGCAAGCGCAGCAGCAATTACCCCTAAGATAAGCGGAATAATGAGAGAATTTAGTTGGTAGTACCAAGTTGGGACAACCACCCCAAGTAGGGTGATTAATATAAGGAGGCTGTAATTAAAAGTCTTATTTGCCCAATAGATACGTAGTTGACTAAAAAAATGCACGCGTGAACCAACATCCTGTTTAATACTGCTCCTATCTTATCAAATATTCCCAACTATTCATTTAGCTTAGATAAAACAAATCTGTCAGATGCCGATAATTTAGGCATATGATAAGTGCAATTGGTAAAAATATGAGCGTTATACATAATAATCACCAAACTTTGACCGGGATATTTTAAAACACTTTTTTAATCACTTGGCTGATACGGTATGATTAAGGCAATGAAATCTACAGGCTTAATCGAATGCAGCTATCAGCAAACAAGACTGCAAAGTTCTTTATTCAAAATGAATACCACACTATTGCGCTAGACGAACATTATTTAGTGCTGAGTTCTGATCAGAGTGAAGAGAGAATTCCTTTCAATATTTGGAATGGGCGTATTGACTTAAAACGCGGCATTCTAAATGGCGCTATGCAGATTTTTGCCCATCCAGAACAAGGCAAACAACAGTCTTGGCTGGTACAGGGACTGCCTTGGAAGAGTTGCCGTCAATTCGCTCGTCATGCATTAAACCAATATCAACATTGGCATCATACGCAGTGCATGCAATTGGTGGAGTTTTTGCCTAAGTGGGAAGAACGAGTCTCTGCTTTTGAGCGCGCCCAGCATTTTGTCCCACACTCCGAATTGACCAGTTGGCTTGAAAGCGCGCAACAAGATTTTAGTCAAATGTCGATGACGCTTCTGGAAGCTCAGCAACGACTACCAAACCGCATGAAGCCGATTTCGCCTTGGATTGAAAATAGCGAACAGTCTCTGGCTAAACGCAATACTGATTGGATCATCAACGAGATCGATAACTGGGAAATGCTATTCTCACAAATCGAATCTTCGCCATTAAATCTGAGTCAAAAACAAGCGGTGCTACTCAATGACAATAATAACTTGGTATTGGCTGGAGCGGGTTCAGGTAAAACCAGTGTTTTGACTGCTCGAGTAGCCTATCTACTACAGAGCCATATGGCGCAGGCGGAAGAGATACTACTGTTGGCCTTTGGTCGAGATGCTGCCAATGAAATGAAGCAGCGCCTTGTAAGCAAAGTAGGCCCAGCGACCGAGCAAGTTCGGGTGAATACGTTCCATCAATTAGGTTTGTACATTTTGCGCCAAGTTGAAGGGAACCAAGTGGACATTTCCCCGTTAGCATTGGATGACAAACAACGACAAGCTTGGTGCACCGATTGGTTAAAGCGTCATTGGATGACTCCGACCAGTTTTAAGCGTTGGCAAAAGCATTTGGCGCAATGGCCAATTGCGTATATTAAAGGTGATGATGAGCTGGGTAGCCATGCTGAAAACCCTAAACTGATCGCTTGGCTAGAAAGTCAAATGATGCAATTGGCAGCGATGGGTTGCAGTAAAAAGCAGATTCAAGAGCAAATTGTGTCTCACGCGGAATACAGCCGCCTTAACAGCGAATTAGCGTTAGTATGGCCATGTTTCCAGGCGTGGCAAACCATGCTTAAAGAACAAAACCAGATCGACTTTAACACGATGATAAGCCGTGCGAATGAGTATGTGAGAAAGGGTAAGTTTACCGCCCCTTGGAAATACATCATGATCGATGAATATCAGGATATTTCGCCGCAGCGCTTAGAACTGATTGAAGCTTTATGCCAACACAATCGACATCAAGATAGCGTGTTGTTCGCAGTAGGTGATGACTGGCAATCTATCTATCAGTTTGCAGGTTCGGATGTAGACCTTACGACAGGTTTTAGCCAACGTTTTCCAAACTCAACCTTGCATTACCTCGATACAACCTATCGCTTTAACAACCAGCTTGGTATGGTGGCGAATCAGTTCATTCAGCAAAACCCAAATCAGTTGAACAAGCAACTAAACAGCCACAAAGAGCACAAGTCTAAAGCAGTTGTATTAATTCCGATGGCGAACGTGGAAAAGATCCTAGATCAGATTGATCGCAAGTCAAAACAGCGTGCAACAGTGATGTTGTTGGCTCGTAATCATTACCATAAACCGGAATTACTGGCTGATTGGCAACGACAATTTTCTATGCTTGATATCGAGTTTATGACTTGCCATGCGAGTAAAGGTAGGGAAGCGGATTATGTCATTATATTGAATGTTGATGAAGGTCAGTTCCCGGCTCGCGTTAAAACTCAGCATTTGGATAGTGTGCTAACTCAGTCGAAAGATACGTTTCCTTATGCTGAAGAGCGCCGATTGTTTTATGTGGCGCTGACTAGAGCGAAGAAGAAAGTGTGGGTGGCGTATAATGGCAGTGGCTCAAGTTTTGTCAAAGAACTAAAAGAAGGTGATTACGCGGTTCAGTCCACAAACTAGCGTGCTGATCATTGAGGTACTTTAGCCCTAAGCCCTTCGTCAATGATGGGCTTTAATTTTTGTGTCAATTTTCGGGATTAGTCTAGCGGTTCTTAACCTGTTTGATTAACACAGGCAGGGCTGCGTTTCGTTCCAACGATAAGGGTTCAAGGCTGAGATAAATTTCATTGGATGTGAGTTGCCAAACGTCGTCGGAGCGCGCGCCTAATATCGGTAATACAAACAAAAAACTGCCTATCGAGTCTAATGTGCCGACAGTGCTCGATTTTGTATCGATAAGAATCGCAGCGGAATAATACCCATCGGCGTGGCACGATACAGTGATGAGATTCTGGGGTTTAAGTGTTATCGCAACTTGGTCTGAAGCGTAATATTGACCGTTGATTTCAATCGTCGGACGAGTGGCGTCGCAGGCAACGAGAAAGTTTTCTGCATGAGGTTGCGTGTGGGATGAACAGCCACTCAAAAGGACGCTACATAATAATGATAAAACCCATTTATTCATATCATCGTCCTGTCATTTTAACGCCGCACTATTCGTTACGTGTTAACCATCAATATGATTCAATGTAGCCTGCTTGAGTCGAAAATTCGAAATAAAAAAGCGACCCTAAGGCCGCTTCTAAAAAGATGACGAAGTGAGTTCGCTTAAGTGCGATCAGACAAATACGCTTCGTAGTCTGGAATTTCAATCTCAACTTCAGAATTCATCAGACCGGATTCGAACAAGAACTTAGCGGTCGCGCGGTTCGTCGCAACAGGGATATTCCATACGCTCGCAATACGAAGTAGCGCTTTTACATCTGGGTCATGCGGAACGGCATTGAGTGGATCCCAAAAGAAAACTAGAACGTCGATTTTGCACTCTGAAATCAAAGCACCTAATTGTTGGTCGCCACCCATTGGGCCACTAATCAGTGATCGAATCGCCAAGCCAGTCTCTTTGCTCAGCATGTGGCCGGTTGTGCCAGTGGCATACAGAAAGTGACCTTGTAACTTGTCTTTGTTTTCTTTAACCCAGCGTAATAGCTCAGGTTTACAATTATCATGCGCGACTAAAGCGACGTGCTTGTTTGCTGGCATTATGCGCGTAGTTTTTTGCATCTAATAATCCTAATTATGTACGTAAAACGTTGGCCGATACTCTGAAGGAGACAGCGATTCTGCCACCACTTTAGGGTTGAGAGAGTTTGGTGTCAAAGCATCTATCTTTGGAGCTTCAATTTTTTGATATGGAGTACCATTTAAATAGGAGATTGCCTGTTGAACAGACATTCTTCCTTGTTGAACCATTTTATCTGTTGGCGCAAATTGTACGCGATCGCGTAATAATCCACGGTAAACGCCATGACTTAAGTAGGTGGAAACTAAACCAATTTTATCAGTCAACTCGAGAGAGCGTAATTCACTGATAGCGACTTCGATCGCAACTGCGCTACCAACGATGTATTCAATCTTGTGGGACTCAATCGCTTTTTGAACCAAGTTACGCTGTAACTCCTTGTCATTGTCAGCCCAATAGGTGTCCACAACGCGAATGTCACTTTCTTCGATAGCTGCCATTAAACCCTGTATTACCGGTTTCGTGCCACCGCTCGATTTAGGCCCTGGCAGCAGAGCAATATTGGTAATTCCTGAACCTTTAGGATGTTTGTCCTTTAGATACTGCCCGGTTTTATAACCCATTAAATACCAATCGACGCCCACTTCACCTTTCAGAATTGACGCGTTATCTATGCTGACTTCAAGATCGTTGACGGTTGCAAATACCGGGATAGATTTAGAAAGCTTGTCGAGATTGGAGTAGTAAATATGGGGAGAAACGGTTCCGAGAATGATCGCATCTGCATCCCATTTGGTGCAAAGTTCGATTTGCTCTTTTTGTTTATTGATGTTTGGGTAGCCACCAGCTTCAAGCACGCGCAATTCAGCCCCTTGTTTGCGGGCTTCGTCAACCATTCCATAGTTCACAGACAACCAGTATGAATCCTTGAGGTGTGGATACAGCGCGCATAAACGGAATGGTTCCTTTGCGCTCGCAAATTGGCTAGTGAGCAGTGCTGCGCAAGCACCAAGAATCAGTTGAGGAGAAATATTTCGCAGTGAAGGGAATGACATGACGCTTTTCGTTGGATTAAATAGTGTAAACACTGCAGAATATAGCGCATTCTCCAAGAGTTAAGAAGTGATCAATTCAAATGTTACTTGCTAAAGCCAGTATTGGACGCAAGCTTCTATTCGCATTTCTTGCGATGGCATTGCTAGTGTTAATGTCTTCATTTATCGGTGTGTTCGGATTTTCATCAGTCGCAAAAACCGAGCGCAACGTTGTTAATTCGGCAATCCCATCCATGATCGAAGCGCGCCAAGTCGCTGAACTTAGCTCTCGTATCATTTCGTCAGTGCAGACTTTAACGAGCGCAAAAACCGAGCATCAAAGACAACAAGCAGGCAAAGTCCTGTTTGATCAACTGAGCGCGCTATTAACGCATATTAAAGCATTGGGTTCGGACTCTTTTGAATCGGAACTACTCACCACGCTTGAATCAGACGTGCAAAATATTATTGATACCCTTGGGCAACTGGGTATTGCCGTTGAGAAAAAACTCTTTATCGAAAAAGACATCAACGATCGCAGTGAAGAAATGCGCAAACTGGCGCAAGAGTTAGAGCAATTGACTCGTACTCAAGTGTCGAACACCAGTACCATTGCGGTTGCGAACGTCACTCATATTTATGACCTATTGGCAACCAAGCAAACCGACAAAGCGTATCAAGCACTGGATGCTTTGGTTGAAGTCGATTTGGATTTATCGGAGCGTTTACACGAGTTGCACCTTTTGGCGTTTCAAATGCTCAATCAAATCGAGGAAGTTCGCACCATCAACAACTCGGTGCGTTTGACTCAGATTCGCAAACAATTTGAACACAACTTAACCATTATGAAGCGCCGTGTACGTGCGGTAGAGGATCCAACACGATCTGTGCAAATGTTGGATCTGTTAGATCAGCTCGAAAAGCGCGTGGTGATTTTTGATGTTGTTGAACAAAACCATCGTAATGAGCGCGAATCACAAAAGATGATGCAAGATACGCTCAATCAATTTAGCGCACTGAATAACACCATCAACAAGCTGGTGGATGAATCCAACCGAGCGACGACGCGCGCTGTCGATCAGCTTAAAACCACACTCAATTATGCTCAATTGACGCTGACCATTATCACCGTATTGGGTCTACTTATTGTGGTGCTGATTGTTTGGAAGGTGGTGTACATTTCGGTGTTAAAACGCTTAGCTGAGTATTCGTCAGCACTACTTTCAATCGCTCAAGGTCAGTTGAAGGTGGATATAACAGTAAAAGGCAATGATGAGTTGGCTCACATGGGGCAGGCGATCATCACCGCTAGAAATACGGCACAAGCATTAAAAGTCGTTGCTGAAAGTGAAATTGAAGCAAAACGTCAGTTGCAAGAACACAAAGAACGCCTTGAGGAATTGATCGCAGAACGTACGGTTCAGTTGCAAGATGCCAACACACGTTTGAATGATGAAGTACTCAACCACGCAAAAGCACGTCAACAAGCGGAGCAGGCGAGCCGCGCGAAATCTGCATTTCTTGCCACGATGAGCCATGAAATTCGTACACCGATGAATGGGGTTCTCGGTACGGCACAGCTATTGAAAGATGCGGGTCTTAATGCACAACAAACTTACTATGTCGATATTATTAACCGCAGTGGTAAAACCTTATTGGCGATTTTGAATGACGTGCTGGATTACTCAAAAATCGAAGCGGGTCACTTAGAGGTGCGCGAGGTCGATTTTAATCTTCACTACATGGTTGATGACGTAAACCAATTAATGCAAGGACGCGCCAAGGAGAAGGATATTGAGCTTAGTTGCTTGATTGAAAGTGACATTAAACCGTTTTGGTATGGTGACGTTATTCGAATTAGCCAGGTGCTGACCAACCTTGTTGGTAACGCGATAAAATTCACTGATAGTGGCCATGTTGACATTTACGTCTCTCTTGAAGAAGAACACTTTGTTACTTTCGAAGTCTCGGATACTGGTATTGGCATCTCAGATAAAGAGATGGAAACGCTCTTCGATGCGTTCACGCAAGCAGAAGGTGGCTTGAGCAGCAAAGGTGGTACAGGTTTAGGACTGGCCATCAGTAAACGCTTGGTTGAGGCGATGGGCGGAGCTCTAGGCGTTGAATCAGAAGTTGGTCATGGCAGTCGTTTTTGGTTTACCGTTCCGTTAAAAGAAGGCAAAGCCGTGGCTAAGAAGGAATTTGCCGTATCGAATCAAGTTCAAGCAAAAGTGCTGTTAGTCGAAGACAATCCTGTTAACTGCATCGTAGCGGAAGGATTTTTACATAGTCTTGGCCACCAAGTGGTGATTGCCGAAGACGGGCAGCAAGCGAAGCAAATTTTTGCCAGCCAGCAGTTCGATATCGCCTTGTTAGACATCAACTTGCCAGATTGTGATGGGCGAGAACTGTTGACGGAGTTAAGGACAATTCAAGCGGAACAAAACTCTGAGCAAAAGACCCCATTTATTGCGGTGTCAGCTCATGTATTTAATGAAGAAGTTGAGAGTTATTTGTCTGCCGGTTTTGATGGCTATCTTGCTAAGCCATTAGATAGGGAAGCCTTGTGCGTACTGATTCAAAATCGTTTAGAGGGCAAAAACCTGTTGCTTGAACAAGTGAGTAAACCGATCGTGATAAATCACCAGCAAAAGATCTTAGATAAGCAGCTATTTAGCAATGACTTGCAAGTACTGGGTATCGATAAGATGCGACAAATATCTGACCTATTTATTGCAGGCAGTAAAGAGATCATGCAGTTGTTAGAGACTGCGAGCACGAATAACGACAATACCGCCATCAGGCAGTTGGCCCACAAACTAAAAGGTTCGGCGGGTAGTATGGGGCTAATTGCGTTGTTCGAAGTCTGTCAAGCGATTGAAGCGTCAGAAAATCCATTGAGTACCTATCATCAATTACATGATGAACTGTGTGACAAAGTAGAACTGTCAGCAACCGCAGTCATGGCTGAGTTAGCCAAATAACAGCTATGCTTAAGTAACCGAGCGTGAGCAGTGATGCCTATGCATAGTGTTACGGCAATTGAGGAGTATTTCCGTGCAAAACCCGATTGGATGGTTTGAGATATACGTAAACGATATTGAGCGAGCGATTACGTTCTACGAGACGGTGTTTCAAGTCAAACTCGAAAAAATGGATGATCCAAATGGATCCAATGTAACCATGTATAGTTTTGGTTCTGACATGGAAAGTTACGGTGCGACCGGCGCCTTGGTTCAAAAGGATAATGTTGAACCTTGCGGGCACAGTACATTAGTCTATTTTGCGTGTGATGATTGTGGTGTAGAAGCGAAGCGAGCAGTGATCGCTGGTGGAAAGATTGAGAAGCGGAAGATGCCGGTTGGAGACCATGGATTTATCGCTTTAATTAGTGACACTGAAGGTAACATTATCGGTCTTCATTCACAGCAGTAAAGCACCGTATAGAGCTTCGAATAGGGCAAAAATATCTGTTTTGAAAATAGGCAGTTATAGCGCTGAATCTATAAAAAATGGGGAAACGATAGTTTACAAATTTACCGTTTTATTTTTGTTCAGTTTGGGCAATACTGAAATTCCCCTATAGGAGATCTAGTCAATCTTCTAGAAACACCCTCTACGGAGGGTGTTTCACTTTATGGCGTTTGTAAATCGCGATTATTCAAAAGAATAGCTTTCCGGAACCACAACGATACCGTCGTCAGAGACATGAAAACGGCGTGCATCCTCATCACGGTTGTAACCGATGGTTGTGTTAGGCGGAATCGACACATGCTTATCAATAATGCATCTCTTGAGTTGGCATCCTTCACCAATGTCGACATGATCAAGTAAGATACTGTCAGTGACTGTCGCTCCATCGTTAATTCTTACGCAGGGTGAGACGATAGAATGTTGAACGGAACCTCCTGAGTTGATTACGCCATCCGCTATCATCGAATTAATAAAAATCCCTTCGTTCCCCGTTGCAGATGAAACGGTGCGGGCTGGGGGATATTGTGGCTCATACGTACGAATCGCCCAGTCGTGCTGATATAGATTCATGGGGGGGACAGGAAGGAGGAGGTCCATATTGGCTTGGTAGTAGGAATCAATGGTTCCAACGTCTCTCCAGTAGCAATCTTTATCAACACGGCCGAGTTCGCTACAAAATTTATAAGCGTAAACGTCACCGTCTGGAATCAATTTAGGAATAACATCTTTACCAAAGTCGTGATCTGATTGCGTAAGTTTCGAATCATATTCAATAGACTCTTTTAGAACATCAAGGTCAAAGATGTAGATACCCATAGAAGCAAAGCTGTAGTCGGGCTTTCCATCAATGCTTGGTGGATCCGTCGGCTTTTCGATAAAGTGGGTGATTTCGCCGCGTTCATTACAATCTACGATACCAAACTGAGAAGCGTTGCGTCGCTCAACTTCCATGCAAGCAATGGTGAGCTTAGCACCAGTGCGTTTATGTTCTTTTAACATCGCCGCATAATCCATGCGGTAGATATGGTCGCCAGAAAGGACGATGACATATTTTGCTGAGCTTCGTTCTAATAGCCACAAATTGTGGTAAATCGCATCTGCAGTGCCCTCATACCATTTACCGCCGCCGCGCATTTGCGGTGGAACAACGGAAACATATTCGCCTAATTCAGGATTAAATAGAGACCAGCCATTGCGAAGATGTTTTTGTAGTGAGTGGGATTTGTATTGGGTAAGTACCAAAATACGTCGCAAGCCAGAATGCAAACAATTAGTCAGGGTGAAATCAATGATTCGATATTTACCACCGAATGGAACGGCAGGTTTGGCGCGATTATCGGTTAAAGGGCTGAGCCTAGAACCCATCCCGCCGGCGAGGATCACAGTGATAGTATCATGCATAGTCATTCCTTAGTTCGCAGCATACGTAGACAATTTGTCCAAGAAATTACAAGAAACAAGCCAATAACTAACTCACGGATTTTATTGGTAAAGTTGAAACTATGAGGTGTCTAATGTCCTCTTATTGTGCATTTATTTGTAAAATGCGCACCAAGTTGGTGATTTATTGAACTAATCATATTTAGAAACTGACATTCTGTATAATAACTTTTGAGCATATAAACTAGTTGAATATCAAAGATTTCAAATTGATTAGTGCAGTCGTTACTAATTGGCGTGTTGAGTGATGAAAGAACTGAAAATTGTAAGCAGTAAAAAGCCCTGCATTGTCATGTAGGGCTTTGATGTCTTAAAGTGGGTCAGAATCAGTGTTTGAAGAGATTCACTTGATCGTTAAGATGCATCGCTATCTGACGCAGTTCTTCGGATAGAGTCCGTGAACTGCGAGCTTCGGTCGTCAGGTGATTTGAAATATCGCTCACTTGCTGAATATTGATGCTCACTTCTTCGGTCACAGTGCGTTGCTCTGACGCGGCATTAGAAATGTGAGAAGCCATTTGTGAGATTTGTTCGATTGATGCGGCGATATTTTCCAAAGCTTCAGTTGCATGGTTTGCATCATCGACCGACGACGAGGCTAAATCTTGGCAACGATTCATTGATTCAACCGCACCTAGGCTATTTTTCTGCAGAATTTCAATCATCTCACGAA
The DNA here is from genome assembly GCF_009938165.1 of Vibrio taketomensis. NCBI lineage: Bacteria > Pseudomonadati > Pseudomonadota > Gammaproteobacteria > Vibrionales > Vibrionaceae > Vibrio > Vibrio taketomensis. Next base: position 622,221 of record NZ_AP019650.1, read on the forward strand.
TTTCTACGGTAGAGCTATGTGTTCGTTTAGATAGCACACGTACTTCATCGGCTACCACGGCAAAACCGCGGCCTTGTTCACCAGCACGCGCCGCTTCAATCGCCGCGTTTAACGCCAATAGGTTAGTTTGTTCGGCAATATCACTGATGGTCGAAAGGATAGCGTTAATATTTTGCGCGTTGCCCTCCAGTTGCTGAATGACATTTGAGGAACTTTCCAGTTGCGCGGCAAGGTGAGTAATTGATTCGTGATTGCGGCGAATAACACTCTTGCCATGTACGCAGTGTTTGGTGGAATCAATCGCTGAATCTGCCGTTTGTTTGGCGTTACTCGCGACTTCTTCAGCCGCCGCTGACATTTCATGAACGGCTGTTGCAATAAGTGACACTTCGCTTAACTGGGTGGCGAGTGAATCGCTAAGCTCGACGTTGAGTCTCGTGCTAATTTCAGACTGGCTATCCAGTTGTTTAGACGAGGAAGAAATGTCCTGAACGATTTCTTGCAGTTTAGCGATAAATGCATTGACGTGAAGAGCGAGATTGCCGATTTCATCATTACTATCAATTTTGATGCGCTTTGTGAGGTCACCGTGACCTTCAGCTAAGTCTTTCATCGATATGCTGAGTGCGTTAAGCGGCGCGAGAGCTCGTTTAATAATAAGCAAAGTGATAACCGCAATTACGATAAGCTGCATGAAACCCATGCCAATAAGCTGTCCAAGCAAACTCTCTTGATCTTTAAAAGCATGTTCCTGATCAATAACCAACGTGTAGTACCAGTCGGTATTCGGTACACGCTTGGCGCTAAGGAATACCTTTTTGTTTGCAATGGTAGTTTCGGCTAAACGTTGATCCGCTGCGATAGCGGTAATTTCGGTCGCAGTTAGGCCACTTGATACAGTTGAAATTGGTTTAAGAATCAGTTGATGGTTTGAATGGGCAACGATATTGCCTTTACTGTTAACAATAAAAGCTTGTACGCCTTCAGTATTGAGTTCGACGACATCTTTTACAAGATCTTGAATATTTACGTCTGCCGCTAATACCCCTTTTACAGCGCCTTGAGTGAACGGTTTAGCAATCGTCATCACTAAGTGGCCTTCTTGAGCATCAATATAAGGCTCAGTGATAAATGTATTTTGGGCATTCACAGTATCTTGGTACCACGCGCGTTGTCTTGGGTCAAAACCTTCTGGTAGCCCGATATCGACACCCATAATCATTTGACCGTCGCTAAGCCCAGCATAGGCCAAGCGAAAATCACCCGCTTTAGAGGCGGTAGCTAAATAGGCTTTAGCTTGACTCGGATCGATAAATGCGTCGGAGCTGGAATTAATCACGTTGATTTTTGATGTTATCCACTGATCCATACTCAATACACTGCCATTAAGTAGCGTGGTTGAGTACTGCTCGGTTGTGCGCGAGGTCTCGGCAAAAATTTGTGTACTGGTAATGTATATTTGTGCCCCTGTCATAATAAAAATTGCAGACATAAAGGCCAAAGTAAGTTTGGTTTTAATCGATAATGCTGACATAAAAAACTCAAATACGGCTAGAATTTAGGCGAGAATATCAGAGCGAATTTATTCAAGTTAATTACATTTCTCACAAATAAGACATTAATCCCATTAATTCTGGCTTTTACAAAATCCAGCAAAGACATAGAGTTAACGCTGCTTAATCGTGTGTTATGGTATTGTATATACAAGTAGCCTGAATGTACTTTATCGACACGAATTAGTTAAATTCTACAAGTCGCTTCATTTGAGCGTAAATACAAAGTTTGGGATGGATGGAAAGATAAAAATAAAGGGCGTAAACGCCGCCCTTAATCTGAATTTCAATTTGTTTTGAGAGATTAGAACTGAAAGCGCACCGACATTGCGATTTGAGGACCATATATTCCGTTATTGCGAGTTTCAGCAGATAGAGAAAGCTGTTGCGTAGAATGAAAACGAACGCCCGCATGGAATACAGAACTTTCATCGAGTCGACCTACACGACCTGTTACCTCAAATCTATCGGCTAGCCACATACGGATACCAATATTGAATTCTGGCAAAGTTTCACTGTCTGAGTTATTTGGGTAGTCAATGTAGTGAAGTAATGCTTGGCCGTAGACGTCAGCGAATTGGTTAATCGGGCCATTAAAACCCACGCCGACTGCCGCATCTGCGTCACTTTCGAATTGGCTATCAACACGAGCAATTAGGTGGACGTTTTCCATTGCTAATACACTGAATTCTGCGCCTGAAATGCGCGGATCAACAGCGGTGCGAAATTCTAGGAAGTTATAACTGAAGTTATTAGCGAATGCGGACGGAGCAAGCAATGAACTTGCAAGTGTGAACAAAAGGGCATGTTTTTTCAAAAGGATTCTCCAACAGTTCGCAAAGCATGCAAAAGGCCTACAAACGGTAGGCCAGATGTTGATATATTAACGGTAAATTATTGAATTTATAGCACTTGAATGCGATCTACCTCAATCTCAGGAGTGTTGCCGCCTTCAAATTCACCAAATAGACGAACTTGGGTATTTGCATCAAGAGGCTGTGCCAATACGATGTCATCATCAAGCTCAACCTGAACTTGGGCTTTACCATCGGTAAAGATGAAAGTGTCGTGATCAAGTTGCTGTACTAGTTTGCCTTCAACAACCACTTTTTGCTCAGTAAACATTGAGCTGTCGTTGATCACTTGAGTCAGATCAGACAGCTTTACAGGGCCTGAGTATTGAACGCCTGCGTTTTTATCTTGGTGGTTACCGCCAGCAAAAGCCAAAGTTGGAGTTACGATCATCGCAAGAATAAGGGCTGCTTTTTTCATTTTGTTTTCCTTTTTTAAGTATTGAGCGTCTGTCGCTCATTTGATGGTGCTATTAAACGCCATCCGAGCTGAATCAATACTGATTTAATGATTCATTTTGCGTTCATCTTTTATTAGAAATAAACCCTAAAGCCGATATCATTCTTTGCATAAATTCATATATCTATCTATTTGAAATGCATTCACCATTTAGAGCGCTGATGGTACAAGGTACCACTTCTGATGCTGGCAAAAGCGTATTGGTTGCCGGGTTATGTCGAGTTCTGGCACGAAAGGGCATTAAAGTTGCCCCATTTAAGCCGCAAAACATGGCGCTAAATAGTGCTGTAACACAAGATGGTGGTGAGATTGGTCGAGCTCAGGCCGTACAGGCAGCGGCGTGTAACATAGAACCAACGGTTCACATGAATCCAGTTCTACTTAAGCCCAATTCAGATACTGGCGCACAAGTGATTTTGCAAGGCAAAGCGCTGACCAATATGGAAGCCACTGGTTACCATGACTATAAATTGGTTGCCATGAACACGGTTATCGATTCATTCGAGCGTTTACAGCAAGACTACGAATCAATCATGATTGAAGGTGCTGGTAGCCCTGCTGAAATTAACTTGCGAGCAAACGATATTGCGAACATGGGGTTTGCTGAAAAGGCGGATGTCCCGGTCATTATCGTTGCGGATATCGATAGAGGCGGGGTCTTTGCTCATCTTTATGGCACTTTAGAACTTCTTTCAGAAAGTGAGCAAGCACGCGTTAAAGGCTTTGTTATTAATCGCTTTCGAGGTGACATCGCACTGCTGCAATCGGGTTTAGATTGGTTAGAAGAAAAAACCGGTAAACCAGTCATTGGCGTACTGCCATATTTGCATGGCTTTGACCTTGAAGCGGAAGATGCTATTGATAGCCAACAGCAGCTTTCAAATGAAGCGCGTCTTGTGGTGAAGGTGCCTGTATTTACGCGTATCAGCAACCACACTGATTTTGATGTAATGCGTCAAAACCCTGATATTGAACTCAAGTACGTCGGCAAAGGCGAAAGTTTAGCGGGCGCAGACGTAATCATTTTACCCGGTTCAAAATCAACTCGTGCCGATCTTGATTATCTTCGTAGCCAAGGGTGGGACAAAGAGATTGCTCGACACCTTCGTTTTGGTGGCAAAGTAATGGGAATTTGCGGTGGTTACCAAATGCTTGGGAATCTAATAGATGATCCTGAGGGTATTGAAGGTCCATCAGGCAGTTCAAACGGGCTTGGTTACTTAAATCTAACGACTCGCATGACCAATGATAAAACACTGACCCGTGTGCAAGGTACGCTAAACTTATGCGGTAAACAGGCTACTGTAAAAGGTTACGAGATTCATGCGGGTGTGAGTGAGATTCAGGGTGAATCAATTATCACATTAGAAAATGGTCAGTTGGACGGCTTAGTGAGTGATTGTGGTCAAATCCTCGGTACTTATTTGCATGGTGTCTTTGATGATCCTGCAGCGTTTTCGCTGTTTTGTCATTGGATGGGTGCCGACAATATTGCTAAAGTCGACCATCATGCAAACCAAGAGCGTGCAATCAACCGTATCGCAGATGCGATTGAAGAGCACTTAAACTTAGAATTACTTTGGCCTGAATTAGGCGCGCGCAATTAATGTATAAAAACAAGATTTTCCTATTTATCGCACTATTGATGTGTTTTCGTGTTTCCACTGTCTTTGCTGCAGATGTTGCGGCGACTGAAAAGGACACGGTTCGCATTTATGCCGCATCCTCTTTAACCAATGTACTCAATGCGTTGATTACGAAATACCAAACAATGCATTCGGTCAACATTGTGCCAATTTACGCGGGGTCTTCGTCATTGGCGCGTCAAATCGAGCAAGGCGCTCCTGCTGATTTGTTTATTTCTGCCAACGAATTATGGGTGAAACACCTTGAAGATCGCGGGGTAGTCAACAGTGATGATGTACATGACTTTACAGCAAATCATCTCGTTGTGATTGCGCCAGATTCGAGTGCAGTTTCTCTTGAGGCGACGAATACGGCATCTTGGTTGCAGATTTTGGGTAGTAGTCGATTAGCGCTAGGCCAACCAAACGCCGTGCCTGCGGGGATTTACGCAAAACAATCACTGGAAGCTCTTAACCTTTGGTCATCACTGCGTAGCCACCTAGCACCGACAAACAATGTGCGCAATGTACTAACGCTTGTTGAGCGGGGTGAGGCTCCATTAGGTATTGTTTATCTGTCAGATGCGAAAATCTCAAATAAAGTAAAAATTGTACATACTTTCGCGGATTCGACGCATGAACCTATTCGATACCCATTAGTTCAGATAACTCAGTCGCCAGGCGTTCTATCATTTATGCAATATATTTTAAGTGATGAAGCGAAAGTGATACTGCAAGAGTTTGGATTTAACTAGAGGTTGGCACTTGTTATCTGAATACGAATATCAAGCACTCATTCTAAGCCTTAAGGTTTCGTTTTATGCCATTATATGGTTGATTCCTATCGGCGTTTTTCTTGCTTGGTTGCTGGCGAAAAAACAGTTTGTCGGCAAATCTCTCATCGATAGTCTGATTCACTTGCCTTTGGTGTTACCGCCAGTCGTGATTGGCTACCTTTTGTTGGTGTTAATGGGAAGGCAAGGTGTGATAGGCAACTGGCTATATCAAACCTTTGGTATTTCGTTTGCATTCAATTGGAAAGGCGCGGTGCTAGCGAGTATCGTCGTCGCATTACCGTTGATGGTGCGTGCAGTGCGTCTTAGTTTTGAGAGTGTGGATAGCAAGCTAGAACAAGCCGCACGTACGTTAGGGGCGTCGCCGCTTAAAGTGTTTTTTACTATCACCTTACCATTGACGCTACCTGGCATTATTACCGGTACAATGCTGGCATTTGCACGCAGTTTGGGAGAATTTGGCGCGACGATCAGCTTTGTCTCGAATATTCCCGGTGAAACTCAAACCATTCCTTTGGCGATGTACACTTTTATTGAAACACCCGGTGCTGAAATAGAAGCGATGCGTTTGTGTATTATCTCGATTGCCATTGCACTTGCCTCACTATTAATATCTGAATGGCTTTCTCGCCAATGTGCTCGCCGTTTAGGAGGTAAGCGATGAGTAAATTGGCAATTGAGTTTAATCAGAAACTCGGTGATACCGAATTTGATATCAACGTTGAACTGCCAGCACGAGGGATTACCGCAGTGTTTGGCCGTTCGGGAGCGGGCAAAACAACATTGATCAATGCGGTTGCGGGATTGATCCCACTTAACTCCGGCAGGATCGAAGTTAATGATCGTTTACTCTATTGTCATCAAACCGGTGTGAATGTGCCGACCAGAGTGCGACGTGTTGGTTATGTCTTTCAAGAGTCTCGCTTGTTTCCGCACTATCGAGTAAAAGGCAATTTGTCCTACGGTACTCGCGAGTATGATGAAGAATACTTCAATCAGATCGTTGAACTGTTAGCGATAAGTGACTTACTGCAACGTTATCCATCGGAACTTTCCGGGGGAGAAAAGCAACGTGTCGCGATTGGTCGAGCGTTATTATCTAAGCCAGATATTCTGTTAATGGATGAACCACTAGCATCACTCGATTTACCGCGAAAAAGGGAAGTACTGCCGTTTCTTGAGCACCTCGCCAACACGGTAAATATTCCAATCATTTATGTTACCCATAGCTTGAATGAAATTATTCGCCTTGCCGAGCATTTGGTTGTGGTGGATAAAGGCAGGTCATCACCACTGGACCAGTCGAACAAGTTTGGGCCTCAAAAGCGATGCGGCCATGGCAGTCATTTGCGGATCAAAGTTCGCTATTTGAAGCGAAGTTAGTTGAACAAATAGAACAATACGCACTGTCGGGTCTGGAATTGGCGGACGGGGTTATGCTTTGGGTGCAAAAAGTTGAAGCCGAATTAGATAGCAAAGTGCGCTTACAAGTTCGAGCCAATGACGTATCGATTAACTTAGACAAACCTGAACGGAGTTCGATTCGTAACGTTTTGCATGCTGAAATTCAAGAATTAGAAACGCAAAATTTTGGTACCCATCGACAAAGTGTTTCAGTAAAACTCAAGTTAGCACCAAAGTGCTATCTGTGGGCGACGATCACGGCTTGGGCAAAAGATGAATTAGGCTTAGAAGTTGGTATGAAAGTTTACGCTCAGATCAAAGGTGTGAGTGTGACTCAACGGGATATTGCGTTGTCACATTAAAATGGAAAAGATTAAAAAAGCCGCTTTACGCGGCTTTTTTTGTACTTACTTAGCGAAAACGTCAGTAAAGTCACGCTTAAGGATTGGATCACGGCGCGCTTTTTTAAGCTGCTTAACCATGTCTTTCACGCAGTTGTGTAAAACTTGGTCAAGAAGTGATGCGCGGTAGTTATCTTTATCTTCGTCAGTCATGTCTTTTGGTAGGTTCAGAGTTGGGAACTCTTCCATTACATTAAGACCTGCGAACGCTTGGCTAACAGAAACAAGTGCATGAAACTGTTCGAAGTTATCTAAAATGTTTTGTGCACTTTTTGGTAGCTCGTTCCATGATTCGCGTACTGCTTCTTCAGACACTTCATGAATTGAGGTTACCATTTCGTACATCGCTTCTGGCACGCCATCGAACTCGATTACTTGACGAAGTTCAGCTGATACCGTTGCCAAATCGACAGTTTTTTTCTCACTTGGAGTCACGTCAGACATAGTCTTTTCTCTTTACGTTGTTTAAGCCGCGATATGCTAGTTTTTCTGTAATAAATGTCAACCTTAGTGGAGGAAATCAATTACCTGAAGTATGCTTATTTTAAATCGCTGATTTAGCAAGCAGTTTATAGTATAGGACGACTTATGAAAATATTGCTGGTGGATGATGTTCAAATGGAACGGATGCAACTTGCGATTCGACTCAAGCAGTTAGGCCATGTCGTAGAAATGGCTGAATCTGGCCCAGATGCGTTAGCACTTTATCCTGAGTTTCAACCAGATTTAGTACTACTTGATATTACCATGCCAGAGATGGACGGTTTTGAAGTATCAAGCAAGATTCGTGAGCTTTATCCCGAGTGGATTCCTATCATCTTTTTGAGTGGTCATGACGCACCGGAAATTATCGCAAACGCGATCGAATCTGGTGGCGATGACTATTTGATTAAACCGGTCGATAAACTGGTATTACGTGCGAAACTTACGGCCATGCAGCGTATTGCGTTTATGCGAAACCAGCTCAACAAAAAAACGGCAGATTTGGCTCGCGTGAATCAGGAACTTGAAAAACTGGCTAGCGAGGATGGATTAACGAAAGTGAATAATCGACGTAACGTCGATAAAAAACTAAAAGAGATGATCTCCGTCTATGGTCGACACGGTGTACCGATGAGCGTGATTTTACTCGATGTTGACTTCTTCAAACTTTACAACGACAACTATGGCCACATAGAAGGGGATCAGTGCTTAATCCAAATTGCGGCGACCTTAAAAGAGTTGTTTGCACGTAATGGCGAGGTTGTCGGTCGTTATGGCGGTGAGGAGTTTGTGATTATTCTTGGTCATAGCGACGCATATCAAGCCGAATTGCATGCTCAAAGGGTGAAAGAAGCGATACTGGCACAAGCCATTTCTCATGAGCATAGTAAGGTTGCGAATGTTGTTACCGTGTCACAAGGTGTAGTGACCATTCAACCATCCGGTAGGGAAACACCGGACCAGTTTTACCATATGGCTGACAGAGCCTTATATCAGGCGAAACATAGTGGTAGAAACTGTTATGCGCTGTATGAACCGTCAATGGAACAGCAAGATATCCAAGAATAACGAATAAGTAGTTAAAGTAAGTTACGCGGCTGCAACGACCTGATTGCGGCCGTTTTGTTTTGCTTTATACAAAGCTTGGTCTGCTGCCTTTAGTACCACGTCCGTATCGCGCTCTTCATAACTGTCTGCAACACCAATACTAATGGTGAGATTGACCGTATTGGATTTTTTGCCCTTACCGCGTTTTTTACTGCCTTCTTTGTTGTCGCTAGGGCGCGAGTCCATATTTCGCACAATGAGATCATAACTTTCGATATTCTGACGAAGCTCTTCTAAATAGTCCCAAGCTTCATCGGCGTATTTACCTTTAAACAGTACCGTAAATTCTTCACCGCCATAGCGATAAACTCGAGCATTCCCACCAACTTCTCGTAATTTGCTGGCAACCAATTTCAATACGTCATCGCCCGTATCGTGGCCGTATGTATCATTGAATGATTTGAAATGGTCGATATCGAGCATGGCTAATGAATATTTGCGGCCTAGATGTTTGAGATCGGATTCGAGTGCCAGTCGTCCGGGAATAAGGGTTAAGCGATCGTTAAACGCCAATTCGTAGCTAGCAGAGAGCAACGAAACCAACAGCAAAATACCTGCGAGACTAAAGAGTACGCTCGAGACATAACTGACATGGAAAAAAATGAAAGTTGCCGCAGCGACGAGTACTGACGAATAAACTGCTGCATCGACTATGCGGTTGTACTTAAGCACGATAATTGCGCAAAGGAGTACGATACCCGCGAGATAGAGAACCAAAACAAAAGGCAGTTTCGAAACCTCAGGGACAACGTGCAAAATAGGGTACTGATACTGATCAAAGTTGGTTTCGATGGCGTAGTTGAGCGTTAACTGGCTCCAAACTAACATAAGTAGCAATATCGCGATATAACCGATAAAACTCGCGCTACGGATTGTGCTGTCTTTAAACATATAGATCGCTAAGCATGCACCAGGTAATGCGAAAGCAAGTAACGAAAGATCGAGGATAGTCGTGCCCGTCGATAAGGGGGTCTGCAAGTAATGTTGAATAATCCAATAGGCGATAAACATTGCGCAGCTGATCATTGAACAACGGCTTTGTTTGAAAATATGACCGAGTAGAATACAAACGCCGAATAAGATGTAAGGGAAATGCAAGGTGACGCTTTGATTAGCATGAACAAGCATCACAACATTATCCATACCAAGGGCAATGATAACTAACAATACAACTGGAAACAGAAATCGAAACCAACTTGATGTAACCATTGATAATGACATTACTTAACGTTTCCTTGGGTTTCCTGCTACGACTCGACTACAAAGGATAACGACATAAAATCATTTTCCAAGTGTTTTGCATTTCATTGGTCGAAAAATGCGTCATACCATAAACATTCATCAACGCTTTGTTTTTAAATGGAGACGGTTTTAAGAAATTGAGATATAGAGCATTTATGTTTTCCGTTTTCTGTATTAATACTTAATATGCTCAAGTGAATTCTGCTGAACTAAGCATCTTGTGGTTACCAGAGCATTGAGTGATACCCAACCGAAAGAGAGGAAAGCAATGCAAATCAGCGAAGATGTACATAACTATATGGAAAACCTAGTTGGTCAAGTATTAGCTCGACCAGAGTATACAGAGCAATTCGACAATGACCAGTTGGCTGATTTGGCCTGTTTAGCATTAAGCCAGTTAAGACCTGTTTATATTCGTCATGACATCGACTTCCTTTCAACCCTCTCTGAAACAAGATTATTGACACTAAAGAAAAATACGGAAATTGCGGTTGAATCAGCAACAAGTATGATTCTTGACGATCGTCGAAAAAATCGAAAAGATGAATTCCCTGTGATATTTTCTAACCCTCGCTTTGACGAAGATGTTGAACTCGAGTGGTTTGAAAAGCCAATACTAAAACAACTAAGCAGTAAGGAGCGAAAGTGGGGTTTTTCTCTCGCTTGTTTGGCCGCGAAAGTTCGCCAACAAAACAAATAGAAGTTGAGCCAGTCGAATACAAGGCTTTTGATTTATCAAGAGCGATACAGAGTCTGGTCAATATCGTATTGCTGGCAGAATTGAAAAAGAGATTGATGGTGAAATTAAGAGTCACCGCTTTATTCGTTCAGACGTGCTTTCTAGCCGCGGTGATGCCGATGAATTTATGTTAAAGAAAGCGCAAATGTATATTGACCAAATGAAAGGCAATATTTTCGATTAGTATTCCCTGATTTGATAGATGTCATTAATTGTCGAGCCGTTAGCAGTTATGCTGATGGCTCTTTTTTTGTTCGCATTTATATTAATCGTTTGATTTATGACCTTTTTTTGCGAACTGGTAAGAGCACTTTTAGGGATTAAGGTGTTGTTTGATTACAGTCAAAACGGCAAAATAACTCAAATGTCGCGCTAACGAAATAAACTTTAGTATTTTAGTTACAAAAATACTTGATATAGGTGTTTTCGTTGGTTACAAAAGATTGATCATTGAGCCAATAGTCAAGGAATAGCTATGCAAATTGGTGTGCCAAAAGAAATACTCGCCGGAGAAACGCGAGTGGCTGCATCGCCGAGTTCGGTCGAGCAGCTAATTAAATTGGGTTTCGACGTTGTCGTTGAATCTCAAGCTGGGGAAGCAGCAAGTTTTGAAAATGCAGCTTTTGAAGCTGCAGGAGCAAAAGTAGTATCGAAAGATGATGCTTGGAACTCCGACATCGTATTTAAAGTAAACGCACCAATCGTTAATGACGAGGTTGACGAAATTGCTCAGTTAAATGACGGAGCAACATTAGTGAGCTTTATTTGGCCTGCGCAAAACCCAGAGTTGATGGAACAACTTTCTAGTAAAAACATCAACGTTCTTGCAATGGATGCGGTTCCTCGTATCTCTCGCGCTCAAGCTTTAGATGCATTGTCATCAATGGCGAACATTGCCGGTTACCGTGCTGTTGTTGAAGCAGCTCACGAGTTCGGTCGATTCTTCACTGGTCAAATTACCGCGGCAGGTAAAGTACCACCTGCGAAAGTGCTTGTTGCTGGTGCTGGTGTTTGCCGGTCTTGCTGCAATCGGTGCGGCAGGTAGCCTTGGTGCTATCGTACGTGCATTTGACGTTCGTCCTGAAGTAAAAGAACAAGTTCAGTCAATGGGCGCAGAATTCTTAGAAGTTGATTTCAAAGAAAACTCTGGTTCCGGTGACGGCTATGCAAAAGAAATGTCTGACGAGTTCAACAAGAAAGCGGCTGAGCTATACGCAGCTCAGGCGAAAGACGTTGATATCATCGTGACAACGGCACTAATTCCTGGACGTCCTGCGCCAACGCTAATCACCAAAGAAATGGTTGATAGCATGAAAGCGGGTAGTGTGATTGTTGACCTTGCAGCTGCTAACGGTGGTAACTGTGAATACACTGTGGCCGACCAAGTGATTACAACTGCAAATGGTGTAAAAGTTATCGGTTACACCGATATGGTAGGTCGACTACCGACGCAGTCTTCTCAACTTTATGCGACCAACCTAGTTAACTTGATGAAGCTTCTTTGCAAAGAGAAAGATGGCAACATCAATATCGACTTCGAAGACGTCGTGCTACGTGGCGTGACGGTGGTAAAAGAAGGCGAAGTGACTTGGCCTGCGCCACCAATTCAAGTATCAGCTCAACCAGAGCAAAAACCTAAAGCGGCACCTGCCCCTGCTAAAAAAGTAGACGAGCCAGTTTCACCGATTAAGAAGTTAATCGGCCTTGGTGTTGCTCTTGCTGCATTTGGTTGGATTGCAACGGTTGCTCCGGCTGCATTTCTAGCGCACTTTACCGTATTCGTGTTGTCTTGTGTGGTTGGTTACTATGTGGTTTGGAACGTAACGCACGCACTGCATACACCGCTTATGTCGGTAACTAATGCCATTTCAGGCATTATCGTTGTTGGTGCGTTGCTGCAAATCGGTCAAGGTCATGGCGTGGTGACATTCTTGTCATTTATCGCGGTTCTAATCGCAAGCATCAACATTTTCGGTGGGTTCACCGTGACCAAGCGCATGCTTGAAATGTTCCGTAAAGATAAATAGGAGTAACAGGGAATGTCTGCAGGACTAGTACAAGCAGCTTACATTGTTGCTGCACTATTTTTTATCTTGAGCTTAGCTGGCTTATCAAAGCAAGACTCTGCTCGCTCAGGTAACTATTACGGTATCGCGGGTATGGCGATCGCGTTGATCGCGACGATCTTTGGCCCTGATGCACAAGGTTTTGGCTGGATCATCGTTGCGATGGTGATCGGTGGTGCTATCGGTATTTTCTACGCTAAGAAAGTAGAAATGACTGAAATGCCAGAGCTAGTTGCAATATTGCATAGCTTTGTAGGTTTGGCTGCGGTACTTGTTGGTTACAACAGCTACCTAGATGCACCAGAAATTGCGAACGCTGCTCTACTTGCACCATCTGAGCTACATGCACACCATGTTATTCACCTAGTTGAAGTATTCCTAGGTGTATTCATCGGTGCAGTTACCTTTACGGGTTCAATCGTAGCGTTTGGTAAACTACGTGGCGTGATTTCATCATCACCACTAAATCTACCGCACAAACACAAAATGAACCTTGCGGCGATTGTTGTTTCTACTCTGTTAATGATCTACTTCGTTAAAGCAGATGGCAGCATGTTTGCTCTTATTATCATGACTCTAATCGCATTTGCCTTCGGTTACCACCTAGTTGCTTCAATCGGTGGTGCGGATATGCCAGTTGTGGTTTCGATGCTTAACTCATATTCAGGTTGGGCAGCGGCAGCCGCAGGTTTCATGCTAGCGAACGATCTATTGATCGTTACAGGTGCTTTGGTTGGTTCATCTGGTGCGATCCTGTCTTACATTATGTGTAAGGCGATGAACCGTTCATTTATCAGTGTTATCGCTGGTGGCTTCGGCCAAGAAGTGGTGATTTCTGGTGATGAAGAGTATGGCGAGCATCGTGAGATCAACGCAGAAGATGTGGCGGATATGCTGAAAAACGCGAAATCAGTCATCATCACTCCGGGATACGGCATGGCAGTGGCACAAGCTCAATACCCAGTGCATGAAATTACTGAAAAGCTACGAGCTCAAGGTATCGAAGTTCGCTTTGGTATTCACCCAGTAGCGGGTCGTCTGCCTGGTCATATGAACGTACTGCTAGCAGAAGCGAAAGTACCGTACGATATCGTACTGGAAATGGATGAAATCAACGATGATTTCCCACAAACAGACGTAGTATTGGTCATCGGTGCAAATGATACAGTAAACCCAGCGGCTCTCGAAGATCCAAACAGCCCAATCGCTGGCATGCCAGTATTGGAAGTGTGGAATGCGAAAGACGTAATCGTGTTCAAGCGTTCGATGAATACGGGTTATGCGGGTGTTCAAAACCCACTGTTCTTTAAAGAGAACACGCAAATGCTGTTTGGCGATGCGAAAGAAAGTGTAGACGCAATCGCGAAAGCACTATAATCTGTGTTTAAATCTTTGAAAGGCCAGCGTAATGCTGGCCTTTTTTATTCGCTTGAACTTAATTAGAAATACAAAAAGTTGAAGTTCGGTTAAAATTGACATGAATATTACACATTGTGCATCTAGTGTTGCCATAATCCGCACGCTGATGGTAACTCGCTGATTTGATAAAATTGCCTTGAAAATAGCCAAAACAAAATTATTAGTATGTCTTTTTACCTTCGTTGCAATGGGGCAGGGCAGACACCTTACCTGAGCGTATTGATAAATTTGTAAATTTATTTAAGACTTCTCAAGCGTCAGTTTCTTACGATGTGCGGGTGCTACAATCTGACTATCCCACGCGGCTTATCACGCCGCAGTCAATGCTCCCTCAAACATCCAGTTATCCGTTAGAGGATATTCAAAGGCTGTACAAACTTTCGGTTTCTTGTAATGGAAAACTGCCACTGAGTCCTTTAGTGACAGAACCTTTGGTGTTTACTCGTGCGATGTGTAAAGGCACAAAGCTTAATCCGCGCTGGTTTGCACGGAGTGCATTAATTCACCCTGGTGGCGGTACTTACGCAAATCGTTACATTGTCACTCATCCGGAATTGACGACTGAGCTTGAGCAATACATGCATATTAAAGAGCGACCGTTAGCGGATAAAAGCACATTGCTTGGTCGCTTGCAGCGAATGGGTGAAGATTCAGTGACATCACTGATCTCAGGCGCAAGTATGTTCATGGAAGGTGATGAATTATGGTTGCGTAAAAATGACAACTATTATGTTTATCCTGAATCGTTGTGGAGCGCTAATGTCGCTGAAGCGGGACTTAGCCTGAATTTGACTTCTGAATCAGAGGCATGCTTTGTACAGCGAGGCAACATTTGTTGGGATGTTGAAGATCACGCAGACATACTAAAAATTAGTATGGCTGCTTTGGTCGTCGTCAACATTCTTTTGGTTGCGGGTTGGTCGCTATACCGTTGGAACGCTAAACGACAAGAGATGCGCAGCCGAATG
Organism: Vibrio taketomensis; assembly: GCF_009938165.1. Classification (NCBI taxonomy): domain Bacteria; kingdom Pseudomonadati; phylum Pseudomonadota; class Gammaproteobacteria; order Vibrionales; family Vibrionaceae; genus Vibrio; species Vibrio taketomensis. Next base: position 637,333 of record NZ_AP019650.1, read on the forward strand.
TTAGTACTGCAAATCCTGACGCATGAATTACGTACACCGATCGCCAGTTTGTCGTTGACCGTAGAGGGATTTCGACGAGAATTTGAGGACTTACCAGAATCCGTTTATGATGAGTTTAGACGGCTGTGCGAAGACTCAAGGCGTTTACGTCAACTTGCTGAAGCGAGTAAAGATTATTTGCAATCAGACAATAAACCACTGGCAACTGAATGGGTTCCTTCGGTCGCGGAGTGGTTAGAATTTAAGGTTGAGGAAGAGTTCGATCAACAAGTCGAATTTGTCATCGACCATGATATCGCGGCAAAACTTAATGTGTACTGGTTAGGTACATGTCTCGATAACCTAGTAAGAAACGCGGTTAAATATGGAGTTAAACCGATAAGATTGGATGTGAAAACCTCTAATCAAAAAATTATGTTCAGCGTAATCGACCAAGGGCAACTTACACACAAAGATTGGCGTGAGTTGCGTAAACCCTTTGTAAGCAAGAGTGGTTTAGGTTTGGGTTTAACGATTGTTGACTCTATGGTTGGCCGAATGGGAGGGAAAATGAAGCTCATTGGTCCACCAACAACGTTTATATTGGAGATACCTTGTGAAACAGACACTGCTTCTCGTTGAAGACGACAAAAATTTAGCTGATGGCCTTTTGGTTAGCCTAGAACAAGCAGGGTATGAATGCTTCCACGCTGAAAGCATCGCGGAAGTAGAACAATATTGGGTCAAATCTGATCTAGTGATTCTAGACAGACAACTACCTGATGGCGACTCAGTATCTCAACTTCCTCAGTGGAAAGCACTAAAAGATATTCCAGTGATTTTGCTAACAGCACTGGTCACAGTAAAAGACAAAGTGACGGGCTTAGACGCTGGCGCGAACGACTACCTAACAAAACCTTTTGCTGAAGCAGAACTATTCGCGCGTATTCGAGCGCAATTACGTACGCCTGATGGTCAAGAAGATGATACCAAAGTGCGCACCGAGAATTTGTTGATTGATAAAAGCACGCGAGAAGTTTTTTTCAATGACCAAATGATTACATTAACGCGTACCGAGTTTGATTTGTTGCTATTTCTTGCGAGCAACTTAGGCCGCGTATTTACGCGTGATGAATTGCTGGACCACGTTTGGGGCTATAACCATTTCCCGACAACTCGTACCGTTGATACTCACGTGTTGCAACTACGCCAAAAACTACCTGGCTTAGAAATCGAAACACTACGTGGTGTTGGTTACAAGATGAAAGCATGATTAAAAATCTAGTTTTATTGTCAGGTGCACTGCTTAGTGCACCTGTTGTTTCTCAGTCTCAGGTTTGGTTTGAGAGTAACACGCCTTTAACTCAAACCCACAAACACCTGCTCAACAACGATCTTGAATCGATGTTTTCATCGTTAGTTGAGATGTGGCAACTCGAACCGAGCCAATCTCTGCAAACACACCTCAATGAAATTCTCATCCAATCTTTTGACGTCGACTGTGGTAAAGGGCTGAGCTCACAGGAATTTCCTGACTGGCTGAAAGGCGTTTCAGTTCAACGTTCAGAAATTCAAAGCCCCGGTAGAGATGCATTTCGTGCCAATGTCGAAGTACAGAGTTCTGCGCAAATAACGGATATTTCGCTGAAAGGTTGGGTCAATCGAACGGTTTCTAATGATACCGTGTTGGACTTAGTTCGCGAAAACTCGTCTGGCGTTTCAACCTATTCCAAGCGCTACAACATTAACAACAAGCTATCAATGGGTTTGTACCGAATTGAAATTACATCATCAAACGGTGACAAGTGGAGCTCATGGCTAATTTTCGCCGATCCTAAGTTAAGTATGTCTGTACGTTGGGCATCTAAAGATTATTGGCAAGTAGAGCAACACACGCTACTCAATCCGACTTGTCCATTACCAAAACTTAACGCTGCGTTATACGATTATGTCGATGGTACTTACAACCAAATTTGGAGTGGTAGCTACGAATCTGATTATCCAACCTCATTACCGCTCGATGATATTGAGCCTGGACGTTACGTTTTAGCGGTTTCAATGGCGCATCGTCGTTGGCAAGGCAAAATAATGGTTGAACAAACGCAAATAATTAGCAAAACCTATGATGTTTCTGTGGAGGAATAACTCAAGTTAGGCGAGAATGAGCCGATAAGTTATTCACACTAAACAGAATTTAGCATCCACTATGAAGATCGCATATAAAATACTACCTCTTGCGGTAGCAATGTCTTTTGGTTCTGCTCATGCGGCAAACTACGCTATCGAAGCGCGTGGTGAAGCAATGGGTGGTGTTGGTGTTGTCTCTGGGAACTTTTTAACTGCGCCATTTTATAACCCAGCACTCACCGCAATCTATCGTCGTAATGATGACGTTGGCATGATCACGCCAAGCATAGGTTTCAATTACACCGATACCGGTACATTTGTTGACGATCTTGAACGTGCAGAAGACGCGATCAACGTGGGTGACTACGCCACTGCCGAAGCAGCACTTAATGACTTAAAAGGCGATAACCTTAAAGTCGACATTGGTGGCGTAGTTGCGTTTGCCATTCCAAACCGATACATCGCGGCAAATGCTTTTGGTAAACTCTATACCGAATCGTATGCAACTGCAGAAATTAAAACGGATGGTACTGATGTTGAAAATGCACAAGGTAGCGGTGTTCGTGCCGTCAGTGTTGCGGTAGCAGAAGCGGGCATCTCACTTGCAAAATACCAAACATTTTTAGGGCAACATCTTTCTTTTGGTGTTACGCCTAAACTGCAACGCATTTACACCTACGTATATGAAGCAGGCATTACCAATTATGACTTAAACGATTTACGAGAGAATGGCCAGGGCGAAACCATCTTTAATATGGATGCGGGTTTTCTTTGGTTCCATGGTCCATTCCGAGTCGGTATTGCAGCAACGAACCTAATCTCACGCGATATTGAAACCAAAACCATCAACTCACAGTTTGATGGCTCACAAGTTTCATACGAATATGAAATGTCACCACAGTTTACTGTCGGTGCAGGTATTGTTGCTGACTACTTCACCTTAAGTGTTGATTACGATTTAAAAGAAGAAGAACGCTACAAAGCATTTGATGACAACACACAATGGTTGAGAGTCGGTGCCGAGATTGACATTCTTCGTCAACTAAAATTACGTGGCGGTTGGAAAAAGAATTTAGCGTATGACAACACTGATGGCACTGTGACAGCAGGTATTGGTTTATCGCCACTTAACTTGTTCCAACTCGATATTGGTGCCAGTTATACCAATGAAGATTCAGTCGGTGCATACGTAAACTTCTTAACGAATTACTAGCATCACGCACTACTAGAATTCTTCTACGATTCATAATATAGTCGGCTCCTAAAATTAGGAGCCTTTTTTATGTTTGATGATTTAAGCCTAAGCCACGAAGAACAACAAAAAGCAGTAGAAGAAATTCAAAAGCTAATGACACAAGGTATTAGCACTGCAGAAGCAATTAAGATTGTGGCGAACAAAATCCGCGAAGAAGCAGCAAAAAAACAAGATTAAGAAAAGGGCAGGTTACTGCCTTTTTTTAGATCTTAATGCACTATAACTAATTTCTTGTTCCATATAAGATACTTCAGACTGAAATTCAAAACGTGACACCTGCAAAACTCAAAATTACTGTCCTTGTGGTTGCAACGTAAATTTATGTGATTCCTATTTATTTATTAAATAACAATAATTTATAGTAGTGTTTTATGCTGACTAGCTTATGCTAATAATTGTTTTGTAATTTAATTACATAATATAAGACCGACACAAATAGGTATGAAAATAGCTAGTGGAATCATCTGCGTAGTGAAAGAGTAACGTTATGGCTCGAATTGAGTAGTGTTTATTGTGACAGGGTAACTAATTGGCTCGCCAAGTTGATGGTAAGAGACTACGAAAATGAATGCAGCATGTTGCAATAAAATTTCGATGCTTACCCTAATTCTGGAATCTAGTTCCTAACACCCAGATGACATAAAAGCCTAACTATGTAGGATCGAACATAGAGAAGGAGAACTTTATGGCGAAATTCCTGAATACCAGCGCGACCAATTATTTTCTCGAAGAATTGATTAAGAGCGCATCTGAGCGTTTAGTGCTGATTAGCCCGTTCCTAAAGCTTAACGAGCGAATTAAAGAGTTACTTGAAGATAAAAACCGTTTGAAAATCGATGTTAGGATTGTTTATGGAAAAAGTGAACTTCATCCTGATGAAATAAACTGGCTAAAGGTCTGACATACATCCGTACCAGTTTCTGTAAGAATTTACACGCTAAGTGCTACTTGAATGAAGATACTTGTATTATTACCAGTCTAAATCTTTATGAATTCAGTCAAGTAAACAACAATGAAATGGGAATTGCTCTTAGCAAGCAAGATGATCATGAAATGTACCGTGATGCTTTTGAGGAAGCCCAGCGTATTATTCGTATTAGTGAAGAAGTTCGAATCTCTCTTGAAAAAATCCCGTCAGCTGAATCGACTCCCGAGTTAATCGGGGAAGATGACTCTGATTCGCTGACCATTGAAAAGCTCACTTCGTCAAAATTGGCAGTGAAACTTGGTATTAAGACACAGGAGCTACTTGAACAACTTACTAATAAAGGTTTTCTAGAACTTGTTGACGGTAAGCATAAATTGACCGAGTCAGGTAAAGTAGCGGGTGGAGAATTTAAGTATAGTAAGCGTTTTGGTATGTACTTCTTATGGCCATCAGAGCTGACGTTTTGACTTGTTTAATAGTTACCGTGTAACGAATTTTGTTTGCAAAGCATTGTCGAAATTTATATCCCACGTTAAACCCTAATTCCAGCGTAAAATCGAGGGCATGTAATAGTATCGCCCTCGACGTACGTTGCCATTTATGATCTACTTTAAAAAGAACAAAGAAATACCAGTAATCGCTGCAAGCGTACCCAAAACGCTTTCCATTGTTGGTTTTTCGCCTTTGACTGCGCTGATAGCCAACATAAATGATTTGTCGCGATAATTGTTTGTGCTATTGCCGGATTCGCGTACTTAAGCGCAGTTTGCTGAAGCCAAAGAGCTAAAAAGGTTCCTACGAAAATCGCGAGTAACAGTGTTAAAAATGCTTTTTGTGTGAGTTGTACAAAGTGATTTTTAATTTGATGAAATGGTCGTTTCTCTACGAAAACGATGATTGCAGTGACTGCCAATACACCAACTGTTAAGCGAATAATCGCGCCTAACAGCGGTGGTAAATCACCAGCAACGAGAGCGTAGTGGGAGATAACCACACCAGATGCCTGGCATGTACTGGCGAGTAATCCAAAACCAATACCCGCCCAGTTTAAGGTTTTTGCGTCGTTGCCACTTGGCTGTATTATTACGAAAGTTACTGCAATGGTTGTAATAATAACGCCCAACCAACTTTGCACGGGTAAAACACTACCCAAGAACATAAGTGACAGTACGCCAGATAAAGGTGGCGCAAGCGATTCAAGTAATAAGGTTTTGTTTGCACCGATTCGTTTGAGCGACGAGAAATAGGCGCTGTCACCAATCGCAATACCGATCACACCCGAGATCGCCAGTATAAACAGGTGCGTGTTATCAATTGACTCCGGTATCGAGACCGCAAATGGCAGCACCAACGCCATCATTATTGATGCGATTACGCCTTTAACGATATTGAGCTGTAGTGCCGAAAAATGATGACTAAATTGCCCATAAATCCAGGTTGCGATTGCCCAAACTGCAGCAGCAGACAACGCAGCCAGTTCTCCAATGTATTGCAAAGGTTTAGCTCCGAAATGAACAAGCGATTTGATCGCGCAGCAAGAGACGCGAACTATATGTGAATCTGAGCAACAGCAAAGTGTCGAAGCTTATTTTTGTGAGAATCGTTACGTAAGTTTAGAGAATTAATGCACTCATTGATTAAGGAAGAATATGTTGAGCTAGCCACTAAAATACATCAAGAATGACCGGAAAGAATGCGAGTTTAAAGCAGGCATCCATAATCTTAAAGTTTCGGCAAACAAAGCGTTGTTGATTTCAAGCCCTGCAAAAGCATTATCACAGTGCGTATTATCTATCTTATGTTAAATGCGATCTAGTAATTATTGCCGATACGTAAGTTCAGCATCTCCTACCACTATCTTATTGAGTGTTTTATTAAACATAAGCTGATTTACCATAAAGTACTTATATACAACTTAACAATCTGTGATGGTTAAGTTGTATATTGCGCGTTTGCTTTAAGCTGTTCTTTTGATTGCTGCACGTTTAAATGAATTTCTTTGCAATGGGAAGCTTTGAATTCACTCAAAGCATTTAGAATTAGATTTCTTCAAAGAAAAAGCGCTCGATTGAGCGCTTTCATAAATCAGTTTGTACCGTATTAACCGCCAGCAAGTTTCACGGTATGGCCTTTTTTCTCAAGGTGCACTTTGATTTTGTCACGTGCATCGCCTTGGATTTCAATTGTGCCGTCTTTGATTGCGCCGCCACAACCACATACTTTTTTCAGCTCTGCGGCTAAAAGTTTAAGTTGAACATCATCCATATCCAAACCAGTAACGATACTTACGCCTTTGCCTTTACGGCCTTTAGTTTGCTTTTGAATTCGAACAATGCCGTCACCTTTTGGACGCTCTACTTTTTGCTCTTCAGGTTTAATACGACCGGTTTCAGTTGAATATACTAATGTCATGACTAATTCTTTTGTTGCTCTGCTTTTTTTCTAGCGTTCAGATAACTTTCAATGTGTCGTTGAATGGCTAACTTGCCGCCTTTGATGAGTTTACCATTAAAAAAACAATACCAAGCGTTTGGTTCGCCTGTATCATTTTAATGATATAGCCGTTAAAGTTTTCTTGCACGGCTTTTGACGAAGTTTCTCTAGATTTAGCCAGTGATGCGAACTCTTTAGGATCGATGATTGTCGCCGAATCGCAAAACCAATCAATACTCTTTTTTATAGCTGCCATCTGACCTTGTAATAAACGGTTTTTGATTTGAACCTGCCATAGGTCGGTTGATGCGCCTACAGTTTTTAGCTCAAAGCCTCGGTACGTTGCAACTGCCATATTCTTAGTACTTTTTGATGAGAGTTGGCTTAATCATAATTGTAAAATACTGTTAAGCAAGTATATTTAGGAAGTTCTATTCAAATTGGTGATTATGATTGAAAAAGAAAGTACCCGTGGTAACTCAGCCACAACAAATTAAAATCCTAACAGAAACCTTTTCTGAAATTGTTGATGTTGAGGCCATGAACCAACTCACATCGGGTCTTTATGCTTCAAGCTCATTATTGGCGTTGACCAAAGATTGGAACATGTTCGTTGAGTTTTGCCAGAATAAGAATGTCCGTGTGCTGCCCGCTTCAACTACTGCAGTTCGCTTATACATTGAAAAAGTCTCACAAGAACGCAAATATGCAAGCGTAAAACGTTACGTCATAACAATTTCTCTTATTCACCGAGTGTTGAGTTATCCCGACCCAACGCAAAATAGTCGTGTACAAACTGCGCTAGGATCTATCCGTGTCACCAAACATGGTGATCACCGCTCTACTACAGCTTTTACTGTAGAGCACTTAAACCAGCTCGACTCTATCCTTGAAAAATCGCGAGCAGTAAAAGATTGGCGCGATTTAGCCATTTATTATGTGATGTATGAAGGCTTGCTCAAACGTCATGAGTTAAGAGATTTAACTTTTGAACAATTACACATTGATAACGAGTACATCTCGATGTTTATCGGAAGCGAAGAAATTACTTTTAGTCAGCGTGCAAGCTTTGCTCTTTTTCGCTGGTTAAAAGTGAGAGGCTGTAGCGGGAAGTTCGTTTTTACTGCGATAGATAGGCATGAAAATATTGGCCTGCAGCCTCTTAACGACTCTTCAATCTATCGAATATTACGTAATGCGAGTGATTTGCTTGGTTTAGATTATCACTTTTCAGGTCAATCATTGCGCGTTGGCGCAACACAAGAATTGGCAAGACAAGGTGTCAATATTCGTGAAATTCAACAGGCGGGACGTTGGTTAAGCCCCGCCATGCCCTACCAATACATCGGCAATAAGGGGCAGGCAGAGCTAGAGAAATTACGTTTTGTCTCGTTTAAGTTTATCGATTAAAGCGACGATTTAACACAGTATGCAAGGAATTCATGGAACTTGTGTCCATGATTTTCTAACATTTTAGGGAACATTGAAATTGGGGTCATACCTGGGAAGGTATTCACCTCGTTTAGGTAAATGTCCCCTTCTGGTGTCAGGAAGAAATCAATGCGTGACAGATGACGTAGTTTCATCTGCGTAAACACTTTTTCAGCGTTTACTCGGATCGTTTCAATTTGTTCTTGTGTTAGATTTTGCGCAACGATGTCTGTTGTTGAATGACTCGTGTTTGCGTATTTTTCTTCGTAACTGTAGAAGGTATCTTCAGGCGCTTTTACTTCACCAGGCAATGTTAGAACCAACTCACCTTGGTATTCATACGCAGCCACTTCGAGCTCACGCGGCTTTACTGCTTTCTCAACCAAAACTTGGTTTGAATAAGTGAACGCATCATCAATCGCTTTTTGTAATTGCGCGATTTCCGTTACCTTGTAACAACCAACAGAAGACCCCTGACAAGCCGCTTTTACAAACACACTTCTCCATTGTTGCATTGCTGCTAAAGTGCGCTGATAAGCATCTTCATTGTTTTCAGACAAAAACAAGTAAGGCGTGTTTGGAATACCTAATGCGTCATACCATAGTTTTGATGTGATCTTGTTGAAGCTATTGGTACTTGCTTCCGCGCGGCAGCCCAAATAAGGAATACCAGAAAGTTCAAGTAGCGATTGGATGTCACCTGTTTCACCTGGGAAGCCGTGAATACAAGGAATAACGAAATCGATATCAAGGCTTTGGCCTGCGATATTAAGTTGACCTGAATTGGTGTCGAGCAGCGCCAGCTCACCTTGCTCTGTAAACCAACCGTCTTTCTTCATTTCTACACGAATAACATCAAACTCAGGCGTAAGGCCCAATTGAGATTGTAGATAGTTGGCAGAAACAAGCGAGACTTCATGCTCTGAAGAACCGCCGCCACATAGAAGAAGAATGGATGTATTTTTCATTAAAATCTTTCCGTGATGCTAAAAGAAGCGAGAATAGCTGTATGATAATAAAATCAAGGCAAAGTTACACCGTGTAAGCATGAATAAATCGCTCTTACGGTACTGACAGATGAAAAAATATACCTTGATTGGCATATTGTGAGGCCGAGGTTTTGTTTGATGCTCGCGTTGCAATAAAAAAGGAGGCTTTCGCCCCCTTTTCAAATCAGTTCAATTTGTTAAGCGTTGGATATGGTGAGTTTTTGATTGAGTCAATGCTCTTCACAAAAGGTTTCAGCGCTTTGAATTCACTTGGAAGTTCTGCGATTGCTTGTTTTGCATCTGCTTGCGTTGCGTAATCGCCATAAAGCACTGTATACCATTTAGTGCCATTGACGACTTTGTAGTTTTCCCAAACAGGTTGACCTAGATTGGTCAATTGGCGTGAGAAAGAATCCACTTTAGCTTGTGAACCTACTGCTACCACCTGAATTGTATAACCGAAACGAGCTTCTTGAGCATCTTTCGCTGGCGGAGCTAGTACAACCACTGGTTTTGGTTTTTGTACAACAACTTCTTCCACTACCGTTTCTTGAACGATTTCAGTCACAGGCGGTTCAACCGGAGCAACTTGATAATCTTCACGGTAGCTCTCTGAACTTACCTCTGTTGTGTAGTCACTAGACACACAAGCTGACAGTAATACTGACAAACCAACAATAGCTATTTTTTTCATGGATTCTTTGAGCCCTAGATAGAAATTACATTAAATCATGCCGTTAGACTGGCTTATAATCAAGCTAGCAACGGCATTATATTATGAGACTCTGTGACTTATAACACAAACTGGGTAACCGCAACGTTCGTTCGAGCAAAACTCCAACAATTTATTCTGCCCAAGGGTCCTTAGTCCGTTACGATATGGTAAACGATACGTTAGGAAGATGATTCATGAGCAATCTTAACCACTTGCTAAAGCCGCGATCTATTGCGGTGGTCGGAGCCTCCACTCAGCCTATGAGAGCAGGCAATATTGTAATGAAAAATTTGCTTTTAGGTGGCTTTGAAGGCGCAATAATGCCAGTCACCCCAAAATATAAATCCGTATCTGGCGTTCTCTCCTATCCTGATATTGCATCTCTACCCATCGTTCCTGACGTTGCGATTTTATGTACCCATGCGAGCCGAAATATCGAGTTATTTAATCAACTTGCCGCAAAAGAGATTAAATCTGTCATTGTACTGTCAGCGGATATGCACGAGTTAAGCAGCACAGGCGAAGCGATTCAAGATCTCTGCGTGGGTATTGCGCGAGCTGCTGGGATGCGAGTCTTAGGCCCAAACAGTCTTGGTTTGATGTTACCTTGGTTGAAATTCAATGCTTCCTTTTCTCCTGTCAGTCCGAAAAAAGGGAAAATTGCCTTTATCTCACAATCGGCAGCCATGTGTACCACCATTCTCGATTGGGCGAACGACAAAAATATTGGCTTTTCTGCGTTCGTCTCTCTTGGCAATGCCGTTGATATTGATTTTGCCGATCTTCTTGATCATCTCAGTACCGATATTCACACTGAGGCCATTTTGCTTTATGTAGATTCCATTAAAGATGCGCGACGTTTTATGTCGGCTGCGCGTGGTGCCTCACGCAACCGTCGAATTTTAGTTTTAAAAGGCGGTCGTACAGCCGAAGGCCGAAAAGCGGCCAAAGCTCACACCGGCGGCGGCGATACCCTCGACATTATTTATGACTCCGCGATACGACGAACCGGTATGCTTCGAGTGTTGAACTCCCACGAATTGTTCGCTGCCGTTGAAACGCTCACCCATTCGGTTCCTTTACGCGGTGAAAGACTAGCCATTATAACTAACGGCGGTGGCCCTGCGATCATGGCCGTAGATACGCTTCTCGGCCGGGGCGGTAAATTGGCTAAACTGGATGAATATACAGTTACTAAGTTAGATAAGCTATTACCTACCAGTTGGAGCCGTGGTAATCCTATTGATATGGTTGGAGACTCTGGTTCTCAGCGCTATGTTGATACTCTCAATAGTTTAATGGATAGCGACTGTGCAGATGCGATTTTGATCATGCACAGTCCATCAGCCATTGCTCATTCTGAAGCAACAGCGCAAGCGATTGTCGATGCTGTTAAGGCGCACCCACGCTCGCGCCGCTTTAATATTTTGACGAATTGGTCTGGAGAACTCACGGCGCGGCCAGCACGTGACATCTTTACGAATGCAGGTATTCCTACTTATCGAACCGCTGAAAGTGCTGTCGTTGCATTCATGCACTTAGTGGAATACAGACGTAACCAAAAACAATTGATGGAAACACCGACGACAGCAGAGCCTGTACATGTTGATGATATCGCCCATGCAAAAGACTGGATATATAAACAGTTAAAAAACAACGAGACAGTCACTTTAGATACTCATCAAATCGGACCGTTTTTCAAATACTTTAATTTTGAGGTATTGCCGACTTGGCTGGCGACTGATGCCAGTGAAGCTGTTCATGTTGCCGCTCAAATTGGTTATCCAGTCGCGGTTAAACTTCGCTCACCAGACATTGCACATAAGTCTGATGTTCAGGGTGTGATGCTCAATTTACGTAACAGCACTGAAGTGGCTAACGCTGCCCAAGCAATCCTTGACCGTACTGAACTCTCCTATCCTTCAGCCAATATTCATGGCCTCCTCGTACAAGGCATGGCACGCACAGCTGGCGGCGAAGAGCTAAGAATTAAGGTTAAATACGACTCTACATTTGGGCCGGTCATACTCTTGGGACAAGGTGGATCAGAGTGGGATGAAAATATCGATGCGGCGTCGGCGTTACCGCCTTTGAATATGACTCTCGCTCGTTATTTAATTGTACGCGCGATAAAAGGGAATAAAATTCGACTGCAAAAACTGCCCGAACCGATCGACATTGATGGCTTGTCTGAAGTGCTCGTTAAGATATCGCAAATTGTGGTTGATTGCCCGCAAGTACATGAGCTGGATATACATCCAGTACTGGCCAATGGTAAGCAATTTACCATCCTTGATGCTGATCTCACCTTGCGACAATATCAAGGAGATGCGCAAAGACGCCTAGCGATACGCCCTTACCCTGTTGAATACGAAGAGCCAACCACATTGAAAGATGGTGCTGCGGTGATGTTACGTCCTATTTTGCCTGAGGATGAGCCATTACATGCCGCTTTTATTCAAGGAGTCTCAAAAGACGATCTCTATAAGCGATTCTTCTCTGAAGTGGGTGAATTCAATCATGAAGCGCTTGCCAAATTGACGCAAATTGATTACGACCGAGAAATGGCGTTTGTTGCGGTTTCAAGTGTTGGTAACAGACAGGAAATCATTGGGGTTAGTCGCGCATTGATCAATCATGACAATAGCGATGCAGAATTCGCAATTTTGATCCGCTCGGATCTTAAAGGCAAGGGTCTAGGCAAAATTTTGATGAGCAAGATCATCGATTATTGTCGAAATAAAGGTACCCGCCAAATGTCGGGTATGACCATGCCAACAAACCGTGGCATGTTGCTGTTGGCAACAAGCTTAGGATTTAAGATCGATATTCAGTTTGAAGATGGAACCGCTGATATGGTTTTACCTTTACAAGAATCGTAAATAGTGAAGCCTCAAACGCAGAGTTTGAGGCCTCGACTTTATTCTATACCCAGTGTTTTTTTAAGTATTGGATACACCAAGATTTTGCTTCACCTATGGCATTGCGCTTCCACGCAAGAATCACGTCGATCTCACTCGTTTCAGTTCCATCAATTTGCTTTAATATTCCTTGTTCAATAAGCGGAGCAGCAACGGATAGCGGTAAGGTCCCTATTCCTAATCCACCGATTAACGCGTCGAGTTTTGACGCGAAATTGCTGACGGTTAAACGAGGCTGTTTTTGTAACACATTAACTGACATTGCAGGTTGTTCTCTCGCGGTATCCGCTATCGCGATAACACGATATTTTTCTCGAGCTTTCTGATCAAACTCTCCAGCACGGTTATGCACGTAATGAGAGCTAGACGCGACCCATACCATCGCTGTTTTGCCGATAGTTTCTGCTTTTACATCGACGGGCAAGCTTTCTATTTTGGGGCACACTAAGAGATCGGCTCTCCCCATGTCCAAAGCTTCCCAACTGCCAGCAAGGATTTCTTCTTGTAAACGTATCCGCGTGCTGCTGACGTTACTCAGAGCCTCAACCATAGGAAAGAAGTGTTTAATCGGAATAATGCCATCAAATGCGAGCGTGATATCAAGCTCCCACCCATTCGCCAGTACGCTCGCATCGTTGACGAGTTTGTCGGTTGCAATGAGTAACTGTCGGCCCCGTTCTAAAATTAGCTTTCCAGCCTCAGTAAAAACGGCTTTGTGCCCAGAACGATCAAAGATCGTTAGGTCTAAGTCTTGTTCCAGTTTTTGTATTTGGTAGCTCAGAGATGAAGGCGCTCGATCAAGCTCATTGGCGGCGGCGGCGAAACTACCTCGTCGATCGATAGCATCCAAAATATGCAACGCCTCAAGCGTAATAGGACTCTGCATCTGTTCTCCTTACACGGAATGCGAGGTTGGTATTCAACCTGATTCGATATCGATGTGTTTGATGAGCTCCAGACTAACTGAAATATGGCGTATACCCAAATATCTTGAAGTTTAAGTGAAGCGATAAAACAAAAAAGCCAGCACTAGGCTGACTTTATAGGGTTCATTCAAAAAAGGGATAGTTAAATGAAATTGAATGAAGGCACTATTATTTAGATGAACTCATCTCTTTTTTTACCATAACTGCTGCAGCTACGATGAATGCGATGATTAGACCTAATTCCATGACTTGACCCTCTTGATATTTTGCGCTTTAAATTATGTTGACTGAGCACAGTTTATCAGCAATTTCATAACAAGATACTATTGTTCGTATTTAATCCACTTTTTGTGATTTGAGGCAAGTTTATGTCAAGTTTGATGTATCAACTTACACATATAACCCAGCCAATTTTTCTCATTTTACCGTCACTTTTCCGCCGATGATTTTAAGTGCGGGTACCCCACGAATCAGCGACTCTCGCGCAAACTCCCTGCCACAACTGGGGCAAATGCAAGATACCAAGGTAAAGTCTTCGACTATCCGTTCCTTAAAACACTTAACAAGTGAGCCTTTACCACCCTTTCTGTACTTAAACAGCTGAAATTTACAACTTGAGCAGTAAATCTCTACCGTTTTGGCGGGTTGTTTGTTGTTTGGCTTTGCCATTGTTTGTTTTCTGATTGTTAATTAATTACCACAGGAGACAGTAGAAAAATGTCGCCTATTCAATGCTATGCGGCTTAACCCATACCTGACTGAAGTCAAACCAGCCTAGGGCGTTGCATTTGGCGTTTTGCAGTGAGCCACATTGATCTTTGCTAACGCCTAACCAGCAATGAAACATTGGGATCAACTGATTCGTTTGCACGAGTGATTTACCAATTTCGTGGGCCGGGAACTCGGTCTGCTTTGATCGCTGCCAACGTATAATCTCTGATGTCCAACGTGCAAAATCCTCTTGACGACTCATCATCGCAATATCACTGTAGTCAAGCAGCCAACCAATGATCGCGTCATCACGATGATTCGCAATGCCCATTGGCTTGAGCCAAATATCGATGTGCATTGAATCCGGCAGTTCATCGTCATAACTGTATTGTGCAACTTCAAGACCATCTTGCTCTAAGAGCGAACACAAAACCTTAACTAACGTTGGGAACATTGGATGTTTCGCGTAGTAAACGATGTTGATTGGACGTTCCGCTTTGGGCGGCGTAATCAGAGCTTGGCGGGTATGATGGTACCAACCTGGCTTTAAGCCGTGCGCAGGTAGCGCGCCGAGTTCAATAATTTTGTCTTGTGGGAGCTGATTAAATACATTCAATGAAGATAAACGCTGGCTAAAGTAGCTTGCCCATTGTTCTGATGCAGCGAGACCATTATTGCGGTTTAATAATAAATATGTACATCCTGGGTCGAGTTCTACTTCATCATTCACAACGTCAGTTTGTGGAGCAATTGGTTTAGATAAGCTTGGAAAGACCATCGATGAGTGCACATCATCAATCACCCAAACTTCAACGCTATCAATGAGTGGTCGAAAACCAAAGTAACTATCAAAAGCTTGTAACGTTAGTTTCTTTTCATCATTCTGTACGACTTTGTAAGGTCCTGTGCCCACAGGAAAGCGATCGTATTCATCACTACGATTTATTTGAGGTAACAGTACTTTCGCGCAGGATTCAGTCAATAACACCGGTAAGTGATGATCGTCACGCGAAAGATGGATATCAATGATGTGCTTTTGCACGGCGCTTATTGATTCAATGTGAGAAAATAAGTTGCGGGAACGCAGCGCGTTCAAGCTTTCAATAATAGCTTCTGCTGTCAGCAAGTCACCGTTATGAAATCTCACCGCAGGTCGAATATAAAAGCGCCATTGCTTTGGTGACAGCATTTCCCATGTATGGGCTAAGTCTGGCTGCAGGTGTTCGTTTTCATCTAACTTTGTTAAGCCACTAAAGACCTGACGAACGATATGTCTTTCCGAACGACGGATATTTTTTAGCGGGTTAAGAATTGATAGTGGACGGTAATAAGGCAAACGAACAACTTGTTGGCCTTCCTGCTCTTGTACCCCGAGATAGTTCTCAACCACTTGCGCCAGTTTCGCGGTATCTTGGTCCAAGACTTTAAGAGCTTGTTCTACTTTACCTTCCTCAAGGTATCGGCGAGCGAGAGTTTCACTGACATCGGCGCGGCTACGTTTAAAGATCAGTTGTGAAAGTTTGCCGCGGCCCGGAGATGGATGCCATTCAATCCAGCCCTCTTCTTCCATTTTATTAAGAACAATGCGCGCATTACGGCGAGTGCAGAAGAGAATGTCGGTAATGTCTTCTAATTGAACACCACAATCAACGCCATTGTAGTGTTCAAACAACGTTTCAAATTGGACTCTTAAACGGGGGCTACTCATAAAGAGGAAACTCGCAAATTTCGATAACGCAGTTATTTTCCTCGTTTATTCGAGTCCCCGCAAGCGTTTACTGAATCGAAATGCCTATTTGTGACGCTAATTCCGATAGCTGATTCTCATCATCAAGTTTGAGCGACCATTTCGCCTCACTGCAATTGACGGCAATAACATTGGCACCTCGGCCAATTAATTGAACTGCATCCGTTTGCGCTTGAAGCGTTACCATTTGCGCCCCATTCAATTTAACGACAAGTTCATGTACAGTGGCGATGATTTTGCCACCAGAAAATTCGATCATCATTGGCTTTCACCTAGTTTTGATTCAAGCTCAGCCAAACGCGCCTCAAGAGGTTTGTTTTTTGAAATACGATGACTTTTTACTGCGATCGTTAAGCGACTGGTACAAACGAGTCGACCGCGCTCATCACTAATATTGATTTGCCACACTTGTGTGGAAACGCCAAGGTGAATAGGTGTTGCTTTGCCAATAACTTGCCCGTTGCGCATTGCTCTTACGTGATTAGCATTAATGTCTAAACCCACACAATAACTCTCTTCATCAACACAAAAGTTCGCAGCAACTGAACCTAGTGTTTCTGCTAGTACCACAGATGCCCCCCCGTGTAGCATGCCAAGCGGTTGATGAGTGATCGAGCATACCGGCATCGTCGCACAAATATAGTCGTCACCCACTTCGCTATACTTTATTTGTAGGTGTTCAACTAAGGTGTTTTGAGAAGTTAAGTTGAGACGCTCTAAGTCAATCTCTCTTTTCCAAATGCTCATAAGGGTTTCCGCTACGTTAGGTTACTGATATTCTAACCTAATCTGTTATCGTGTCACATGAGATAGTTGTACTATCCAACCATTAAACAAGGAGTGTTTATGTCGTGGTTAAAATATAGTGCCATCGCGTTAGTTGTGGGGTTAACTGCTTGCAGTTCATCACCAACAGGACGTAATCAACTGATCCTATTCTCAGATGCGGATATGAGTAACCTTGGTTCTCAATCTTTTGAACAGATGAAACAAGAGCTTAAGATCAGCAAAGATGTCAAAGTGAACAAGTATGTTCAGTGTGTCGCCTCTGCTGTAACGAAACATGTTCCTAAACAATCTTCTTTTGACAATTGGGAAGTGGTTGTATTTGACAGCGAACAAGTTAACGCCTTTGCTTTACCCGGGGGTAAAATTGGTGTTTATACTGGGCTTCTGAACGTTGCCAAAAACCAAGACCAATTAGCAACCGTCATCGGTCATGAAATTGCCCATGTGTTGGCAGATCACAGCAATGAACGTTTGTCACAATCTCAACTTGCCAATACCGGTTTGCAAATCACAAGCATTGCTTTGGGTGCGTCTGAATATGCTCAATATCGTGATGCGACAATGTCCGCCCTCGGTCTTGGTGTACAAGTCGGTGTGTTATTGCCATATGGGCGCACACAGGAATCAGAAGCGGATATTGTTGGATTGGAATTAATGGCAAAAGCAGGCTTTGATCCGCGCCAAAGTATTGCGCTATGGCAGAACATGGCAAAAGCGTCGAAAGGTCAACAGCCACCTGAGCTGCTTTCTACTCACCCTTCTCACGGCACACGAATACAAGATCTCTCTGAGACGATGCAAAAATTGCGAAACTATAACGTTAGCCGCCCAAATTGTAACTAACGCAGCATCAATGTGCGAAAATAGAAAGGGAGCAACGCTCCCTTTTCTTCATGCTATGTGCCAAGAATTTGCAACGGTAGTTGTAATAACGTGTCACCGGATTGTGCGAAGTACCAGATGATCCCCACCAGACCTGCTACTAATAATACGTACCAAACTGCAGCAACAATTTGGCCGTAACGGTCAAGTGGCAACAAATGGCTAGCATGGCGATAACGCCATTCCATGAGGATTTCCAAAGTACCCATAATGAGCAAAAATCCCAGCAAACTCAAGCCAAGTGTGTAGCTTAAATAGATTCCTCCAATCGCGGCTGCAGTACATACGATTAATCCCATTAGACTATTCATTGAAAAACTAATGCTTTTCAAAACGTGACCACCATCTAGCGGCAAGATCGGTAATAAGTTAAATAGGTTTAAGAAGGCGTTAAACGCAGCGAGGCCTGCAAAGAATATTTCACCGGTAATCCAGTAAACCAGCACTAATAGCAGTGATAGCAAAAAGCCAAACATTGGTCCCATGATCGAGATGACCACATCTTGCCAACGAGTATTAATCTTTTCGTCAGACAACGCTAAGCCACCTAAAAAAGGCACTAAGTAGATACCTTTAGTTTTCATACCAAAGTATTTCATCGCCCTAACATGACCGTATTCATGAATCACAAGACATGCAATCAGTGCTAAAGCAAACTGGAACGAAAACAACCACGAATACGCAGCGATACTCGCTGAAGCAAGAACAACCTTGATCATTTTGGCGCTCTTGAGCATTTTCATACCAAGAGAAACCAATCCAATTAAACTGAATCGACGCTCAGGCTTTGGCGCAACAAATGGCGTTTGCTGTTCAATATCTTTGCTATTACGTGAACCTTGATCAATAACTTCGCCGTTTAGCTTCACTTGATAGTTAAAGATAAAGGGTTGCCACGCGAGATCGACACTCAGCTCACAATGCAATACCTCTTCACCTTTGTGTAATTGAAAATGATGCGATGATGATTCTGAACGTTCCGAGTCCGCAACCAATTGCGATACCACTTGGTTATCCCAATACAGTTCCTGCCAACCCGCCATACTACCCTCGAGTCTTAAAGGACGTCCGAGAAAATCAATTGAAAGTAGCTCCACTTTTTACCTATCAATTTGCTATATAAATCTTGCTGATTATGCCCCTTCGCACTAAACAGGTAAAGAAATTGAACATTGATGTTACAGTGTAACTACGCATAAGTAACTGATGCGCGTGAAATAAGCGATTTTCGCTACCATTGAGCTTTATTTATAAGGTTTTAGCTAGTTAATCCTTTGCTTTACCGAATACCCCTTTTAATTAGTCGGATAAAGTGGATAATAGTGCCCCTTATTAACCCTGACTATTATGTGAGTCCATTATGTCTATTGAAGCTACTATGCTACAACGTTGCGAATCTAAGTGTGAACTATGTGCTGCTGAAGCACCACTAACTGCTTACGCGGTTCCACCGCACGGTCACGTAACAGTGGACTACGGCATCATGGTTTGTGATAAGTGTCTAAGTGAAATCGAAGAGCCAAAAGACATCAACCACTGGCGTTGTCTAAATGACAGCATGTGGAGCCAAGTGGTTCCTGTTCAAGTAACAGCATGGCGTCAACTTACTCGTCTTAACAGTGAAAGCTGGGCACAAGATGCGCTTGATATGATGTACATGGAAGAAGAAACTAAAAACTGGGCAATGCAAGGTATGTCTGCAGATGACAAACCATTCGATTGCAACGGCGTTGAACTTAAAAAAGGTGACGACGTAACAGTTATCAAAGACCTTCCAATCAAAGGTACAACTCAAGTTATCAAACAAGGTACTGTGATTCGTGGTATCGCGCTAACAGATGACCCTAAACACATCTCTGGTAAAGTGAATGGTGGTCAATCAATGTACGTAATCGCTGAATACTGCCGCAAGAAGTAATTCTTCGCTCAGCAATTAACGCGTATACAAGAAAAGCACCAAATGGTGCTTTTCTTCTTTTTGCTACAACGTAATGACTAACTAGCTATTTTTTCAATCACCTCTTTGAGATCATTGGTACTCTTTTGTACCAAACTATTCATTTCGTTTGTCTGTGTCATCAAATCATATGAATCCGAATATTTGATATTGATTGACTGAATATTTTCGTTTATCTCATCAGAAACATGGACTTGCTCTTCGATTGCGACCGCAATTTGCTGATTACGGTCAACCACATCTTGTACCAGAGTTTCAAGTAGTTGAATGCTTTCCTGAGCTTGAGTAATCGAATCCACTGTATTGCTCGATTTTTCATTTCCTTTCTTGAGTGCATCAACGGCGGAGTTACTGCCACTTTGAATACTTTCAATTGCCGATTTGATTTCCGTCGTCGATTCTTGCGTTCTTTGTGCCAAGGTTCTTACTTCATCGGCTACGACGGCAAATCCCTTGCTCTCCTGCTCTAGCGGCTTCAATCGCTGCGTTTAGCGCCAATAGATTTGTTTGCTCTGCGATGTCGTTTATCACTTCAACTACTGAACCAATTTGATCAGTTTGTTGATTTAGGTCTGTCACTGTTTCAGAAATTTCTTTAAGTTCGCTAACTAGTTCATTTACAGAATCGTTCACATTGTCGATGACACTACGACTCTCTGACATCGTATTCTGTGCTTTTAACGTTGCATCTGCCGTAGCTTGAGCATTTTGCGAAATTTCCGCGGATGCTGCCTGCATTTCATGGACGGACGTCGCGACTAAATCAATCTCGATTTTTTGCTCACTGAGGTTTTGCGTAACACGTTCACTATTTTGTGCCGCACTGTCCGCATTAGATTGCGTTTCTTGGCAAGAATCCATCACGGATATACCAACTCGCCCTAATAGTGCATTGGCATATTGTTTACGCATTTTCATGCCCAACTCAATCTCGGCGAGATCATTGATACGGCCGCAATAAATATACTCCATCAAAGGGTTGTTGAAGTCTTTGCGCGCTTGTTTAGCGATACGTTCAAGTGGGCGTGTTAAAGCAAAAATTGATAGAGTGGACAGAGCGGCAGTGATTAACAATGCGATTAGGGGCGATTGGCCAACAATCGTCATCATTGCATATGCAGCTCCAGCACTGGCAGCGATACACAGTGCAGCACGCATCCACAAACGTGTTCTAGGCAAATACATTGACCAAGGCTTTTTGTCATGACGAAGTTGTGCGTACACTTTTTCTGCACGCTTAACATGAATACGCTCAGGCTTAAAACGCACCGATTGAAATTCAACGATTTGACCATTGTGTTTAATAGGTGATGCAAATGCATCTACCCAATAATAGCCACCACCCTTACGTTGGTTTTTCACCATCCCCATCCAATGCTTACCGCTTTGCAAGTGAGACCACAGATCTTTAAATGCTGCTTTGGGCATATCGCGATGACGGACAATATTATGAGGATGGCCATTTAACTCACCGTTTTTATAACCGGCAACTTCGCTAAAATGTGCACTGGCATATTTGATGTAACTGGATGGGTCGGTGATCGAAATTAGGTTATAGCTTGCGGGATAGTCATATTCCATTTCACTCATAAATCTGTCCTTTCCTAGCATTACTGATCTGATAAGCATCTTGGTGCGTATCTAGTACTTGTAAGAATAGAGCAAATTTTTGAAGCCATCCGCGTTAACAACGCCATCATGGCTCTATCGATGGATAACTAACTAAAAATTTAAACTTATTGGGTAAAAAAGCCAGTAGGTTGCTGGCGTTTCCTTTGATCATTTATGTTTTAACTGGTTAATATTAAGCCATTAATACAAACCGATGTCTTTACGCATGTGGCTTGATAAATCACTTGCATAGTGATTACGAGGCTCAGCACGGTCAGTAAACAGAATATCTAATAAATGAACAAACAATCCTTTGATGTTAACCGAGTAGGTTTTTCTTTCCTTAGAGATAGGTGAAATAATGGTTTTAGCGTCAATAACCTGTGCCATGGGCGCCTCTCTTCAAATTCGGATAACGTTGACAGGCAGATATTAATCGTTTTTCTGTACAAATAATGACAAATATTTGAAAAGCTAGATTAGTTTTTCTAATTTCAAGCGCTTTGATTTATACCTATTTGGTGATTATTCACCCACACAGGATTAAAGGCAAAAATCAATCGATATGATTGAATAATTATTTAAGAATAAAAACACCCCGAATCCATACAACACATTAAGCGTATCATTATTGTTGGATTACGGGTGATGGTCACAATTATTTCTTATTTAAAATAATGTCTTACTGCGCAGACTCAACTTGTTTACGTTGCTTAATAACTGACGCTACAACAGCGATAGTCATGGTTGCGAGTAATACAAGCAGTGATACTGCTGTTGGGATTTCCCATGCAGAACCAACCAAACACATCTTGATACCGATAAATATCATGATGAATGACAATGCTGGTTTTAGGTAGATAAACTTATCCATCATACCTTGCAGTACGAAGTAAAGTGAACGCAAGCCTAGCAGTGCGAATACGTTAGCTGCCAACACCAAGAATGGTTCTTGTGTTACTGCAAAAATTGCTGGAATGGAATCAAGAGCAAACATCACGTCCATAAATGCGATCACGCCAATAACAATCATCATTGGAGTGACACAACGAACACCATTTTCAACCACGGTTAGTGAATTACCACGGTAACCATCGGTCACTTTCGCAAACTTACGAATGATCTTTTCAGGTAGCGGATTCACCTCTTCTTCTTCACCTTTATCACGTGCTAATTGGATACCAGTCCAAATTAGGAACGCTGCAAATAAGTAAAGAATCCAGTGGTACTGAGCAAGGAGTTGAGCACCGACAGCAATCATGATTGCACGTAAAACGAGCGCACCAATAACACCCCATAGCAATGCGCGTGGACGCAAATGTTCTGGTACTGCGTATTGGTGGAAGATAATTGCAAACACAAAGAGGTTATCAACACTCAATGACTTCTCTAATAGATAGCCAGTAACGAATGAAACCGTTGCTTTTTCAGCACTATAATCACTGCCTGGCGCGTAAATGTCCCACATAAAGTAGATTGAGCCGGCAAAAATGAAGGCAAGAACAAACCAGAAAAAACTCCAGATTGCTGCTTTACGAATCGTGATGTTGCCGCCGCGCGTCTGATAGATATCCAGTGCGACTAGCGTCAATGTCAGAATGGCGAAGCCAATATAGGTAGATGGGGTCATACATCCTCCAAAACACGGAGGGATACAGCGTGAATAAACAACAACGATCCCTACCGCAAACAAAACACCCCCTTCCCCTCAAGGAAAGAGAATTTGATTACGTTGGTCTCGTCGAAGCGTTAAACGCTCATACTTACCGGATAGGCATGGGCCTAACGAGATGACGATAAGTAAACCAGAGGCGACTACTCCCCAAACGAGGCGGATTGTAAGGTCCCAATCACTTTACGTCTACTATTAATATCAAAAAGGAGCAAATTAATGCTCCTTTTAGGTTACATACCGCCGTTTGGTATGAAATATACCATGGCAAGCCAGATTGATACCCAACATGCTACGGCTGCTACGTCTATCCAGTCTCTACTCCACATAACATCCCCCTGTTATGAATCCTGAACAAATTAACCGTAGTTTTGTAAGCAATTAGCGCGCCAATTTGATTAATTAGCAACCTTTATGTTCGTTAGGGTTGCTGTTAACGTCTAAGATTTGCGGTTTGTCGGACAAATACTGGATGAAGCAATCGGCCATAGAATAGTGGGATACATCACCCTCTCCTGACATATTTAGAATAGCTTCATACCCTTCTTTGCCTTTCATTGTGTAGGCCGAGGAGGTACCAAAATATTCCTTATCAGGATCTATTTCCCCCCATATATTGCCAGACAGAATTTGTAGTTGAGTGATACGACTGCCCATAGGCGCTTTAGCGTCATAACTAAATCTTAGATTTGCCGTATATGGGTATGACCCAGATCCCGTTCCCTCGACACCGTTGTTTGTGGCGTTATTGATTGCGCCTTCTAATATGGCGGCAATGTGTTTGCCTTTGAGACGATAAGTGCCGATTGGAACCAAAAACGGCAAGACTTTTCCGGCAATATCGGCAACCGAAATTGGGCCAATATCAATGGAATTACGCACACCACCAGCGTTATGTATAGCAAAGTCAACGCAATGCCCTTGTGATTGCATGGTATGAATAAATGATTGTGCCACCAGCGGAGCAATATCGCTGCAGCCCTGCTCATCTGGAATGCGCACATGCCGCAATTTGCGCTTGGTAGTTGCAATATAGGTATTTTGTAATTCTTGAACCTTCGCTTGATAACGCTGGCTTAAGATCTGTTTGATGACGGGATCTTTACGGCATACTCTTACATTAGGGTGATGATCAATCTGGTTCTTAATTACCTGATAATCATCCGTTTTCCAAGATTGAGTACGGCTGGTATCAACAAACATTCTACGCCCAACCAACAGTTCGTTGCGTCCTGTAAACTCGACGACACGACCTAACTCATCGAAACTTATATCGCAATGTCCAAGAGCTAATGCATGATAACCAGCTTGAACCACATAGGTTTGATTGACTTTTACACCATATGGATCGTT
Organism: Vibrio taketomensis; assembly: GCF_009938165.1. Taxonomy (NCBI): domain Bacteria; kingdom Pseudomonadati; phylum Pseudomonadota; class Gammaproteobacteria; order Vibrionales; family Vibrionaceae; genus Vibrio; species Vibrio taketomensis. The sequence goes on from NZ_AP019650.1 coordinate 661,759, forward strand.
ATTGCCTAAGCCTAACGCCGAAAAATCCCCCTGTAACATATGGCTATGACCACCCACGATCAACGATACTCCATTTACATGATGGGCGAAGTCGAGATCCACTTCATATCCCATGTGACTAAGCAGAATAATTTTGTTAATTCCGGCTTTATGGATTTCGTTCACCGTATTTTTCGCAGTCTCGATTGCATTGACGAAAGGAGTATCACTGTCTGGATTTGAAATATCAGACATTTTATCAAGCGCTAAAGCGAAGATGGCAATCGCTTCATCTTCAACATGCTTTACGATCCATTGTGCCGAGCGGCTGTGGGCTTTATAACTGTATACATGGGGGTTACATGCAAGCCTAATTGGTTTACTCGCGTTCTCACGAGATAAGTCCCAATTCCCGGCAAGTAACGGAAAGTCGATTCGCTGAGCAAACTCCGCGACGGGCAAATTACCCATATCCAATTCATGGTTGCCAATCGCCATCGCGTCTAATCCGAGTTGATTAAGCATGGTTGAATTGGCCTCGCCTTTAAATAGCGAGTAGTAAAGCGTGCCTTGAAAACAATCGCCGGCATGGAGGAACAAAAAGCCTTGCTGTTGATTAGCCGCTTGCATGCGCAGTTTCTCAACGCGCGTTTTTATACGAGCAAAACCACCTGCACTCACGAATGGCCGAACTTCTGTCTCATCTTTTTTAATCGTTAGTTGTAGCGACGTAGGTTCAAAATAAGAGTGTGTATCATTTATATGAGCCACTTTGACTTGTATGGCTCTGGATTTTTTCATCGTCATATCTCTTCTCACTTTTCAATGCCATGCTAACGCATTCTTTGTGACAAGTTGATTAAAATTTTGAGGTAAGTCTCAATTTGTTGTTTGCTTTTTATCGTGCTCCACTGCACCAAAATCTTAATTAGGAATCGAACGTTCACCGCTAGGTCGTTAAGCCATCTCAATATATGTGACTTAAGCATATGCTTATATTGAATTTTTCTTTTATGCTTAAAGCGTGATAAACCTGAAATAGAGATGATGTTATGCGGTTAGAACGAATTGAAATTGCAGGATTTCGCGGCATTAAACGGCTTTCTTTGTCCTTTGAGCAGCTCACTGCTTTGATAGGAGAAAACACTTGGGGTAAGTCGTCGTTACTCGACGCTTTATCAGTATCGTTACCTGCAGAAAGTGAACTGTATAAATTCCAATTAACCGATTTCCACGTCGATTACTCTGTCGCGCAAACCCAATCTCAAGATCTGCAAATTGTTCTCTGCTTTCTCGCTAACGACGTTCAGGAAACACGTTCTCGCCGTTATCGCAAAATTAAACCGGTTTGGGTTACTGATGCTGAAGGCAATCATCGAATTTATTATCGATTGAGTGCTAGTAGAGAGGATCACAATGTAACAACTACCTATGATTTTTTGGATGCGAATGGCGATCCGTTGGCATTGCACGATGCAGATAAAATCGCACATCAAATTATTACCTTACATCCCGTTATTCGTTTGAAAGACTCACGGCGTTTTGATCGAAGTAAAGGGGTCGAACACGATTTGAATGAGCGTATAGAAAAACGTATCAGCAATACGTGTCGACGTCTTATGGCAATCCCTGGGCATGTAAACAAGGGTGAAATGAAAAGCAGCCTCAAATCGATGAGCATGTTGGTTGAGCACTACTTTTCATTTAAGCCTAATGCACGTATTGAGCATGCTCAGCCAAAAGACGGTGTGTTTTACGCTCGCAAGTCAGACGAGCTGTCAATCAATGAGTATGTTGAACGTTCTAACAATAAGCAAACACGATTGTTGCTATTAGGTTTACTGAATGCGTATCTACAGGCAAAAGGGCCGAATCACTTCACTCGCGGTGCGAGACCCATCTTGATCATCGAAGATCCAGAAGGCCGCCTGCACCCTACCCAACTTGCCAGAGCTTGGGGTCTGCTTCAGCTACTGCCGATGCAAAAGATACTGACGACAAATAGCGGGCACTTGTTGGGTCAAATACCAATTAGCTCGATACGTCGCTTAGTTCGTCAATCTGACAAAACGATTTGCACTAATATGCCGACTCAAGGTTTATCTCGTGATGAATTGCGAAGAGTGGGATTTCATATTCGCTTTCACCGCTCAAATGCGCTATTTGCTCGTTGTTGGCTGCTTGTTGAAGGGGAAACGGAAGTCTGGCTTTTCAATGAACTTGCTAATCAGTGTGGCTACAATTTGGCGGCTGAAGGGGTGCAAATCATCGAATTTGCTCAGTCAGGGCTAAAATCATTAATCAAAGTAGCAAAAGCCTTTGGCATTGATTGGCATGTTGTGACAGATGGCGATCCGGCTGGCAAAAATATGCAGCGACAGTACGTGCGCGATTAGGGCAAGATGAAGAACGTCATCGCTTAACCGAACTTCCTGACCATGATATTGAGCATTTCTTGTATCATCACGGGTTTGAACATTTCTTTAGGGATTTAGTGAAAATTCCTCATGATCATCCGATACCGGCTAAGAAGGTGGTGAATCGCGTACTCAAAAAGTTTGCTAAGCCCGATCTCGCGCTTGCGATTGTCACAGAGTGCGAGGATAAGGGGGTGGAGTGTATTCCTATTCTTTTGCGTTGGACACTTAAACGAGTCGTAACGATGGCAAAAGGCAATACCTAGTTGATTCCTATCTTAATAGCTCGTAGATAGCGTTTTTTTAGTCGCATATCTTATGCTTGTCTAAAAAGATTAGCGTTTTTCTCAGGTTAAAAACAATGGCTGTTCAACTGAATCTTTTCACTGATGACTGTTATCAATTTATCTTCATGACCGTATTGTGAGTTGGATACTGAATATGTCTAACGGCCCTGTTTCTATTGCTTATTTCGAAATAAAGCATCCATTATTACTGATTCAACGCCTGAATTTACGCAAAGGCATACAATTCTAACATTCGTTGAACCTGCCCAATCATCTCAACTGATTTAGAGTGATAGTGAATATCAAATTTTCTTACGCAAGAGATTTACTATCAAAAAGTCGCAGCACAAAGAATAAAAAAGCCCAAGCAAATTGCTCGGGCTCTTAGTCCAATCATACTTGAAACTGCTTAAAGGACAGATTGACCTTTCATCATACGCAGGCCTTCGCGCTTAATACATTCCACTAATGGGTTCTCAATCATGTCCGCACGCCAAACAAACGACAGCGTTCGTTCCATATTAAGCTCTGGTACGTTAAGCGCGACCAATAGGCCCGCCTCGATAAAGCGTTCTACGTCCAGGAACGGTAAGCACGTTAAGTATTGACCGTTCGCCACCATATTACGCAGTACGGGAACGTGTTCATACTCTCGCCACACATCTAAATCTTCAATTAAATGATGAATAGAGCTATCAAAAATCATGCGAGTACCAGAGCCATGCTCACGCAGAACCCAACGAGCTTGCTCTAATTGTGACAGCGTCACACGTTCAGATTTCGCGAATGGATGATGAGCAGACGCCACAACTGTTAAATGGTCTCGACACCAAACAGCTTGGTGCAAACGGTTGTCGTCACAGCGTCCTTCAATAATTCCGATATCATATTTATAGTCCAGTAAGCCTTGCAAAATGATATCTGTACTTTGCACGTTAAGCTTGATACGAAGCTCTGGAAAATCATTATCAATTCGACATATAAGGTCGGGAATCAAATGTTCAGCGGGCGTTTGACTGGCCCCTAAACTAATTTCGCCACTCAACAAATGTTGCTCCATAAACCCCATTTCGATTTGCTGTGCATCTTGCAACAAGCGCTTCGCTTTAGGTCTAAGCCAGTTTCCCCAGTGGGTTAACGCCATTTGTTTGCCTTGTCGTTCAAACAAGGGTCTACCGAGCATCTTTTCTAATTGTGCTAAAGACATGCTGGTAGCAGATTGAGTCAAAGCAAGTTTATCTGCCGCTGCACTAACACTTGCCGTGTCTGCAACCGCATCGAAAACAGCTAACTGCTTGAGTGAATAACGCATAACTCTCCTTATAGTTATCACGCTAGTATCCATGTATTCCTTTTGTCGCTCTATGCAACAAGACTCTATTTTACCTGCAATTTTTCCGATATCAAATTTTCTGATGAGGTTTCTAAAAATTATCAATTTTACCTATCGTTCAGTTCTCCATAATCTGTAATGGCGATACGGAACAGGGTCGCAATATCAATAAGGAGTAACTAATGAAAATTTTGACTAGAGAGCATATGTCATCTGAACATGCTAACAATCAATGTTTTTCACCGACGGAGATGATGGCGCAAGCTGAGAAATTTGCCCTTAGCAAAGCCAAAAAAACCACGGGTATGACATTGAGCCTGGCTATCATGGCAGGTGCCTTTATCGGCTTGGCATTTTTGTTTTATATCACGGTAACCACTGGTTCTGCTGATACCGGTTGGGGTCTAAGTCGTCTTGCTGGCGGTATCGCCTTCAGTATGGGACTGATTCTTATCGTGATATGTGGCGGTGAACTATTTACGAGTTCGGTTCTTTCTAGCATTTCTTGGGCAAATAAAGAAATTAGCTTTAGCAAAATGCTTTCTATCTGGACCAAAGTGTACGTAGGAAACTTTATCGGCGCGATGTTGTTGCTGACCATTGTTGCCGCCGCTGGGCTATATCAACTTGACCATGGGCAATGGGGATTGAATGCGCTCAATATTGCGCAGCACAAACTTCATCACACGTTGGTTCAAGCGTTTGCGTTAGGGATTTTGTGTAACCTTCTTGTTTGCTTGGCCATTTGGCTCACTTTCAGCAGCGCGAATCCTTTAACAAAAGCAGTAATGACGATACTACCGGTAGCGATGTTTGTATCAAGTGGTTTTGAACACTGTGTTGCAAACATGTTTATGGTGCCACTTGGTATCGTAATTCAAAACTTTGCACCTGAGTCGTTCTGGACTTTGACAGGCACCACAGCCGCTCAGTATGCAGATTTAAATATCAAGCAGTTTATTACAGCAAACTTAATTCCGGTAACACTCGGCAATATCGTTGGTGGTGCAGTGCTTGTCGGGTTAGCGAACTGGTGTATTTACCGTCGCCCTCAACTTAAAGCAGCCAACATTGCAACAATAACAACTACCGTCGATATCGCGTCAGTCAAGGAGAACGCTATGAACAATAACATCATCGTTAAAGACTTTATGAACACTCAACCAGTAACACTTTCTGCGGAAATGACTACGCCAAAAGCAATTGAACATCTAATTGCAAACAACGAAGTTAGCGCTCCAGTGACTGATATTCAGGGTCGTCTAGTGGGTTTCTTCTCTGCACATGATGTGATGGTCGATTTGTGGTGCCAAGACTACATCCCTGCTCAAGGCCAAAAGGTCGTTGATCTGATGTCTCGTGATGTAATCGCAATTGATGTGAATGATAAATTAGTTGATGTTGTTGAGTTCCTTTGCATTGATAAAGAGCAACTATTCCCAACGACTTCAATGGGTATTGCTACTCGCTTCTCTACTCTATCTTTAGAAGAGCGTGCGAAGAGCATCAAAGTTAGCAAACCACACGTTTTACCAGTTCTTGAAAATGGTCAAATGGTTGGTGTTGTTAGTCGATATGAGGTAATGCAGGCAATGCGCAATATTTACGGTCGTCCGACTGAAATTATTGATACTCATAAAAGTCTGCGTAATTCGCAGCAAATGTAGTGACATAATTCAAAGCGCCCTGGTTAGGCGCTTTTTTTCGTTTAAGACTATTGCTTAATCCCTTCTACATGAAGCTCCATATCAACGTAACTAGAATCGCCCATCACTGGGATCTTAAAGTCAGCCAGTTCTAAACGTGTCGAACCAATAAAACCCGCACGTTCCCCACCCCATGGGTCCTGACCTTGGCCAATAACTTGTGCATCAATCGTTATCGGTTGAGTGACACCATGGAGATTTAAATCACCCATCACTTCAAACGTGCCATCGCCGTTGTCCACTACTTTGTTGCTAGTGAATGTCGCTTTAGGGTATTTACTCGCATCGATAAAGTCATTACTGCGAATATGTTTGTCACGTTCAGCGTGATTGGAATCCAAACTGGTTGTATCCACGTTAACCGTTATTGTTGAAGCTGCAATGTTTTCCGGGTCGTAGCTAAATTGACCATCAAAGGTATTAAAGCGACCTTTAATAAAACTATAACCAAGATGACTAACTTTAAAGTTGATCGATGCGTGAGCCCCCTTGGTGTCAATCACGTAATTCGCTGCGCTCGCACTTAATGGCGCTAATAGTGCCATCGCTAATCCTGTAACCATTACCTTGTTTTTCATTTTGAAGCTCCTATCATTTTGCGTAGCGTATTATCTTTATCAATAAAGTGATGTTTTAAAGCAGCAAGCACATGAATAACCGCAAGTACGATCAATGCCCATGCTACATAAAAATGAATTTCACCGGCCAAGTCAGCTTGGTTTTCAAATAACGCCCCTAATCCAGGGACGGCAAACCAGTTAAACACGTCAATTGACCGCCCATCTGCAGTTGAAATGAGATAGCCTGAAGTAAACAAAACAAACAACAGCAGATACATAACAAAATGCCCTACTTTCGCGGCCACTTTGACGATTGCACTTCCCTCAATGACTGGTGACACGGTAACCACTTTCCAAACTAGGCGAAGCACAGTTAGAAGTGCTAATAGAATCCCCACTGATTTGTGCCAATGTGGTGCAGTTCTGTACCATTGACTGTAATAGGAAAGATCCACCATCCACAGACCGACCGAGAACATTCCAATAATCGCTAAAGCGGAAATCCAATGTATTGCACGCGCTACCCAATTGTAGTTTTTTACTGCGTTACTCATGGTGCAATTAATCCTTCATATTTTTTACCTCATTAAGTAACAATAATGATAACCAACTGTTAATTTAAAGCCATATTTTGGATTTGATGAAGTCGTTCAAAATATTTGAAGGAATTGAAACCATACATCACGATAAGGAATCCAATATTTGCGTTGTGACCTAACTTCAATCTTAGTGATAAACCTCTGAGAGGGATGCGTAGAACGCATAATTAGAAAGACGATTTTTATGCAACTCGTGTTAACCTATCTTTGAGTTAACATGGTTCATGGAGAATTGTCTTGTTATTAGATGTGCTCATTCAGAGCGTCAATGAGTTCCAAGCTGATTGTATGGCTTTGTGTGAGAAGCATTACCCGACAATCCACAACCGCGGCATGAGCGAACACCATCTATCGATGGCCTTTGCAAGACGCTTAGCTCGCACCCTTACTGAATTTGGTCATGATTGTGCTTATGCGCCAATTGAAACCGATCTCAATAAAGAGCAACCTCACCATTTTCGTGTCTCTTCCGATGCCGGAACCGTTTGGATTTTGTCTTCACACTTATTAAGTGCGGGAAGTCAATGCCGGAACCGCTTGTTCAAAACAATCGAACAATGGCGCTCAGAATATGATTACGCGATTCAGCCGAATGATTTACTGCTTTTAGTGTCTGACCATTGGATTAGTCGCAGTAAGCAAAGCCGAGAGCTTATACATTGGTGGAGTGGTTATCTACCCGATGATGTCGAAAGTTATAGTTCTCAAGGCGTAAAGCTGTTTACCAGTGAATCGCAGTTATCAAAAAGTTTAGACGAGTGTTTTTCAATCGCACCTTACTACACCAAAATCACTCATCCGATCAAAAGAGCATCCGATCAACAGTTAGTGAGAAAGTATGTTCAGCTATATTCAGTTGTTCAGCTAAGCTAATTTATTCAAACGTGAACTATCATATTATTTCTATTTCACCAAACAGATTTAGCTAACTTAATTTCAAATTATTATTCCACTCGAAAAACCAATTTCGTGAAAATCCTTTGCTGTTTCGATAAACATAAAGCGTTATAAAAATGAGTGTTGACCGTCAATATGGATCTAAAAGTTTAGACAGTGTCGTTATCTCTTGTTATCTTGTTTGGATTGGTAATTTACTGATATTTAAAAGTAAGATTAACGACATCATACCCAAACACCTCACTCTTACAGAATCAGAATGAGTACGTTTGGATATTGATGCGACGGCTAAAGTATACCCAAGATGCGTCGAAACGCGGATTATTGGGGTACAACTGCAATTCATACCATTGCACTGATGTTTGGGATTTTTTTGACCATGCTTTTATCTAGCCAAAACGAATTACAACAATGCGTTTATTGTAACGATAAAATGAATATGTTGTGAAATACAAAGATTTGAATCTTTGTAGTGTTTATCAACCTATTTTTGATTCTAACCTTCAGGTTATCGGCTTGGAGGCTTTAGTGCGTATTACTGACAATAACAATGTAAATATACGTCCCGACATATTCTTCGATTCTGCCGATGTCGATCTTGATGACAAAATAAATGTTGAACGTTTAAGTCGCGTGATACACATTCGCAATTTTTCTGTTTCTCGCTATCGTCATCTAAAACTTTTTCTTAATGTTCTGCCCTCCGCAGGAGAATTCTTTGCTTTTGAAGAAATTCGAATCCAGTTGCTGGATAAGCGTTTACGCGCACTGGATCTAGAGCCCTCCCAAATCATTATGGAAGTCGTTGAGTTAGAAGCTCGAGATGACCATTGCTTGAAAACTGCGATGCAGCGTCTTGTTGAGACAGGGTTTGAGATCGCGATTGATGACTTTGGAATGAACGCTTCAAACTACCACCGAGTCGCATTGCTCAAACCCAACATTATCAAAATAGACCGTTCATTACTGTTAGATTACATGCAAGGTGACACGTCACCTTTACTCGATGCAGTGGCACTGGCACGAAAAATTGGGGCGAAAATTGTTATCGAAGGTATTGAAAATGAAGAACAATTGATTGCGATGCAATTGCTAGACCTTGATTTTTATCAAGGTTACTTCTTAGCCA